>QYQJ01000137.1 GCA_007280875.1 Bacteroidota bacterium
ATGACAGCTTCACGGAGACACAGCGGAACAAACCATTTCTGCTGAATGTTATCAGTGATCGTGACGGTCTGTATACCGAAACTGGTACCCGTGACTTCCACAAAACCAATCGGGCATTTAAACACGGCTCGTTTTACAGATTTCATCTTATTTTGTTTTTGATCGTTTTGCGCGTAATCCAAACAGCAGCATTAATCCTCCGAAAACAAGCATCAGCAGTCCCGACCAGAGATTGACATTAATCTCCAGCGAACGTCTGTAGAGTTCGGGATCACCCTCTGTAGTCAGACCGAAAATAACCAGCAGCAATCCGAGCAGTGTGAACATAAATCCGATGGGTAACCTGATGTCGATTTCCATACTTTTTCCTCCTTACCAGAATAAAATTGATAAAATGACCGCAATAATCCCGATGATGATCGCCAGGACCTGGGGTCGCTGGTACCAGTGCTTACTATCATCTTTGGTCCGCGGGGTGAGTGAATAGACCAGTCCGGTCAGCTCCTCCTTCGATTTAGCCTGTTTTGTCAGTAATGAGATGATGATGGTCAGGATTAAACAGGTGGAAAAGGCAAAGATAGCTGTCCAGAAGTTCTGGGCCATTTCACTGGGATATTGATGCACCACCATTCCCAGCCAGCCACCCTTGATCAGTGAAGTGGCTCCCGCGGGTTGGGTTAATCCATGATGGATAGCTGCGGCAGTGGTTCCCGAAAGCAACCCGAAAAAGGCTCCGTGGCCGGTGGTTCGTCGCCAGAACATCCCCAGCAGGAAGGTGGCAAACAATGGGGCATTGATGAATGCAAAGATCAGTTGCAGGAAATCCATTACGTTGTTGAACAGCTTGGCCATGTAAGCGGCTCCGATGCTCACCAAAACGCCAAAGATCGTGGCCATCTGCCCCATCCAGAGGTAATGCTTATCCGATTTGTTCGGGTTGATGTAGCTCTGGTAAATATCATAGGTCCATACGGTATTGAATGCGGTGACGTTGCCGGCCATTCCCGACATGAAGGAGGCCATCAGGGCCGTAAGTCCCAATCCGAGCACGCCGGCGGGGAAATAATAGCCCAGCATCAAAGGGATCACTTTGTCGTAATCGTAGCCATTCCCTTTCAGTGGGAGGGCAAAGCCGCTATCGGGATTCGAAGTGAGTGCAATGGCGATCATCCCGGGTACGATTACCAGGAAGGGGATGAACATTTTCGGCAGGGCGCCGATCAGGGGTGTTTTGCGGGCGGCCGACATGGATCCTGCAGCCATTGCCCGCTGGACTACCAGGAAATTGGTACACCAGTAGCCGAAGGAGAGGACAAAGCCAAGTCCCATCACGATTCCGAACCATTCGACACCCATGGGATTATCAGCAGCGTGGGCCACAGGCCGCCACGTTTCAGTCCAGGCTCCGACTGCATACCCATGACTGACCGCTACTTCGGCCAGCTGGGTTTTTAATCCATCCCATCCGCCGATACTTAGAAGACCAAGAAACACCAACGGCAGGAATCCGATCACGATGAGGAAAAACTGCAAAACTTCATTGTAAATTGCCGATTTCAATCCGCCGAGGTAGGTATACACCAGCACGATCATGGCTGAGATGACAATGCTGAGTGTGAAATTCCACCCGAGGAGGGTCTCCATCAGCATAGCCAGTGCATACATCGAGATCCCGCTGGCAAAGATGGTCATCACGGCAAAGGAGACCGCATTGAAGCCCCGGGTCTTCTCATCGAACCGGAGCTTCAGGTATTCGGGTACCGACCGGGCTTTGGAGCCATAGTAAAAGGGCATCATGAAGAGGCCCAGGAAGATCATTGCAGGGATGGCTCCGATCCAGTAGAAGTGGGTTGTGATCATCCCGTATTTAGCTCCTGACGCCGCCATTCCCATCACCTCCAGCGCGCCCAGGTTAGTGGAAATGAATGCCAGACCCGTGATCCAGGCAGGGATCGACTTCCCCCCAGTCAGAAAATCGGAGCTCGACTTCATGTATCGTTTCAGAGCATACCCAATTCCCAGAACAAAGGCAAAATATACGATCATGATCGTATAGTCGATCCATCCGAGGGTAAATGATAGTTCCATAAAGAAGCGATTGGTTGGGGTGTTATTGCAAAGATATAAAAAGAAGCAACGATTAAAATATCATAACTTTATCATCTTTTACGCAATTCATATGAAAACAATCACCTTGATCATCTTTTTTTCCATCGTTCTGGTCGTTTATGGTGCGGTGAATACCTACATCTTCGTCAGAGGACTCCAGGCCATCCCCTCCGGGTCGCACTGTCGAGGATGGTTTTCGGTTCTATTCTGGTTCATCGCATCCACCTTCATCCTGGCCCGGGTGCTGGAGCGGGTGCATCCTTCCCACCTGACTGCCGTATTCACCTGGATCGGTTCGTTCTGGCTCGGATTCATGCTCTTTTTCTTTCTGGCTGTGGTCATTATTGACCTTGCCCGGGTGCTGAACTCCCTTCTTCATTTTCTCCCCTCCTCCTGGTACTCAGATCCTGGCCAAACCAAGCTTGTTATCCTTTGGATTGTACTGGGGCTTTCGGTGCTGTACATAGTGACAGGATTTCTCAATGCCCGGATTCCCCGGATCAGGGAGCTGGATCTTACGATTTCCAAACCTCATGCCCGACCGGGGGAGATGACCGTTGTCATGGCTTCCGATATCCACCTGGGAACCATCATTGCCAGCCGCAAAGCCAACCGGCTGGTGAAAAAGATCAATGCGATGCATCCCGACCTGGTTCTCTTTGCAGGGGATATAGTAGATGAAGACCTTGCCCCGGTGATCAATTACAACCTGGGGGAGGCATTGTGCCGCATTCAATCCCGGCTGGGTGTGTATGCCATCACCGGAAATCATGAATACATCGGTGGTGTAGCCTCTGCGGTACACTACCTGGAGGACCATGGAATCAGGATGCTGCGGGACACAGCCGTTCTGGTGGACGAACAACTCTACCTGGTGGGCCGGGACGACCGGGATAAGTCCCGGTTTATCGGACAACCCAGGAAAGAGCTGGAGGAAATCATGGTTTCAGTGGATACCACCTATCCGGTCATCGTACTGGACCACCAGCCTTTCAATCTGGCAAAACATGCCACCATGGGCATCGATCTGCAGCTGTCGGGTCACACCCATCATGGTCAGCTCTGGCCTTTCAACTTCATTACCGACGCTATTTATGAACTTAGCTGGGGTTACAAAAAGATCGGGAACACCCATTTCTATGTCTCCTGTGGATACGGTACCTGGGGCCCCCCATTACGACTGGGAAACCAGCCGGAAGTCGTGAAAATCAATTTACGATTTACCGAATGACGATTTTGCAAAAGTATATTTAAAATTGTATATTTGTTAACTGCAACCTGAATAACAATCTTGTGTCTGTATTTAAAGAAATTGTATCATTCACGTCAATCAGGAACACAGGTTTCATGGGAAAAAAAATACACATACTCCTTTTTCTCCTGATCAGTGTATTATGCAGAACCATTGCTACCCCTGACTCCGGCAGCTTTCCTCCCTTACCTGCCACCATCACAGGCCCAACCAGTGTTTGTGAAGGGACAAGCGGACATATCTATACGACCGAATCGGGAATGACAAACTATGTCTGGACAATTTCTCCGGGGGGGGCTATCACTTCTGGATCCGGCACAGATGCAATTACCGTGACATGGAACACAGCCGGAGCGCAGACTCTTGAAGTAACCTATACAGAAGCAACTGCTCCGGGACACCTGGATGTAACTGTTAATCCCAGTCTTGTCGGAGTTTCGATCGTTACCTCCGCAAATCCGGTATGTGAAGGAACCCCGGTCACATTCACTGCTACACCGGTAAACGGAGGCACTTCTCCTACGTATCAGTGGAAGGTAAATGGTATCAGTGTAGGGGCATCTTCCCCCATCTTTACCTATACTCCTTCAAACGGAGATGTAGTTTTGTGCGAGCTCACCTCCAATGCACTCTGTGCAACCGGAAATCCGGCTACGTCGAATTCAATCACCATGACGGTGAATCCGAACCTTCCCGTCAATATCACCATTACTTCCAGTGCCAATCCCGTTTGCAATGGGACCTCCGTTACGTTCACCGCCTCTCCCGTTAATGGTGGATCCTCTCCTGTCTATCAATGGAAAGTAAACGGCGTCAATGCAGGCTCAAATAGTCCGTCTTTTACCTATACTCCGGTAACAGGTGATGTGGTTACCTGTATTTTAACTTCAAGTGAAACCTGTACATCAGGAAATCCGGCTACATCGAATCCTGTGGTAATGACCGTAAGTCCGATTTTACCTGTCAGTGTATCGATAACCGCATCAGCCAATCCGGTATGCGACGGAACCGGCATACTGTTTACAGCCACAGCAGTAAATGGGGGTTCCTCTCCCGTATATCAATGGAAAGTCAATGGTGTGAATGTTGGAAGTAACAGTCCAACATATTTATATGTCCCTGTTAACGGGGATGTTGTCACCTGTCAGCTTACCTCAAGTGCTACCTGCACATCGGGAAATCCGGCTACGTCGAATGCCATTACCATGACCGTTAATCCGAACCTCCCGGTGAGCATCACCATCAGTGCCAGTTCGAATCCGGTCTGTCAGGGTACATCAGTCACCTTTACCGCTATTCCTGTAAATGGGGGTTCAGGACCCACCTATCAATGGGTTGTGAACGGTTTTAATGTAGGGGCCAACAGCCCTTCTTACTCCTATACCCCTTCAAACGGCGATCAGGTAAGTTGTTACCTGCAGTCAAACGAGACCTGCACCGCGGGCAATCCCGCGCTGTCGAATCAGATTACCATGACGGTGAATCCGAATCTCCCGGTCAGTGTCTCCATTGTCGCATCATCAAACCCTGTTTGTCAGGGGAATACCGTTACCTATACCGCGACTCCTACGAACGGGGGATCTTCTCCGGCCTACCAGTGGAAGGTAAATGGTGTAAATGCCGGAACGAATAATCCGGTTTATAGTTATTCACCGATGAATGACGATGTGGTGACTTGTATTCTCACATCCAACATTACCTGTCCATCCGGTAATCCGGCTACTTCAAATCCGATTACCATGTCGGTCAGCCCTATCCTGTCGGTCAGCGTATCTATTGCTCCTTCCGCCAACCCTGTGTGTCAGGGAAGTAGTGTCACGTTTACAGCCACTCCGGTCAACGGAGGTTCTTTTCCATCTTATCAGTGGAAATTAAATGGGATCAATGTAGGGACAAACAGCACCACCTACACATTTGTTCCTACCTCAGGTGATGTTGTTACCTGTGTTCTTACATCCAATGCCAACTGCACCACCGGGAACCCGGCTACTTCGAATGCAGTTACGATGACCGTTAATACCAGCATACCTGTCAGTGTGAGTATTGCAGCTTCAGCGAATCCAGCCTGCCAGGGTCAATCCGTCACCTACACCGCGACTCCCGTTAATGGTGGAACAGCTCCTGCTTACCAGTGGACCGTGAATGGGATCAATGTAGGAACCAATAGTGACACCTATACGTTTGCCCCTTCCAACGGCGATATCATCGCCTGCGAGCTCACTTCCAGCCTGACCTGCGCAACGGGAAATCCGGCTTCGTCCAATACGATCACCATGACTGTGAATCCCACCCTTCCGGTGAGCGTAACGATCGCAGCATCGACAAATCCAGTCTGTCCGGGAAACATCGTCACATTTACAGCTACCCCTGTGAATGGGGGCTCCTCCCCCTCTTATCAATGGAAAGTCAATGGGATCAATACCGGTGCAAACCTTTCGATGTTTTCCTATATCCCGTCGAATGGCGATATCGTTACCTGTCAGCTCACCTCCAGTCTTGCCTGTGTCAGCGGAAACCCTGCCACATCCAACCAGGTAATTATGACCGTCAGTACAAACCTGCCTGTCACCATTTCCATATCAGCATCCAATAATTTTATTTGTGCGGGAACACCGGTCACCTTTACTGCCACATCTGCTAATGGAGGCCCTTCACCTTTTTATCAGTGGAAAGTCAATGGAGTAAACGTGGGAAGCAACAGTACGGTCTATACCTATACACCAGCAAACGGAGATGTAGTCACCTGCCAGCTCACTTCAAGTCTCTCCTGTGCCTCCGGCAATCCCGCTACATCCAATGCCATCACCATGACGGTTTATTCAATTGCTCCCGTGAGTATTACTATAACGGTGTCGGCCAATCCTGCGTGTCAAGGAAATGCTGTATTATTTACAGCGATTCCGGTGAATGGCGGATCCAATCCGGTTTATCAGTGGAAGGTGAACAGCGTCAATGCAGGCACCAATAACTCTACGTTCAGCTATGTTCCCGCAAACGGTGATATCATCACCTGTATCCTTACCTCCAATGCACTCTGCGCTACCGGTAGTCCGGCCACCTCCAATGCCATCACGATGACCATTTTGCCCAATCTGCCAGCAGGGGTGACCATCACAGCATCTGCCAATCCGGTTTGCGAAGGGACTCAGGTCACCTTTACTGCAACCCCGATGAACGGAGGCTCATCACCGGTGTACCAGTGGAACGTGAATGGAGTCAATGTGGGGACAAACAATTCAACCTATACGTACACTCCGGTAAACGGAGATATCATTACCTGTCAGATTACATCCGACTACCTGTGTGCCACTGGAAACCCGGCTACATCAAACGCCATCACCATGATTGTAAATCCCAACCTGGCAGTCTCCAATCTCATCACTGCTTCAGCCAATCCGGTGTGTGAAGTGACCCTGGTTACATTCACTGCTACTCCCACCAACGGTGGATCCGCACCGTTCTACCAGTGGCAGGTGAATGGGGTCAATGTCGGCACCAACAGTTCTACCTATTCGTATATCCCGGTTAATGGAGATGTGGTAACCTGTATCCTCACCTCGAATGCCACCTGTACAACCGGTAATCCGGCTACTTCAAATAGCATTACGATGACAGTGCTCCCTTACCTTCCTGCCGGTATAACGATTTCTGCTTCTGAAAATCCAGTGTGTGAGGGAACTCAGGTTACTTACACGGCAATCCCTGTAAATGGGGGTGCAAATCCGTTCTACCAGTGGCAGGTGAACGGGATGAACGTGGGCACAAATAGTTCTACCTTCAGTTACATTCCGCTTGATGGGGATAAGATTGACTGTTTCATTACATCGGATTATCTCTGTGCCACCGGAAACCCGGCAAAATCCAACACCATCACCATGGTTGTCCTTCCCAACCTTCCTGTCAGCGTGTGGATCACAGCTTCAGCGAATCCGGCCTGTGAAGGGGTCCCGGTTGTTTTTACGGCTATTCCTACCAACGGCGGAACTATGCCGGACTACCAGTGGATGGTCAACGGCATGAATAAAGGACTTAACAGCTCCACGTTTAGTTACACACCGGCCGACGGAGATGTAATTACCGTTTCACTCACATCCGATGCAAGTTGTGCAACCGGTAACCCGGCCCTATCCAATGCGATAACCATGACTGTGTTGCCCAATCTCCCTGTGAGTGTGACCATTACTGCATCATCAAATCCATCCTGTGAGGGGGATGTTGTTTTCTTTTTGGCTACGCCCGTTAACGGGGGATCCTCTCCCATTTACCAATGGCAGGTTAACGGGAGCAATGCGGGAACGAACAGCCCGCTATTCAGTTATGTACCGGTTTCGGGAGATATCATTTCCTGTCAACTTACGTCGAGCGAAATCTGCACAACCGGGAATCCGGCATCATCCAATCTTATCTCAATGGTTGTTCTTCCTAACCTTGCCGCCGGTGTTACCATAGTTGCCTCCGACAATCCGGTATGTGAGGGAAGCCAGGTGACCTATACAGCCACCCCGACCAACGGTGGATCCAATCCGGTTTACCAATGGCAGGTTAACGGGAGTAACGCGGGAACAAACAGCCCGACTTTTTCGTACACTCCTGTGGATGGAGATCTCGTCGTCTGTAAGATGACTTCGGATTACCAATGTGCTACCGGCAACCCCGTTACCTCCAATGCGATTACCATGACCGTCTATCCTTACCTTACCGTCGGAATCACCATCTCAGCTTCTTCAAATCCTGTGTGTCTAGGAGCTCTGGTAACCTTTACAGCCACACCTGTTAACGGAGGGGCCTCTCCGAGTTTCGCATGGAATGTCAACGGTACAATTATAGTATCCACCAGTACTACATTCAGTTATATCCCATCGGATGGAGATGTGGTTTCCTGCCAGTTGACTTCGAGTGTCTTCTGTCCGGTTGGGAATCCGGCCATATCAAATACCATCACGATGGCAGTTCTTCCCTATCTGCCCGCCGGAGTTAACATAACCGCTTCAGATAATCCTGCTTGTGAGGGAACCCAGGTTACCTATACGGCAACTCCCTCAAATGGAGGTACTAATCCCACATTTCAGTGGCAGGTCAACGGGACAACCACCGGAACAAACAATTCTACCTTCTCATATACCCCTGCCAACGGAGATCTCATAGTCTGTGTTATGACATCTGATTATCTTTGTGCCACAGGGAATCCGGCGACATCCAACACCATCGTCATGACCGTCCTTCCCTACCTGCCGGTCAGCCTTTCCATTACGGTCTCAGAGAACCCGGTTTGTGAAGGGAACCCGGTTATTTTCACGGCCAGCCCTACGAATGGAGGCACCGCGCCGGTCTACCAATGGATGGTCAACGGCAGCAATGCAGGAACCAACAGCACCTCCTTCTCTTATGTACCTGCTGATGGAGATGTCGTTACCTGTTTACTGACATCAAACGAGACCTGTACGACCGGTAACCCGGCATTATCCAATGCCATTACGATGGTTGTGCTACAAAATCTGACGGTAGGTATTACGATCTCTGCATCATCGAACCCATCCTGCCAGGGAGAGCCGGTTCTTTTCACTGCCACGCCCGTCAATGGTGGATCGGCACCCGTTTATCAATGGCAGGTAAACGGAGTGAATACGGGAACAAACAACCCATCCTTTTCCTATACTCCGGCTGATGGCGACATTTTGACCTGCCTGTTGACCTCCAACGAACCATGCCCGGTCGGGAACCCAGCTACTTCAAATGCCATTGGCATGACCATCCAGCCATATCTTGCCGCCGGTGTGACGATTACTGCCTCTTCAAATCCTGTTTGTACAGGTACATCCGTGGAATTTACCGCCACCCCGACCAATGGCGGCACGAATCCGGTCTATCAGTGGAAAGTTAACGGGATTGACGCAGGAACCAACAGCACGCAATTTTTCCACCTCCCTGCTGATGGAGATATCATATCCTGCCAGATGACATCAGATTATCTGTGTCCGGTGACCAATCCGGTTCTATCCAATGAAATCACAATGACGGTCCTGCCTCTCCCCTATGTCGCATTGAACATCTGCGTCACGATCACTACACGGGATGCCAGACCATTTCTTTTACGCGGCGGGATCCCCGGAGGAGGAGTATACAGCGGTGCAGGGGTGCAGGATTCGATGTTTTATCCTGCCCTGGTACCTGTCACACAGGATTCCTCAGTGATAACGTATACCTATTCAAATGTGAATCATTGTGATAGCTCCGCCTCACAAATCATCCGGATAGTTCCGTCTCAGCCATTTTCCTGTGGATTAATGCTAACTGACATCCGCGACAATCAGGTATATCCTACTGTTCAGATCGGTTCTCAGTGCTGGATGGCGGAGAACCTCAATGCGGGCAATTTCATTCTTTCCAGTTCACAGCAACGAGACAATTGTATCCTGGAGAAATATTGTTATGCCAACAATGTTACGAATTGTGACCAGTCCGGAGGACTATACCAATGGGATGAATTAATGCAATATTCCGGCGAAGAGGGAATCCAGGGCATGTGCCCTCCTGCCTGGCATATCCCAACAGAAGCAGAATGGCAGGCGTTATTTGATCTTTACCAGGGAAATGCATTTGCAGGGGATTCACTGAAAACATCCGGCCCATCCGGTTTTAATGCACTTTTTAAAGGAGCGAGGTTTATCAATAAAAGCTGGAGTTTTCTGGATTTTGCCACCATGCTCTGGTCTTCTACCAGCCATGCTGTGAACAAAGGTTGGGCACATGGCCTGAACACCTATAATCACAGCGTCTCCTATTATCCATCCAGCATTTCCAATGCTCTTTCCATCAGGTGTTTAAAGGATTAGCGAACCATAGACACACCTACAACTTCCTGATCAATTCCTCTCCAGAATATTGAATTACACTTTTCGGATCAGAGGTGATCTCAACTCCTGTTCCGGAATCCGGTGTCACCACCACCACATTGAAGCGTCTGGTCTGGAGCATTCCGGGGAAGGATCCTTTCCGTTTTCCGATCTCCAGTACTCCCGATTCATTATTCCAGGTGAACTCAATCGTAGAGAATGCCCCCTTTTCATAATTGTAGTTTTCTCCTTCATCCTCGTACAATGTGAATGAACCATTTGTTCCCGGATAAATGCGGAGTTCGATGGGATCGGCCGGTTTTTCACCGGTATACTGAAGAAAGGGGCCCATGGGAATGATCGATCCGGCCCTGATGTACAGCGGGATCATATCCATCGGTGTTTCCCGGGAGAGTGTTTGTCCTCCCTGCCATCGTTCTCCGGTCCAGAAGTCTATCCAGTCGGTTCCTTCAGGCAGGTAGACATGGATGGAGGCAGGATTGTCAAGGGATCGGCGAGACGCAGTATCTTTTGGGAAATACTGCTCCTCCGTTACCGGACAAACCATAATAGCAGGACCAAAGAGATACTCATTGTCAAGGTCATATGTCTTTTTATCTTCACTGAAATCCATAGCAAGTCCCCGCATCATAGTATAGCCTTCCGAGGTAACCTGCCAGGAGATCGAATAAATATATGGGAGAAGGCGGTAACGAAGGTTCAGGAATCGTTCCATGGCATCGTAGGCCCAGGTACCGACATCCCCGAACTGCCAGACCTCCCGGGGATGGTTGGTGCCATGTGAGCGAAAAACCGGGCAGAAGGCGCCAAATTGGAACCACCTGACGAAAAGCTCTTTATAGGATGGATCGCGGGGACCATCAGGATACTGTCCCGGGCCGAAGCCCTTGTCGTGACCCTCGAGAAAAAAAGCACCGATGTCGTTGGTCCAGTATGGAATACCAGCCATAGAAAAATTAAGGCCGGCAGAGATTTGTCGTCTCAGCACATCATATCTGGCATTGATATCCCCCGACCAGGTGATGGCCGCATTGCGCTGCTGTCCTGCAAAGGCCGAACGGGTAAGAATCACTACCCGCTTATCCGGATAGTCGGCCCGCCAGTTACCATAGACCCCTTCCGTGGTCATCAGGGAGTACGGATTCAAGTATTTGTCGATCGGGCCCAGAGCCGTTCTCCCCAACTGCCGGATGTTCGCTTCCGACTCTTCAAAGGTGTGCTGGTCGGCCAGCTCCGGTTCGGTGGCATCCATCCATAAGCCGTCTATACCCTTCGACATCAGGCCATTGCTGATATACTTCCAGTAAATATTCCTGGCTTCCATACTGAATGCATCATACAGGTATCCACTGCTCCAATGGACAGGGGGATAAGTTAATCCTTTAGCTTGCAATTCTTTGAAGATTTTTGTGTCCCGGCCCAGCACCGGCCAGATGGAAATCACATAGTGGACGTGAAACCGGGTATGCAGGATTTCCAGTGTTTTTTCCGGTTCCGGGTAGACCTTTGGGTCAAACTCCATGGAACTCCACAGATTGTTTTCACCCCAGTAGCGCCAGTCCTGGACAATGACATCCAGCGGGAGGCGCCTCATCCTGTATTCTGCCACCACATCGGTAAGTTCTTTTGCCGATACATAACGCTCCTTGCTTTGCCAGAATCCAAAAACCCATTTCCCCAACATGGGTGCCTGACCGGTAGCCAGTCTGTACCCGGCGATCACCCCATCGAAATTATCGGCTATAACTACATAATAATCTGTCGCATCCCCATATTCCGACCAGAAGGTCGCCCCGTTCCGGTCGTCGCGGAAATAGGTTTTGGAATAGTTGTCCCACAGGATCCCCCACCCTTTGGTGGATACCAGGAAAGGATTGACAGCCACCGTATTGGTTTGGATCAGCGTCACCTCTTTCCCACGGTGATTCATCCACCCATACTGGTACTGTCCTAATCCATATATAGCTTCGTCCGGGGAAAGTTTGAATGTTTCGAACACATTCCAGGTTGGAGTGTCGTTCAGTGTAGTTGGGCTGAAAGCCCGTTCCTTCTCTTCCAGAACCAGATCGTCCGAATGATTATAGAATTTACAGAGAATGCTGGCCGGATCAATCTTGACCCTGGCTTCGTCGGTGAGGATCACAACCTCCCCTCCCCTCTTCTCCAGTCTCCATGATACCGGATCCCATTCCCGGATAACCGACAGACTTTTTTTCTCGGGGAGCTGCGTTCCGGGAACGCACAGGATATGAAATATCCGCGGCGAACAGACCTGCACCTGCATCGTATAGTTATCATACCTGAAGATCAGGCCGTCAGGATGCTGTTCAAGTTTATATTTGTCACCAGGGCTGGAAAAGATGGTTTGATTCGTCATCACGATCAGAGTCAAAACGGTAAACACGTAATGCATCCTACTATGCTTCAATAAAAGGTATTTCAAGAGGTAAATGTATGAATAAATAAGGAGAAAGACCTATTTTTACGCAATGAAGAAATCCCATCTAAGACTCGTTTTCCCGATCATCATCCTGTTGCTTATTCTCATCGGTTTGATCGTCTCTCTGACACTTCCGAAGGAAGCGGAAATTCAAATTCCGGATCCCGTATCCCGGATTGCATATCACATCAACCTCGACACCTTTGATATCGAATATGGCGAGGTGGAACGAAATCAGAATTTATCGGAGATTCTGTCCCCGCTGGTTTCCCTGCAAATGATCGACCGGATCGCGCGAACATCACGTCAGATCTTCGATGTTCGAAAGATACGTCCAGGGAACAGGTACGCGGTGATTACCTCCCGGGACAGTTTAAAACAAACGATCTACTTTATCTATGAGATCACGGCCACCGATTTCGTTGTTTACGATTTCAAGGACTCCCTCCGGGTTTACCGGGATAAGAAAAAGGTGACCAGGTCGGTGAAAAACGCATCAGGAACGATCTCTTCCTCTCTGTGGAACACCTTCGTGGATGACGGTCTTGACATCAATCTCGCCTTGAAGATGTCGGATGTATATGCCTGGACCATTGACTTCTACGGACTTCAGAAGGGAGATAATTTCAAGGTTATTTATGAGGCTTTATCAATTGATGCGGTCCCGGTCGGGATTGGAAATATTCTGGTCTCACGGTTTGAATCATCAGGCCATGATTACTACGCGTTTTACTTTGAGCAGGATAGTGCAGGGGCATATTTTGATGAACTGGCACAGAGCCTTCAACGCACGTTTTTAAAGGCCCCGCTGCGGTTTTCCCGCATCAGTTCCCGGTTCACTCGCTCCCGGATGCATCCGATCCTGAAAATTTCCCGTCCGCATTACGGCGTAGATTATGTGGCTCCGCGTGGTACTCCGGTGGTGGCCCTGGGTGACGGCAAAGTGGTGGATGCAGGGTGGAACGGGGGATTTGGCCGGCATGTCAGGATCCGGCACAACAGTGTGTATGCCACGGGTTATGGACACCTTTCCGGCTATGGTGCGGGGATAAAAGCCGGAAAGTATGTCAAACAGGGGGATGTAATCGGATATGTCGGAAGCAGTGGTCTTTCTACCGGCGCCCATTTGGATTTCCGGGTCTATAAGAACAATTCACCGGTGGACCCTCTCAAGATGGAATCGCCTCCGGCAGAGCCGGTGGATACAGCTCACCTGAAGGAGTATAATGCCCTGGTAAAGACCATGATCGCCAGGCTCGATTCCATAAACTGAAACCGGGATCTGCATCTACAGTCTGGATTCGACTCATTCAAAGATATCGTTGGAATATGGGCCTGAAACAATCTCAATGATACACTGGACCAGTTCGAAAAAATACTTCAAGCCTGATGGTTATTCTGCTCTATCACTCCATTGCCCGACCCTCACCACTTTCCAGGATACACGGTCTCTATACCACTCCAAAGCAGTTTGACTGGCAGATCAGGTGGTTCCTGCGACAAGGTTTTCGGTTCACCACCTTTGAGCGGACAGGACCGGATCAGTTGTTCCAGCAACCGGAAAATACAGCTATTCTGACTTTCGACGACGGATCCACCTCTATATACAACAACGGGTTTCAGATCCTGCAGAGATACAATATCCCGGCCGTGCTCTTTCCTATCGCCTCGCTCATCGCCAGGCAGGACGTTCATATTGTCACCAACACAGATCCTGCTCCTCAATCGTTTGTTACTCCTGATCAGATAAGGGAACTGGGAGATGCAGGGTGGGAGATTGGCTCCCATCTACTGTCGCACCGGCCTGTAACCAAGCTTACGGATGAGGAGCTGAAAGAGGAGTTACAGGAGTCTAAAAGCATCCTGGAAGCGATAGCAGGCAAGCCGGTTATTACCGTGGCCTACCCTTATGGGCAATATGATGTACGAACGCTGCAGTTCGCAACCCGGGCTGGATACCTCTTCGGCCTGACAACTGACCAGCAGCCATTGGGAACCCATCCATTACTCGAGTTGCCCCGAACGGCCATGAAGGGTTCACGCTGGCATCACCAATACACTTTTCTCAGGATATTCAGCAAGTATGGAGCTTAAGATCTTCACGGAGTTTGACCATCCGGAGCTCGAATCAGGTTGGAGAAGACTTTCAGAAAAGATCAGTAAAGTTCCTTTTTCATCCGGATCTGCAGCGCCGGACAGTGGGCGCTGTCCGTATACCACTTACAGCGGGGCCTGCAGTTCAGGCATGCCACAATCATCTCTTCATGGTGCTGGGCTTTGGAAACCCAGTGCGGATCGGCCAGAATGGGGCGGCCGAGGTTGACAAAATCGGCCAGGTTATTTTCAATCAGGTAATTAGCACGTTCAGGAGTACGGATCTCATTGACCACCCCGACGGGAATTCCAACCTCCTGCCTGATGACTGTTCCGGAATAACATATCCAGTTATAATCAAATCCTTTCGGGGGGCGGGGAAGAGTCACCATGGAGCCTCCATGGGATACATCCAGCATATCAATGGGTTTCTGTTCCAGGAGGTGTGCAATGGCTATTCCATCGGCCAGAGTCGGGGAGTTGGCCCCCATTCGGTAAGTCAAGAGCATTGATTCCCCGCAGGCTTCGCGGATCCCGTCGATGATCTCGCACGCAAGCCGCATCCGGTTCTTCAGAATCGTGCCATAGTCATCTTCGCGCCGGTTATAAAACGTCGATGCGAACTGACTGAGCAGGTACCCATGAGCACCATGCAGCTGAACCCCGTCAAAACCTGCCTGCTGAGCCCTGACAGCTGCCCGGATGAAATCATCACGTAACCCATGGATCTCTTCGACGGTCAGGCTTCGTGCATTCGGATAGTTTGGATTGAGAGAGGGCGCCACCGGTTGTTCCGTGACACTCTCCGGTGCAATCAACCCGGCATGGTGCAATTGGATCAGCGAAACAGCACCATAGCTTTTGACAATCTCCGGGATGTGGCTTAATCCTTCGATATGGTCGTCGGACCAGATACCCAGCTGCGAGTTTGCGGTCCGGCCTTCCTTCCGGATACAGGCGGCCTCTGTCACAATGATACCGGCTCCCCCTTCTGCCCGCTCCCGGTAGTGATGCAGGTTTCTCCGTGTGACGAACCCATCGTCACCGGCGTATCCGAAACAAACCATCGGGGGCATGATCACCCTGTTCTTCACGGGGATCCCTTTCAGGTTAAAGGAGGAGAAGAGGGGCAGCATACTTACTGGGCTTTGGTGAACGGATTGTGATTTTTCCACATCTTCCAGACCAAAAAGACGGGAAAGAAGAACCAGGGAGCATTGGCCATTAACACCAGTGGAAGATTCAGCGCAGGTGTGGGCCCCCAGATCTCTTCACTGCAGATGATCGTGACATTGGTAAAGAGGATCGGCATGACGATGATCGTCGGGATACGGATCCAGTCCTTCCCTTTGATAAAGGCATAGATGGCAACGGCATAATAGGGTCCGAATATCAGCACATCCAGCCATATTGTCGTTTTCCACCAGACCGGACGGTACCACTGAAGCGGATCGAAAGTACGTCCCCACCAGTGTACCATATCGATGAAAAAAGGGAACGGCCAGATCGGGTATTCGAAGTTCGCCGGGTCTCCAACAACCAGTTGTTCCAGATCTACGATATAAGTGATAAAAAAGAGGTTGATGAAGAAAAAAACAAGGTAGATGTAATCGACCGGACGTTGTTTCAGTGGGACGGATTTATTCATAGTCTACTGTTTAGGGATGGATTCATTGAATATGCTACTTCTGGTCCGGATTGTCAACTCTGAAGTACGGCGGTGAATAATCAGCGGGAAGGTAATCGGGAGGAATAGTCGCCTGATTTCCATCCCTTACAGCCCGGTAATGGGGAGACATGATCTCAACGCCAGCTTCATTGAACTTGTCCTGGATGTACTGATGAAGGTCGGAGTATATGAGTGCACTCTTTTCTGGCTGCTTTGTGTACGCATTGAGCTGGTAGGATACATAACTATCGTCCAAGCTGGTCTGCAGCACAAATGGATCTTTTTCCTGATCGATGCCGGTGGTAGTTTTAGCAGCACCGATCAGTAGTTCATGTACTTTTTTCCATGGAACATCGTAGCCGATCGTTACGGTGGTATGAAGGATCAACCCGGCCTTCGCTGCCGAGGTGCTGTAATTAATGGTATGGCTGGTCAGGATCTGGCTGTTCGGGATGGTGATCTCCTCGTTCTTGATGGTGCGAACCCGGATGACCAATGTGGTTTTTTCGATGACATCTCCTGTTACTTCGCCGATCTTGATCCGGTCGCCAATTTTAAAAGGCCGCATGTATGTGATAACCAATCCGGCTACTACGTTACTGATGGCAGAAGAGGATCCAAGCGAAATCAGTATACCCAGGAAGACAGATACTCCTTTGAATATATCCGAATCCGATCCAGGCAGGTAAGGGAAGATGATCACGAACATAAATGCATAGAGGACGAACCTTACGATACCAAAGGTCGGCCTGGCCCAATCAGGATGAAATCCGGGAAGGCTCAGTTTTCTTGCTTCCACTTCACGCGTCAGGTATTTGAGCAACTTCACCAGGTATCTGACCACCGTGAAAATTACGATGATGGTAATCAGGTCGGGGAGGTAATTTACAAATGCTATAACAATGGCTTTAATGGGATCGATCACCCATCTCAACAGTGTATCTGCCCATGATTCAGTCACCGGAAAGACACTGAACAGAGAGGGTAAAGCAAGATACACAACCAAAACGAAGAAAAAGATTTTAACGACCGTGTTAAACCACAGGATCCCTTTCAAGACCTTCTCTCTGGAAAGAAATTCGTAATTCCTGAACCTGAAGCTTCGGATGAATCGATACTGGTGCGATAGGATGTACCGTTTCGTAAAGCGGAAAAGTCTGTTCAATAAAAAGATCAGCAGGGTTACCACTCCGATGATGAGCAGGACCAGCCCTATACGTATAAGGATACTGGCAAGGCTTCTTTGTTTGATATGATCCAGCACTGATTTATTGATAGCTTCCCTGTACTTGGAAGCCAAAGCCCTCTGACTTGTACCCTGTATGAGTGCATCCAGATCACTGATACTCATAATGATCCGATCCCGGTATACCAGATCATATGTGGCTTCATTTTCGACAATGAGGAGAGAATCCGGGTAATAAGGCCTCCCCTTATATAATTGTCGAATTTTGTTATTGATACTTTCAACCCGGTCAAGAGGTGTAAATGGGCCTATCTTATTAAGTATCAGAAAGATGGTATCTCCAAAGGGTGCAACAGGGAACCCTACACTGGACTGCAGGATCTCCTCTACACGCTTTTTTTTCTGTGCCAAACGGATGGAGTCCCCCTGTTCCAGTTGACTGATCCGGTTCTGCAGTTCCTGTCGACGAATATAATCGCTGGCTTTGACCAGTTCCAGCTCCCGTTGAAGATCCAGTCTGCGAATGGAATCAGCCACCCGTTGTTGTTCGCTCTTTCGGATCTGATCGGTGAATTCGCTGAGTTTCCTGTTCAGGGAATCATCCCGGCTTATAGAATCGGAAATGGTGTCGTTCTGAGAAAAGAGCTGGGAACCAATACTCACGAGGATGATGGTAACAAGAAAACTACCCCGGTGTTTCATACCATTGAGATTAAAGAGACAAAAGTAACACAAATCAAAGATCTCTCAATTTCTCACGTGCCGTTCCGGCCATCTCCCTTGCAATGGAAAGGCGAAAACCGGAGAGATTGGAAATCCAGGCCCCGATCCATACAGATATTCCCGAATAGACAAGCGGCCTGGGATTACGGACAAGGTTCACCAGCTGTTTTGCCACTGCTTCCGGTGTTTTGGGACGGGTGAACAGCCGGGCCATCCAATTCTGCTTCCGGCTCATTAAAAAATCCTGTTCCACCTCTCCTATCCTGGACTCCGGTCTGGAATCAGTCAGAATATAACCCGAAAAATACTCACTCACCACGATTCCGCTATCCGCCCACTCTGCCTGGATGGTCCGTGTCCAGGCACAAAATGCCGCTTTGGCACACACATAGGGAGTATAAAAGGGGATTCCCATCAGGAAGCCCGGAGAGCCTATATTGATAATCTGTCCACCTCCCTGTTTTCTCATCTGGATGACAGCCTCCTGCGTGGCGGCAACCGGCCCCAGTAAATTGGTATGGATAGCCTGTAAAAGATCCTCCTGCGACACCTGTTCAGCGGGAACTACGATCATGGAAGCAGCATTGTTGATCAAAACATCGATCCGGTCGACCCGGGCACCTTCCCCGTCCAACGAAAGAGCGGTAGCCGCACCAATGCCTGCTGACGCCCCGGTGATCAATACCACCTTACCTGTTATCTCTTTCCTCATAGGATCAAAATCTTATAACTTATATCTTACATTCCTGCTATCAAGCATCAAAATTGAACAATTCTATCATAAATCGAAAATCGGATCAATCGTAAATTGCGTATGTTTGTATCCATAAAGCATCTCGTCATGAACCGTTCATTTTTTTTCATTCTGCTCAGCATCCTCTCCTCCTCATTGTTCACCGGATGCCAGGATAGCGGAAAACCGGACAACTCATCAACCACATCAAATCTCTCCGTCATGAAAGAACCCTTTGGAACCATGAACAATCGGGAGGTTTTCCTGTACACCCTCACCAACAGCAGCGGAATCGTAGTAAAGATCACCAATTACGGAGGCATCATCACCCAGATATGGACCCCCGACCGTCGGGGAGAACCTGGTGATATTGTGCTGGGATATGACAGCCTGAAGGGATATATCGACAATAATCCCTATTTCGGAGCCATTGTGGGGCGTTATGCCAATCGCATTGCGAAAGGCCAGTTCAAGCTGATGGACACGACGTATCACCTGGCCACTAACAACGGCGACAATCATCTCCACGGCGGAGCGAAAGGTTTTGATAAGGTGGTGTGGGATGCCACCGAGATCCAGGATTCCTCTTCTGTCGGTCTGGAACTCACTTACCTGAGCCAGGATGGTGAAGAGGGGTATCCGGGGAGCCTCCGTGTCAAAGTCACCTACATCCTGAATGACGACAATGAACTGAAAACGATCATCACAGCAACTACAGATAAACCCTGTCCTGTCAACCTATGCAATCACACCTATTTCAATCTGAACAAAGCCGATACAAACATTCTGGGTCATATCCTCTCCATTGTGGCCGCACAATTCACCGATGTTGACGACGACCTGATTCCTACCGGGGATCTGCCTCCGGTTGCCGGAACCCCGATGGATTTCAACACCCCTCATGAGATCGGTTCCCAGATCGAAGAGGTCAAGGGCGGTTACGACCATAATTATGTACTTGATAAAACACCCGGAGACCTGGCTCTTGCAGCCACCCTGCTGGAGCCCAAGAGCGGACGGGAGGTCAAGATTTACACGACCCAGCCGGGCCTCCAGTTCTATTCGGGAAATTTCCTCGACGGGTCGATCAGGGGAAAGGATGGAAAAGTGTACAACCAGCATTATGGCCTCTGCCTGGAGACCCAGCATTTTCCCGATTCACCCAATCACCCTAACTTCCCAAATACGATATTGAGACCGGGAGAGACATACCGTGAGATTACGGTATATAAATTCAGGGTCGCTGAGTAAATTTTCCATGGTTCGTATTTCCTAATGACCGTTTGACTTATTGACCTCCCTGACCCCGTCTGACACCTCCGCCACATAGAAGTCGGCTTTCAGACCGGTTTTTTCCTGATAGCTTTTCCCGACCGTCTCCATGAAATGATCCACCTTGTCAGTTTTCACGATGGAGACCGTGCAGCCACCGAAACCGGCACCGGTCATGCGTGATCCGATTACCCCGGGGAACTGCTGAGCCTCTGCAACCAGGGTGTCAAGTTCGAATCCGGTTACTTCATAGTTGTTGCGTAACGACTCGTGAGAGGCGTTCATCAGGGCGCCGAACTCCAGGATATTATGGTTCCAGAGGCAGGAGACGGCATTCAGTACACGCTGGTTCTCCGAGATTACATGCCGGGCCCGGCGACGAATCAGCTCATCAGGGATCTGATCCTGTATTTTGTAAAACTGCATGTAGCTGATCTCGCTGAGCTGACCGATTTCAAATACCTCACTCAGACAGGTCACTGCCAGCTGGCACTCGGCTACCCGCTCATTGTATTTGGAATCGGCCAATCCACGAGTTTTGTTCGTATTGGCCACCACCAGGGTAAATCCGTCGAGGATCAGGGGCACCATTTTGTTTTCCAGTGTCCTGCAATTTAAAAAAATGGCATGATCCCGCTCCCCCATTCCCACCGCAAATTGATCCATGATCCCGCAATTGACCCCCACAAACTGATTTTCTGCCTTCTGCGAAAGTTTTATCAGGTCAATCAGGGGGAGATTGGCTTCCAGGAGGTCGTTCAATGCATAGGCAGTGACCATCTCGATGGAGGCGGAAGAGGATAGGCCTGCATTATTTGGGATATCACCTGAAAAAAGTAACTCCATGCCTTCGATGGCGATGTCGCGTTGCCGGAACTGCTCTAGTACCCCAAGCGGATAGTTTATCCACTCGTTCCCGATTCTTGAGAAAGATTCACTTACCGGAATCTTTGCCTGATATGGCAGGTTTTCAGATACCAGCCGGATAACTGGTTCCTCAGTCTGCCTGATCAGCAGATAGGTCCCGTACTGAAGGGCACACGGAAGTACAAATCCGCCGTTATAGTCGGTGTGTTCGCCAATGAGATTGACCCGCCCGGGGGCGAAATAGAAACTCGGACGAGATTCCTGGTTTCCAAAGTGACCGAAAAAATGATTAAGAAGTGGTTGAAGATCCATGTTCAGTATTAAAAGCCGAAATTAATAAAAAGTTAATGAGCAAAGCTCAATCCCGAAATTAGTTTCGGAATGGAATGCCATCTTCCTTTGGAAAAATCAATTAATTTTGCTGAAATTGTCTAATCTGGCAGTCATAAAGATAATCCGAATACGAATCCTCACCAACTTTCTCAGTCTTTTTATAATACTGACAGGTTGTTTGCCTCTTTCTGCCCACGAAAATGGCGACACCATTTCCCTGGATGGAATCTGGCAACTGAGACAACAAGGGTCTTCTGAAATAGTAAATGCTGTCGTCCCGGGAACTATTTTCACTGACCTACAGTGTAACAAGATAATTCCGGATCCCTTTTTCTCTGCCAATGAAGAGAAACTCCAGTGGATCAGCGACACCGGATGGGTGTACGAAAAATACTTCGAGCTGGATCATACTTTTTTTACCAACCGGTACATGAAACTGGTTTGTGAGGGATTGGACACGTATGCAAAGGTGTATATCAACGACTCCCTGGTGATCACCGCAGATAATATGTTCAAGAGCTGGTATGTAAGTTTGAAAGGAATTCTCCGAATCGGGTATAATAAAATTACAATTGAGTTCCACTCTGTCACCAAACTGAATAAGACCTTTTATGAAAAATTGAAGTACAAACTCCCGGGTGATGAGCGGGTCGTATGCCGGAAAGCCGCTTACCAATTTGGATGGGACTGGGGGCCTCGGTTTGTAACTATGGGTATCTGGCGTCCCATTTACATTAAATACAGCAGGTATGTGGATATGCTAGACGTCGACTTCATTCAGAAAAGCCTGTCCGATTCCCTTGCCAGGATGTCGGCCTCCTTTGTGATAAACTCCGCCCTGGCAGACACGGCTGATTTTAAGCTGACGGTTGATTCCACAGTATTTTTCATCGGACGTGAAATCCTAAAAAAAGGGATCAATGCTATCCGTATCGATTTCGATATAATCAATCCGAAACGATGGTGGCCAACTGGTTTTGGAGCTCCTGCACGCTACAATCTGGGATATCAGGTATGGGTTTCCGGACGAAAAGAGGCAGAGGGTCATCAGAAGATCGGTTTGCGCACCGTGGAACTGGTACAGAAACCTGATTCCATCGGTACGTCATTCTATTTGAAGGTAAACGGTATCCCTGTTTTTATCCGCGGAGCAAATTACATCCCGATGGACAACTTCCTCACACGTGTGACCGATTCCATGTACACCGCCCTGATTGCAGACGTGGCTGCAGCAAACATGAATATGCTCCGTGTCTGGGGAGGCGGCATTTATGAAACCGATATTTTCTACGACCTCTGTGATGAGAAAGGGATTATGGTATGGCAGGATTTCATGTTTGCCAATGCCATGTGCCCCGGGGAAGATCAGTTCTTCACCAGCGTGAGAGACGAGGTGACCCAGAACATTGTCAGGTTGCGATCACATCCTTCCATTGTCCTCTGGTGTGGAAATAACGAAATCGATGAGGGTTGGTCCAACTGGGGCTGGGTTAAAGATTATGGTTACGACAAACAGGACTCTTCCCGGATCTACCTTACCTACCGGAAAATATTTCATGAGCTCATACCCAATGCCTTGCTCTTACACGACACCCTGCGCCCCTATATCGCCACCAGCCCATTGCTTGGTTGGGGCAATGAAGAGAGCCTGAAAAAGGGGAATCTCCATTACTGGGGTGTCTGGTGGGGAAAAGAGCCTTTTGAAACATATAATGATAAAGTGGGTCGTTTTGTATCTGAGTACGGCTTCCAGGGTTTTCCTGATTATACTACCATTGAAAAGTTTACCATGCCGGCCGACCGGCACTTCGGCTCTGTCGCCATGAAAGCACACCAGAAAAGTCCGGTGGGCTTTGAGACAATTCAGGAATATATGGAATGGTATTACAAAGTTCCTTCCGACTTTGCTATGTACGGGTATGTCAGTCAGCTTCTTCAGGCCGATGGCCTGAAAACAGCTATTGAAGCCCATCGTCGTGTAAAACCCGCATGCATGGGCACCCTCTATTGGCAGCTCAACGATTCCTGGCCCGTCATCTCCTGGTCTTCCCGCGATTACTACGGAAAGAAGAAAGCTTCCTACTGGGCTGCCTGTCACGCCTACCGTGACTTCTTTGTATCTCCTGTGATGAAGGGGGAGAGGCTGAACGTTTATGCAACAGTTGACGAACCGGAAGACCAACAGGCCGAGCTTCTGGTCGTGCTAGCTGATTTCGATGGAAAAGTACTCTGGCAGGAGGTGAAAAAGTACAATTTTTCGGCTAAGAAAACGGAAGTCGTGACAGACACAAACCTGTCGTCATACCTCAACGGAGCAGATAAATCCAACCTGTTCATCTACGCTCAGATCAAGAATATTCTTGGAATCAGGGCAAGCAAGTTGATCTACTTCGTACCACCCAAAGAGATGAAGCTGGAGAAAGCTCCTATCGAGATCACAATACAGAAGAGCAAAGATGGTTGCGACATCGAGCTCTACACGACAAAATTGGCGAAAGGGGTCTTCCTGAGCACCGCGGTAGCCGGCGAGTTCAGTGATAACTATTTCGATCTCATGCCATTTGAACAAAAACGGATTCAGTTTGTCACCCGGGATCAGGATATCCCGTTCGATTTTCAGGATTCAATTCATATAATTTCCCTGATAGATGCTTGTATGGAGTAAAAGGCCGGGTGCAATTATCGAGGTACACTATCGACGTAGAGTTGACGGCTACAAAACGGACAGGATTCCACCGGTACACCTACCCCTTACCTGCGACTCCGGGTGTGGTACTTGATCTGCAGCACCGTGATAAGGTGCTTGCTTCCGGACTGAAGATCCTGGGGGATCGTGAGATCGAAGGATACAGGTTCTCCACTGCCTGGGCGAAAGAGCAGCGTCTGTATTTTGTGATTCGGTTTTCGCGACCATTCAAAGAGGCGGTCATTGAGTCTGAATGGAATTTTGAGCAGGTTCTCAATGATTGCCGGATGGCCTGGATATCGGAGCTGGAGAAAGTTACGGTCGACGGAGGAAACCCGGATCAACGTGTGGTCTTCTATACTGCTCTATATCATGCTTTGTTGAGCCCTAATCTCTATATGGATGTAGATGGAAAATACTTGGGAAGGGACCTGCAGGTGCACCAGGCCGACAGCTTTGACTATTATACCGTATTTTCCCTCTGGGATACGTACCGTGCACTGCATCCTCTTCTGACCATTTTGGATCAGAAACGGACGAACGACTTCATTTAGACCTTTATCCATCAATATGAAGAGGGCGGTCTTCTTCCGGTCTACTTCAACTATACGGAAGCCAATGCCTGGCAATACAGTTTCTACGTTCCGCAGGACATTGAGGGACTCATCAAGTTGATGGGAGGGAAAAAGGCCTTTGCCGGGAAACTGGATGCACTTTTTTTGGCAAAAACTGAAACCACCGGGCGGGATCAGGCCGATATCACCGGTTTGATAGGACAATATGCACAAGGGAATAAACCGAGTCACCACATAGCCTACCTGTACGAC
Organism: Bacteroidota bacterium; assembly: GCA_007280875.1. Classification (GTDB taxonomy): domain Bacteria; phylum Bacteroidota; class Bacteroidia; order Bacteroidales; family FEN-979; genus QYOJ01. The sequence goes on from QYQJ01000137.1 coordinate 25,046, forward strand.
TACGTCGGTCAGCCCTGGAAAACACAGGAACTCGTGCACCGGATCATGAAGGAGTTTTACACCAGCGAACAGGATGGATTATGTGGCATGGAAAATCCTTCACCATCATTACCCACAATCTGAGTGATGAGAACTTCTATATCCAGTCCTGTACCCTGAATGGGAGAAGCCACGAAGTATCAGCCATCAGCCATGAGGCGATCATGCATGGAGGAGAACTGGTGTTTGAGATGGGAAACAAGCCCAACTTCAGCTATGGAATGTCTGTAGACGATTCGGAATACGCGATGTGCGACACCTTAAATCCTATCTGGTATCCGGGATCTGGCATCTGGCATTCGTATGTAACTCCTATTCCGATTCACGAAACCACGACACTCAGTGCATATACACAAAAGGAGAATGGGGAGCCCAGCTTTATCATTGAATCCGTATTTCAGAAGATCCCGAAGAACCGGAAGATCAAGTTACATACACGGTATGCGCCCCAGTATTCTGCCGGAGGAGATATTGCATTGATCGACTCCAAAAAAGGAGGTGAGAATTTCAAAACTGGTACCTGGCAAGGATACGAAGGGGTGGATCTGGACGCAGTGGTAGATCTGGGAGAAGTTCAGGAAGTTAGTCAGATATCCGCAGGATTCCTGCAGGATGTTGGGTCGTGGATCTTTTTTCCGGTTGAGGTTCAATTCTTTACATCGTTAGATGGCGAAACCTTTACCCCGGCCGGCATCTCCAACCATGAATTGTCCCAGAAAGATTTCGAACTGCGGACACTCGAACAGTGGATTGACATGAACCCTCCGGTACAGACCAGGTTTGTATGGGTTGTAGCGAAAAATCCCGGGGTATGCCCCGATTGGCATCCGGGAGCGGGAAATTCTTGTTGGATCTTTGTGGATGAGATCAGCGTGGAATGATGGTAATTATTGCCATCATTGTACATCATTTTCATGAAAGCGGTTTTCGTCTTATATTTACATGATTTTTGTATTCACCTGAAAATTTATTTGCATGTACAGAACCGTAATGTTGGTCTGTTTGCTGGTAGGATTCACTGCAGTAAATGTGTTTGGTCAGACCAGACCCCTGGTTTATATTCTGGCAACCGGTGGTACCATTGCCGGGGTCGGGACATCTGAAACCACCTCAGGATATACCTCTGGCGTTGTATCTGTTGACAAGATCATTTCTTCAGCGCCAGAGATCCTGCAACTTGCACAGATCAAAGGGGAGCAGGTGGTCAACATTCCCAGCCAGGATATGACGGAAGCCGACTGGCTCATCATTGCCAAACGGGTAAATCAATTACTTGCGCAGCCGGATGTGACTGGCGTGGTTATCACGCATGGTACGGATACCATGGAGGAGACTGCCTACTTCCTGAACCTGGTGGTTAAAAGTGACAAACCGGTAGTACTGGTTGGTGCTATGCGTCCGTCCACTGAACTCAGTGCCGATGATGCCCTGAAGACACTGACTACCGCTCTCGAAACCTTTAAATGTCCCAATTTCGGCTTCCTGGGGTATGTTTATAACAGCAAACCGATCTTTACACGGAACTCCTTGGTACGACATACAGCCAAAAGCGAATTCGACATTACGGAAGTTGAAAATCTGCCGAATATTGAAATCATTTACGGATATACAGGGATCGATTCCCTTTTTGTCACAACCGCCGTGGAGAAAGGAGTGAAAGGGATTGTATATGCCGGCGTCGGAAACGGGAATCCAAATACCTCGAACCTGAATGCCCTGGCTGATGCCGTAAAGAAAGGAATTTCGGTTGTTCGCTCGGCACGTACCCCTTTCGGACCCACCACCCAGCATGACGAGGTGGATGATGATAAATATGGATTCTCCACATCATGGTTTAAGACTCCGGAGAAAGCAAGGATCCTGTTGATGCTTGCGCTCATGAAGACCCGGGATTACAGGGAGATCCAGCGGATGTTCCTGGAATATTAAAAAATTGCACATCATTGCCATCATTGCACAACATTTGATAATATGTAAATTTATCGACTATGAAAAACAAATCTTTCCGTATAATTGGCCTCCTAGTGCTGATTATATTTCCGGTCTGTATTTCAAAGGCCTGTACCACGATGATCATCACCAAAGGAGCCAGTGCGGATGGTTCGATGATGGTAGCCCATTCGGATGACGATGAGCTGGGCGACCAGCGCCTGATCTTTGTTCCTTCCCACCTCCAGGAAGGATTTAGGAAAGTCTATGCACATGTGGGTTCCTATCCGCGTATCGTATCTCCGGATCGTGGTCCCGGATACAACACGCCAGGTTTCCCTGAAACTGAGATCCTGGGTAAAATCCCTTATGAAGAGATCTGGAAGCTACTGGGTCATCAGGTACCTGTATCGTATGCTTATTTCGATGGGGGTTATGGGATCATGAATGAATATAACCTCATGATGGGAGAATGTACCGATGGAGCAAATTATGAACCGGTGGCAAATCCCGTCAAATCTGCCGGAAATCCCCTGCGAATCTTTTATAGTGCTGAACTTTCCCGCATTGCCCTGGAAAACTGCAAGACTGCACGGGATGCAGTCAAACTGATGGGTGCACTCATTGACAAGTACGGCTTATATGAAACGGGTGAGACACTGCTGGTTGCAGACGAAAATGAAGCCTGGGTGTTTGAAATGTGTGCGATACCGGATGAAGTGTGCCATTCGGCCTGGGTCGCGCAACGTGTTCCGGACGGCCAGGTATTTGTAGCTGCGAACGAATTCCGTATCCGTTATCTGGTAAAAGATGACTCTGATAATTTTTTATTTTCTCCTTTGTTAATTCCCGGACTGAAGAAAGTCGGATGGTGGGATGAGATCAAAGACGGGCCTGTTGACTGGCTCAAAGCGGTCAGTCCCGGAGAGTACAACCACCCCTACTATTCCCTCCGTCGCGTCTGGCGGGTATTTGACCGGGTGAATCCCGATCTGGCTTTCTCTCCGTGGGTTGAGGACGGGTATACTTTCTATTATCCTTTTTCCATCAAACCTCTGCAAAAACTTACTCCCGGAGATATCTTCGGCTTTTACCGCGATCATTACGAAGGAACTGAATTTGACCTCTCGAAAGGCGTAGCATCCGGCCCATACGGTGACCCTCACCGGTTTACTGGACCGTATAACGGTAATCAGAACGATATATCTGCTAAAACAGATCTGTCGGGTGCCTGGGAACGGGCTATCTCCGTGTTCTATCAGGGCTATACCTACCTTTGCCAGCTTCGCCCTGATAAGCCGGATATCATTAAAGGACTCTTATGGTTTGGTCCGGATGTATCCTACACAACCTGTTTTATTCCAACCTACAGCAAAGTCAATCAGATTGCTGAAACCTTTCAGGTCGGTGCACCACTGGAGTTGAATTTCAATATGGCCTGGTGGGCATTTAACTTCGTCAACAACTACACCCGGCTTAACTTTCAACTCATCACAAACGCAGATATCAAACCTCTTCAACACACACTGGAATCTAGGTCAATCGATTTGATCAGGAATACTGACGAAGCAATCATCGGACTTGATGAAAAAACTGCACGGGATAAACTTACCGCTGTTTGCATGGATAATGCCGAGGCCGTTGTCAAAGCCTGGTGGCAACTTGGATCAGAAATAGTGGCCAAGTATTCCGATGGGTATGTAAATCTCCCACCGGGAGAATACGCCACACCCTCAGTGGAAACTGTCAGATCGGTAGGGTATCCTGCATGGTGGCTGGACAAGACCAATTACAAAGAGGGTCCTGTAAGGTATCAGATGCCATGAAGGACAATTTGAATGACGATTTACGATTAACGAATGACGAATGGCGTGAAGGAGGAAAAAGCCAACTTCGTATCAGGAGAGAAAGTCCGGTCTGATCTCATTCTTTTGCTGGCTGCGGCAATCTGGGGGTTTGCATTTGTGGCTCAGCGGGTGGGAATGGACCATGTGGGGCCGTTTACATTTTCTGCTGTCAGGTTTAGCCTTGGGAGCCTGGTATTGTTACCTTTCCTTTTTTTTCGGAGACATTTGGTCTATAACCGGTTAAACCCTTCGAAGAATGAACGTAAAAAGATCATCCGGCTCCAGGTACTACTTGGTTTCCTTGTCTTTGCGGGGGTATCTTTTCAGCAGTACGGCTTGGTTTATACCACCGCCGGAAATGCCGGATTTATTACGGGATTGTATGTGGTTTTTGTCCCTGCAGTAGGTCTTTTCTTCCGGCAGAAAAACCATTTCACTATCTGGATCGGTGTGGTTCTGGCTATTCTTGGACTCTATTTTCTCAGTGTGAAGGAGAACTTCGCGGTCAACCTCGGCGACTACCTGGTATTTATCTGTGCCTGGTTCTGGACATTCCATGTGCTGGCAGTCGGCTATGTAGCCCCGAAAACAGATCCCATACGAACCGCCCTTATTCAGTTCAGCATTTGCTCCCTGCTTAGCTGGATCGTAGCCATCGGTTTTGAGAAGATCAGTCTGCAACCCATCCTGGATGCCATCTGGCCGATTCTCTACGGAGGGGTAATGTCGGTTGGAATCGGCTATACATTGCAGGTATTCGCCCAGCAAAAGGCTCATCCGGCTTACGCCTCCATCATCCTGAGTCTGGAATCGGTATTTGCGATTCTGGGCGGATGGCTGGTCCTGGGTGAAGCCGTTACCGGGAAGATCTTGCTGGGTTGCGGATTGATGCTGACAGGGATGATTGTGGCGCAGACCAGAGGATCCACGATTGAATCGATGTTCGAATGACGATTTTTTTTTAAAGGAAAAACCGACCATCGAATGATCCGGAGATTAAAAGGGGTTTACCTGACCTTGACAATTCCGATAACAGATTGTTGGTTATCAACTTTTAGCCTTCCGTAATAATAACCCGCCGAAAGTCCTTCCGCCTGGTAGTTCACCGTATGCAGTCCGGGTTGCTGGACCCCTTCGGCTAGGGTTGCCACTACCTGCCCGTAAAGATTTATCAGATCCAATTGTACGTATCCTTCTACTGGTACCACATACCGGATTGTAGTCCTACCGGTAAATGGATTCGGGTAACAGGTCAGCTCCAGGGCATCAGCTCCGGGTGAGGCCTCGTCAATGGCAATATAGGTAGGTGTAATATGGCTGTAATAGACATCCTGTTCTCCGTTCAGCGTATTTGCCCAGGCAAGGTGGGCACCTGTCTCATCCGACCGCATGTCGAAGTAGTCGCCCATCTTCTGTTGCTGCGGCCAGCCCACATGGGGATCAAAGAGTTCGGAGAGCCGTTCGTTGGTTGACCAGGTTTCCCCTTCATCCGTGGAATAGGAATAATAGAGGGCGGAGAGGTAGCTGCCTGTGGGGGCATCCCGGGTATCCAGCCACACTACGTCGATTCTCCCGTCGGGAGCCACCGACATGGTTCCAAACCACTGGTAATGATCGTTCTCGGGATCATCGTTGATCCGTACCGGGAACAGGCTCCAGTTCAGGCCGCCGTCTGTACTCTTTGAAAACATGACATCTGCCGGATCACCGGCCAGGGGACGTTCAACCGAAGCAAGCACATAGACATTCCCACGACCGGGGCCGTCCGATCCATCTACTCCTATATCGGCCTGACCCATAATTCCTTCCGGATTAATAGGTGACCACCCTGTCAGATGCCCATCAAGAAAGACCTGCTCGGCTAAATCCCAGGATACAACAGAAGGGGGATTCTGAGCTGTAGTCGATTTTGCCACCACCACCCCTTCATCTTCGCCGACGCCGACTATATATAACTCTCCATCAGGACCTACCGCCATGGTTCCCCAGTATGGACTTCCGGCTACCCCCACACAATTCTGATAAAAATCCCCGCCATTGGTCGACCTGGTGAAAAATCCCGGGTAGCAGGAACTGTAATAGGCCGTCCAGAACGAGTAGATATTGCCGGCCCCGATACCTTCCGTCCGATCGATTACCATCCATTGTTTATCCCCGCCACGGGCATTCACACCATCATCCCATTGGGCTCCCCCATCATCGCTTCTGAAAACCTTGCATGTATAGGAGTATCCGTCGGAAGTCAGACTGTTGTAAAAGACCTTACCGTCGGCATTCGCATCCAGAACAGGATCGGACCGGAATACACCGGGATCGATCACCCCGGGAAATGTCCAGCTTTGCCCGCCATCCGTGGTATATCCATAACCTGCCTGCCTGAAATTGCTTCCGATATTGTCGAACTGCCTCCACCCGATCACCATGACATCCGGATTGGTTGGATCAATTGCAATGGAGGGCTCATTGGCTGCATCATCAGGAATGTTATTTCCATATTCATCGACATTCACCTGCGTGGTAAAGACAGATGAGGTTATATAGTTATACCCTTTGAGCGACTTCATCTGATTTCCTGAAGGCGGCAGATAAGAGTCGTCGGGAACCTCTTTGTGAAGGGAAACGCGGTTTACTTTGTCGTTTTGTCCCTGAGAGAAGGAAACAGGGAGAAAGACCATTGCCTGTAAGCAAAAAAGGAGAAGTATACGAGATAAATTTTTCATAGAAATATTTTCAGCAAAGTTATATATTTTACCTAAGTACATGACAAAATTTTAATACAATTTTCAAG
>QYQJ01000155.1 GCA_007280875.1 Bacteroidota bacterium
CCGACCCCTCCCCAACAAGGGAGGGGGGGCTGGAGTATCCGGCATCCGGCATCCGGCATTGTCACTGCGAGCGGAGCGAAGCAGCGGCATCCGGTTATCCGATATCCTCGCCGGTAACAATTTCCTTTACGCGGGGAACCCCGCAACCACTCCCCTGTCTCAATTCGGTCTGATTAACCACTCATTTATCTCCTCTTCCTGGCGCCTGGCAGGTGGCAGCCAGCAAATTGCCGACATCCTGGCGGAAGGAATACGGGCTCACGGCGGGGAGGTGCTGGCTAAAAAGAAAGTGGTTGGAATCCAAAAGAAAGGGGTACAATTCGATGTCATGACTGCTGACGGAGACCATTTTAAGTCCGGTCAGTTGATCTCAGACATTCACCCGGCAGTGACCCTGCAACTGCTGGAAGGGATTCCCGTCCAGAAGGCTTACCGGGAACGGATCAGTTCCCTTGAAAATTCCATCTCCGTATTCTCGGTATACCTCGGACTGAAACCCGGCACTTTTCCGTTTCTCAATCACAATATATATCATCATACATCACCAAATGTCTGGACAGATACGAGATCCCAGTTTCTTTTTATGACCCCACCGGAGAAGAGCCAGGGAACATTTGCCAATACGGCTATCGTGATGGCACCCATGCAGTTCAATGAGGTCAGGAAGTGGGAAAAGAGCGACTCGGGCGTTCGGGAGAAAGCCTACTTTGTGTTCAAGGCGCGGAAAGCCAAGCAACTGCTGGAGGCTGTCTATCAGAAGTTCCCGGACCTGAAGGAAGCGATGATGACCATCGAGATTTCTACGCCTCTTACCTGGCGCGATTATACCGGGTCACCGCAGGGATCCATGTACGGTATTGTGAAAGACGCCGCGAATCCTCAGAAAACCATCATATTCCCGAAAACCAAGATCCACGGACTCTACCTCACCGGGCAGAGTATCAACCTCCATGGTGCGCTGGGTGTGACCATCGGGGCCGTGATGACCTGCGGGGAGATCCTGGGAATCCCTCGTGTGATGGAAACCATTAAACGAGCACTTTAAAGAACCCGCCCCTGCAACCAATATTAAAAACCGTTATTTTTGCTGCGCACTACCAATCGCTGTTCAATGTCTGACTACCGCCCGTTTTTCAGAAAGAAACGCTACTTCATCCCGGCAGTCTTAATTGTCATTAGCGGGATCCTGATTATCTGGTATGCAATCGCAACATCGGTTTCCCCTCCGGAGGTTGCGGACCGCTCTGCCCTTGAATGGCCGGTTTCACAGCCCGATTCGGGATTTTATCTATGCAAAAATAACTGGCTGAAACAGAGCAATTCAGGACTATGGGAACTCTACCTTCAGGGTGACCCGTTTGATCGTGGTGTGACCAATGGAAAACTTTGCCGGGAACTGATCTTCAAGCAAGAGGAGGCCTTTGTTGGACAGATCAAGCAGTTGGTGCCATCCACCTTGTATCAGCGCTTTCTGAAATATTTTATCTACTGGTTTAACAGAGATCTTGATAAATACCTGATGGAGGAGTTCAAACGGGAAATTTACGGGATTTCCTTCTCAGCAAGCGATTCCTTCAATTTTATCGGCACACCGTACCAGCGGTTACTGAACTACCATTCTGCCCACGATATCGGTCATGCCCTGCAGGACCTGATGATGGTGGGTTGTACTTCCTTCGGGGTATGGGATGAATTCAGCCGTGATTCTTCCCTGATCATCGGCCGGAATTTTGATTTCTTCGTTGGGGATGCATTTGCCGAAAATAAAATTGTATGTTTTGAAAAGCCTGACAACGGTTTCGGATTTATGATGGTTACCTGGGGTGGGATGATTGGTGCAGTTTCCGGAATGAATGAACGAGGTATCACAGTGACTATCAATGCAGCCAAATCGGAGATCCCGCTTTCAGCCCGGACCCCGATCTCAATCCTGGCTCGTGAAATACTCCAGTACGCCACCTCCATTGATGATGCCTATCAGATTTCCTGTGCACGTGAGACATTCGTATCAGAGTCGATCCTGATCGGGTCAGGAGATGAGAACCGCGCTGCCATCATTGAAAAGGCACCGTTCGGGATTGCTCTCGTGTACCCATCGAAACACTATATCATTTGTGCAAATCACTTCCAGGACACAACCTTTTCCCAGGATCCTCTCAACAGGGAGAACATCCGTGATAATGCGTCTCTTTATCGGTTCTGTCGCACGACTCAGGAGATTACCAATCTGAAGCCGATGGATATTCAGTCAGCTGCCAGACTGCTCAGAGACCCGCAAGGCATCAATGGAACGGATATAGGGATGGGAAACGAAAAGGCTATCAATCAGCTGATTGCACATCATTCTGTCATTTTCAAGCCGGCAGAAAGACTTGTCTGGGTTTCCACTAACCCCTGGCAACTAGGACCCTATGTCTGTTACAACCTGTCTGAAATTTTTTATACATTTGCACCGCTGCGACAGCGGGTTGAGATCACGGAGCAGGCCCGGACCATTCCATCCGATCCATTTCTTGGTTCAGAGGATTATCAGCGGTTTCTTCGGTTCCGCGAAATGCGGTCGAACTTGATAATGAAGCTGCATGAGAACGAGGTATCCCTCCCGCCGGATTCGATGTTCCTTGAGGCTTTTCAGGCCACCAATCCCCTCTATTATGAGGTTTGGTCCCTTTCGGGCGATTACCTGTGTAAAACCCTGAATCCGAGGGAGGCAATCGCCTGCTACAGAAAGGCCCTCTCCCTGGAGATCCCGCGCTGGGACGAAAAAGAACGGATCATTCGCAGCATTACACAGTGTAACAATCAAATAAAGTAACCACTGAATGAAATTCAAACTGATATATCCCCGCTGGGAGAAACTCGAAGGACAAACCACATTCAACCTGCCCCCGCACGGGCCTGTAGTCATGGCAGCCGACATTCCCGGTACTATCGAGATCGAGTTCACGGATGAGAACGTGGAAGACCTCGTTATAAACGATTCGCCCGATTTCGTTGGCATCTCCATGATGCTCACCACCCAGGTGAAACGGGGCTGGTCCATTGCGGATCAGTACCGGAAACTAGGAAAAAAGGTCATTTTCGGAGGGATCTCCACCATGTTGCATGCCGAAGAAACCCTGGAGCATGCCGATGCTATATTCCTCGGAGAGGTAGAAGGCAGGATGGCAGATATATTCGAAGATTTCCGCCGGAATGAGTTGAAGAAGGTTTATAACTTTATAGCCAGTCCTCCCGACATGAATCTGGTCGGTCCGGCCAACCGGGATATCCTGAAGAAGGACCATTATTACCACAAAGGATTCCGCATGGTTGACCTGTTCCATGCCTCCCGCGGCTGTATTTACGACTGCTACCCCTGTGCTGTGCGATACCTTGGAGGACGGGGATTTCGTCCGCGTCCACTGGACCGTGTAATAGAGGAACTGGAGCAGATTGACAACAACAGGCTTTTTATTGTAGATAACTCACTGGCGCTTGATACGCAATGGGAAAAGGAGCTCTTCCGGGCCATGATCCCCCTGAAAAAGAAATGGGTCAGCCACACCATAGAAGATAAAGAAGAGGTCCTGGATCTCGCAGCTCAGGCTGGGGCCTGGTATGTCTATCAGGCTGTGTTCGATACATCCGACTACATCCGGAACCGGATCAAGCAGTATCATGATTACGGTATTGCCGTGGAGGGAACGATCCTGCTGGGGTTGGATAACCAGACTGAAGATGACATCAAGCGGCTGATCGACTTCTTGCTGGAGATCGACCTTGACCTGGCGGAATTCACGGTTCTGGCACCATTTCCGCATACCAAAGCCTATGCCGACCTGATCAAGCAAAACCGGATCTTCGATTACGACTGGGATCATTACAATGCCGGAAAGGTGGTTTACCATCCGAAGCATATGCCGGCAGAGCGTTTGCAGGAGCTCTATCACTATGCCTGGGAGACCTTCTACCGGAATGAGCCGCAGACCATGAAGATGTTCAACCTGATCACCCGTGTCATCAACCGGGAGATCGAGGACGGCACTTACGCTCCCAGGAGGCGTGATCTGGTCGACGTGAGCTTTGGAAGAGAGGTAGGGGCATAGGAATGTATCTATAGGGGCGGGTTTATATGTTATATTAGGGGCGGGTTTGGAACCCGCCCCTACGGACGACAATTGATTTTATAGATTTTATTTGATAAATGGAAACCAATCCAGCATTTGACCACTACATGGATCGCTACTTCGACTTCCTGGGACAATGGGAAACGCCCTCCCGCTGCGGATTGAAAGTTGTACGAAGAAAAGACGGTAAAACCCTGGTGATTGCCACAGAGATCTACCGGCAGAATCCGGGTACGCCGGTCACGGAATGGGTAGCTCCGCTGGCTACTCAGATCATGCATCACATCGTTGAACAGCCTGAAAACTATATTTTCATCGAGCATACCCCTGATCTGCGAAGCAAACTGACTTTCTACGGAGAGACTTTTGACCTGGTGGAGTTCGACTGGGATGGAGGTAAGTTCATCAATCCAAAATGGACCCGACTTTCCAACGAAGAAGTTGATCAATTAATGGAAGAATGATCAATGAATTACTTCACTACTTTGTCCTTCGTGTCTTTGTTCCTTTGTGGTTTGTCTTTTTTCTTACTTTTTCCCAACCCCGGCTTATCTCAACCTATCCTTCGTCAGTCAATTAAAGGAATTGTTGTGGATCAGCAAACCCTCTCCCCTCTTCCCGGAGCTACCATCATCCTCCTGGGAAGCGATCCCCTGATCGGAACGGTTTCCGATTCAGAAGGACATTTCATCCTGGAGCGGATCCCCATCGGGACTCACCGGATCCGGGTGACCTATATTGGCTATGCGCCTTACGAATCCACAGATATCATTGTCAGCACCGGCAAAGAGAGTGTCATTACAGTCTGCCTGAAGGAGATGGTGCTCACGGCCCAAGAAGTGGAGATCAAGGGGGACTACCAGAACTATGAACCCATTAACCGGATGGCGACGGTAAGTGTCAGGAACTTCAGTGTGGACGAAACCTTCCGGTTTGCCGGGAGCTACAATGATCCGGGCCGCATGGTGCAGAATTTTGCCGGGGTTACTTCCGGTGTGGATAACCGGAACGATATCATTGTTCGCGGGAACAGTCCAATGGGATTGCAGTGGAGGCTGGATGATATGGAGATTCCAAATCCCAACCATTTTGCTGCGGTTGGTACTACCGGCGGCCCGGTTACCGTATTGAATAACAACTTGTTAACAAATTCCGATTTTTTTACCGGCGCCTTTCCGGCTCAGTACGGCAACACCCTGGCCGGGATCTTTGACCTGCGGATGCGAAATGGGAACAGCGACCGGAGGGAGTACTGGTTCGAGATCGGCTGGAACGGACTGGAGTTCGGAACAGAGGGACCCTTCTCAAAAAAATCCCCTGCCTCCTATCTCTTCTCCTATCGATATTCTCTTCTGGAGGTGGTCAGTTACATCGGAATTGATCTTGGGGTGATTCCCCGGTACCAGGATCTGAACCTGAAAATCACAATGCCTACCAGAAAAGCAGGGACATTTTCCCTGACGGGGATGGGAGGTCTCAGCTACATCCAGTTGTTCGACAGCCGGAAGTCGCCCGACAAATGGATGTTCCCCGATTACGGCCAAGATCTGGCAAACGGGTCCAGTCTGGGGGTGCTCGGGCTGACCCACCAGATCCTGCTGACACCGAAAACACGCTGGAAAAATATGATCTACCTGGTTGGATCTCTTGTGTATACAAAGATCGATACGTTTTCCAATGTGGTCACTACACCAGCGCCGTGGGCCGGAGAACGGTCGCAGGAGATCAAGGGCTCGGTCTCCTCTCAGATCTTTCACAAATTCTCTCCCCGGAACAGCCTGGACGCTGGAATTTTTTACGATCAGTACTGGCTTTCCTATGCAGACAGCATGATGTGGAAAGGGGCTTTCCTTGTCAATACAGGAAGCCGAGAGCAGATGGGATTCCTGCGGGGGTATGCCCAGTGGAAACACAGTTTCTCCGACCGGTTCTCCATCACGACGGGACTGTTTGGTTCCCTGTTTACCCTCAACAACAACCAGGCACTGGAACCGAGGATCGGGTTTGACTGGATCATTAACGACCGCCACAGCCTGAACTTCGGTACCGGTCTCTATTCCCAGATGCAACCAAGGGTAATCTATTTTATTTTGACCCATCATCCCGACGGGAGTATTTCACAACCTAATTTGTCGATGGACTTCACCCGCAGTTGGCAGTTGGCAGTGGGCTACAATTACTTGTTGACAGAGAATCTTCGTTTCAAGGTGGAGACATATTACCAATACCTGTATGATATTCCGGTTAAACGTTCCATTCCGCAGTATGCGTTGCTGAACCAGGGACATGAATTCTTTCTGGACAGGCAGTATTCAGACAGCCTGATCAATCTGGGCTCAGGGGAGAATTGGGGGGTGGAGTTTACCTTTGAACGGTTTTTCAGGAAAAACTACTATTTCCTTCTTACTTCCTCTCTATTCAACTCAACGTACCAGGGATACGATAAGGTTGTCAGAAACAGCGCCTTCAATGTCAACTATGTCCTGAATGCCGTGGGAGGCTATGAATTTGTAATCGGAAAACGGAAATGGGGGATCATGGCTTTCGGACTACGGGCAACCTGGGCTGGCGGAAACCCATACATCCCCTATGATGTGGATGCCACTGTTGCTGCAGGTGAACCCATTCCCGACTGGAGGTTTGCCTACGATCCCCGCTATCCGGAATACAAACGCCTCTCGTTTCGTTTCGGCGTGAAAAGGAATTTGCCGAAGTACAACATTGAGTTTCTGTTGGACCTGCAGTACCGTACTAACTACACGAACATCGCCCTGCAGCGGATTGATCCGAAAACCGGGGATATCCACTATTATTTCACTATGGGTTTCTTCCCGATGGGGACTTGGAGGATTCAGTTTTAATCATATTTCTCACAGATTTACCTTACTATGGCACTAAAAAAAGATTTGACCTGCATGAGCGGGAGAACATCCATGATCCGGAAGCTCTGGAAGCCAACGATTATACGATCCGTATCCTGTCGGACGCCTACCAGCACGTGCAGCAATTTAAACCATACGCCCATCTTCTCACGGGATTTCTTGATACCGGCCTTTTCCCAGAGTACATCTACCCTACGGTAGATATTGTGCTTCAGTTGGCACAGAAAGTTCCTCCAATGGAAAACCATCCGGTGGGGATGACATCCTGGGCAGAGGCCTGCGAAGATCCTGATTTGATTGAAAATAGTATCTTTGTCAATCAGAAAATAAAATAACAAATATATGAAATTAGATATAACAAAATACGCAATTTCGCTGGCATTTATTGTATCCCTGACAGCCTGTCAGTCCAGATCGACAAAAAAAGTGGAGAACCTCGCCCCCAATGCTCACCAGGTTGTAGCCGAAGAGGTGATCCTGACCAGCCGGTATACTTACGTCCTGGTTTCGGCCGACGAAAATGAGTACTGGGTGGCTATTCCCAAAGCCAACATCATTGAAGGGAATACCTACTTCTGGTCTGTTGGATCAGAAATAAATAATTTTACCTCCACCGAATTGAACCGCACTTTTCCGAGTATCTTTTTTGTGCAGGATTTCACCGATCAACCCATTCTGTCCGGCAACGAAAATGTTCCCTTGACCATGGGCGGCAAGCTGCCCTCTGCAGAAAAACCAGGCATCAGTGTGGAAAAGGCTGAAGGTGGCATCACCATCGCTGAATTGTTTTCCGACCCAGCTGCCTATTCCGGTAAAACCGTGAAGATCAACGGCGAAGTCGTCAAATTCCTTCCCGAAATTATAAACCGGAACTGGGTTCACCTGCAGGATGGCACCCGGGATGGCGACAATTTTGATCTGACTGTTACTACTGACGCTTTTGTAAATGTGGGGGATGTGGTGACCTTCGAAGGCATTGTAGCCATCGATAAGGACTTCGGCGCCGGCTATTTCTATCCGGTGATCGTGGAAGAGGCCGTAGTGAAGTAGTCCTCAGTTGGCAGTTGGCAGTTCACAGTCCGCATTATTCAGCATTATTTTTCTGTAAACTCTTGACTTTTTCATTTTTACATTATACCTTTGTCAATAAAATGACCGACAGTCATTTTTTATAATACATATTAATCTTTCAATATGGGCATAGCAGAACGCAAAGAACGGGAAAAGGAGCAGCGCCGGCAAGCGATCATCGATGCCGCCGAGAAGGTCTTCTTCACCAAAGGGTACGACAGCTCCACCATGGACGATATCGCCGAAGCGGCTGAACTGAGCAAAGGGACACTCTACCTCTATTTCCAGAGCAAGGATGAGCTTCATTTTGAGATCATGGACAGGGGAAATGAGATCCTGATGGGCTTTATGGAAAAGGCGATCGATCCGGAAAAAAGTGGACGGGAAAACCTCCGGTTCCTGGGTGAAGCCTTTGTGGAGTTTTCCAACCGGTATCCGGAGTATTTCCAGGCCATGATGTTCTTTCAAAGCCGGGATGTGGTGCAGCAGAAACTGAATGAACAGAAACTGAAAAAATTCATTGAGGGCAGATCATCCATCAGCTTGCTGAATGCCATGGTGACCAAAGGCATCGCTGACGGCTCGGTGCGAAATGATCTGCCTGTTTCACACCTGACCACTCTGCTCTGGTCACAGATGATGGGTATCCTTGTGATGTATTCCACCAAGAAGCCGGCATTTGAATACCAGCAGATCAGCCGGGACCAACTGGTCAGCATTCACCTCGACCTGGTCCGGGACGGTTTGAAACCCCGACATACGGAGGATTCCGGTCATGAATAGCTATTTCTTTGCGACAATCGCCCTGAGCGCTCTTTATGCCACCTCCTTCCTCCCTTGCTCGGCCCAGGAAACCATCCTGGACTCCTACATCCGGCAGGGATTTGAAAACAACCTGGCTCTGAAGCAGCACGAACTGAACTACAACAGGAGCCTGGCCCTTCTCCGTCAGTCGAAAGCGCTGTTCTATCCGAACGTCGGGTTCAACGCCCGGTTCAGTGTGGCCGACGGGGGTCGGACCATCGATTTTCCGGTTGGTGACCTGTTGAATCCTGCCTACTCCACGCTTAACCAACTCACGCAATCCCAAAAGTTCCCGCAGGTCAATAACGAGCAGATCTATTTTCTCCGTCCCACGGAACAGCAGACCATGCTGACCCTGGAACAACCTCTCTTCAACGGCGATATCTGGTTCAACTATAAAATCAGGAAGAATCTCTCGGAGGCAGCCTTCATCGGGATCGACATCTACCGCCGTGAACTGGTCCAGGAGATCAAGACGGCTTATTACGACTATTTGAAGACGGTGAAGGCCCTTGATCTCTTTGAGCAGACCCTCGATGTGGTCAGGGAGAACCTTCGGGTAAGTGAAAGCCTGTATGCCAATGACAAGGTCACCGTGGATGCCGTCTACCGCTCCCGGGCTGAACTCAGCAAAGTGGAACGGCAGATGGCGGAGGCCGAGAAATTTCACGAATCGGCCCGGGCATACTTTAATTTCCTGCTCAACAGGTCGCTTGAATCTAAAATTGAGGTAGATATTCGTAATATACTGATCGATAGTTTATTATCAAACGTCAATGAATCCATAGGTCTGGCCCTTTCCCACCGGGAAGAGCTGAAACAGACCGATGCTTATCTCAGCGCCTCCGAGAACAATGTCAGGCTCACTAAGTACAACCACACCCCCACTCTGGGTCTTGGAGTGAACTATGGCATTCAGGGGGAGACCTATGAATTTAATGATCAGTCGGATTTTGTGATCGCCTCCCTGGTAATGCAGTGGAAACTGTTTCACGGCATGGAGACGCGCTCCCGGATCCAGCAGGCCACTATTGAACAGCAGTTGCTGAAAGAACGGTATGACGAGCTTCAAAACCAGATCTCAATGCAGGTGATCGATGCCTGGTATGGTGTGCAGGCTGCAGCCAAAGCGGTCGGAGCCGCTACCGTACAGAGTCAGAGCGCCTCCAAAGCGTTTGAGATCATCCGTAAAAAATACACCAGGGCCAGACCAGCCTGCTTGAGTTCATCAATGTACGTACAGACATGACCACTGCCGACCTGAACCTGATCCTGGCAAACTACGATTATGAGATCAGCCGGGCAGAACTGGAGCGGGCGCTGGCGACCTATCCGATTGAATAATCTAAACACTATATGAAAAGATTATCATTACTAGTTATCGTTCTGATCCTTACTGGATGTAACAGGCAGGAAGTAACGGACCGGCAGGAAAAAGTCCACCGGGTGACAGTCACGGAGGTCAAGATGCAGGAGATCAGTCAGCCGATCCGTGCTTCCGGGAAATTATCTTCGCGGGAGGAGACAAAACTGAGCTTCAAAACCGGCGGTGTGATCGAAAAGATCCGGGTGGCCGAAGGCGAAGCGGTGCGCAAAGGGACCCTTCTGGCCAGCCTGAACCTGACCGAGATCAACGCCCGGACCGAACAGGCCGACCAGGCCTTCCGAAAAGCCGAACGGGATTACAAGCGGGTCGAGAACCTGTACCACGACAGCGTAGCAACCCTGGAAAACCTCCAGGATGCCGGGACCGCCCTGGAGGTGGCGCGCACCAATGTCGATATCGCCCGGTTCAACCTGAAATACTCGACCATCGAGGCCCCTGCCAACGGGAAGATCCTCCTGAAACTGGCCGAAGAGAGCGAAATCGTCTCTGCCGGACAACCGGTATTCCTCTTCGGTTCCTCGGAGGGAGACTGGGTGGTCAGGGTAAGTCTGACAGATCGGGATATCATCCTGGTGAACCTGGGCGATCCGGCCCTGGTCTATTTCGATGCCTATCCCGGTAAGGCCATTTCGGCAACGGTTTCGGAAACCGGCAAATCGGCCGATCCCTATACCGGAACCTATGAGGTGGAACTGACGATCAAGCCGGTACTACTGGAACTGGCATCCGGATTTGTGGCGCAGGCCGAGATCCTTCCTCCCCAGTCCGACAGCTGCCTGATGGTGCCCGTCGATGCCCTGGTGGAGGCCGAAGGAAATTCCGGCTATCTCTTCGTTGCCAGGGATTCCGTGGCTGAAAAGCGCAAGGTCACGATCCGGCGGGTGGAAGGCATGGTCTGCGTCACAAGCGGACTGGATAAAGGTGAACGGGTGGTGATGGAAGGAGCGCCCTATCTGTCTGACGGAGACAAGATTCAACTTGTGAAACCGGTCAAGTAAACCCAGCGAGATGAACCTACCCAGACTTGCCATCGACAATTTTCAGTTTACCCTTCTGGTATTCATTCTACTCATAGTTGCGGGTGTCAACTCCTTCATCACCATGCCCCGCACGGAGGATCCCCCAATTAATGTTCCTGGTGCTTCGGTGATCGTGATCTATCCGGGAGCCTCCCCGGTCGACCTGGAAGAGTTGGTAGTCACACCGATTGAGGATGCCATCAACGAACTGGATGACATCAAGCGGATCCAGACCACCATCCGGGAAGGGCTTGCTTATTTCTCCGTGGAGTTCTATTTCGGTACAGATGCCAAAGAGAAGTACGACGAAGTGGTGCAGAAAGTGAACGGGATCCGGAGCAAACTCCCATCGGAGATCGCCGAACTCAATTTTTTAGAGTGGACCACATCGGATGTGGTGATCCTGCAACTTGCGCTGATCTCAGAAAAAGCCTCTTACAGGGAAATGGAACAGGAAGCCGAACGGATGAAAAAACCGCTACAGAAGGTGGAAGGGGTCAAAGAGGTGGATATCAAGGCATTCCCAAAAGAGGAGATCCGGGTCTCCCTCGATTTCCAGAAGATGGCCGCCATGAATATCTCCCTGGAACAGGTGGAACAATCCATCCGGAGCAACAACGCTAACATTCCCGGCGGGTCCATGAAACTCTCCGGGAAGACCTTTAGCATACAGACCAGTGGCTCCTACAAAAACCTGGACGAACTTGGCAACACTGTGGTGCACTCCTACAATGGACGGTTGGTACGGTTGCGGGACATCGCCGGGATCCGGTTCGGTTACGAGGACCAGCCTTACCTGGCCAGAGTCAGCCATCAGCGGTGCATCTTTCTGGCCGTCAAGCAAAAACCCGATTTCAATATTTTCAGTATCCGGAAAGGCCTGGAACCGGAACTGGAAACCTTCCGTATGAACATCCCTTCGGATATGAAGTTGTTCACCGTATTTGATCAGTCAGTGTGGGTGGATAAGCGAATCAATAACTTCCTGCTGAACCTGCTCCAGGGTATCATCCTGGTCGGGATCTTCATCCTGCTGGCCATGGGGGTACGGTCGTCGATTGTGGTGATCCTGGCAATCCCACTCTCCATCGTAATGGGGATCTTTGTGGTCCATCTGCTGGGATTTGGCCTGCAGCAGATCTCGATCGCCGGGCTGGTGGTGGCGTTGGGGATGCTGGTAGATAATTCCATCGTGATTGTGCAGAATATCAACCGGTACCGTTCCCTGGGCTATTCACCACGTGAAGCGGCTATCACAGCTACTTCCGAGATCGGCTGGCCGGTGGTCAGCGCCACTGCCACTACCGTCCTTGCCTTCATACCGATCATCATGATGCCGGAAGCTTCCGGGGAATTCATCAAAAGTCTTCCCATTACCATCATCGCCACCCTTTCCATGTCATTGCTTGTCGCCCTTACCCTTACGCCACTGATTACCAGTAAATTATTTAAACAAATCCCTCCGGACACGAGGGGTAGGGAGAACACCTATTTTTACCGCAAGATACAGGAGTTCATCGAAGGTCCCTATCGGAGAACCCTCTCCTGGGCCCTGAGACACAAGGTGCTGACCCTGTCCGTTGCAATCGTTGTTTTCCTGTTTTCACTCTACATGTTCCAGTATGTCGGATTATCCTTTTTTCCTAAAGCGGAAAAACCGCAGTTCCTGATCCAGATCAACCTGCCTGACGGTTCCAATCTAGACAAGACCAACCAGGTGGCAATACACGTCGAATCGGTTCTGGATTCCATTCCGGAAGTGAAGTATTATACGACGAATGTCGGTCATGGCAATCCCCGGATCTATTACAATATCTTCGAAAAGAACTATGCGAAGAATTTCGCAGAGATCTTCGTACAGCTAGATCGCTATGATCCGGAGGAGTTTGATGCGCTGATCACCCGGTTGCGCGCTGAATTATCGGATTACCCGGGAGCCCGGATCAACGTGAAGGAATTCGAACAGGGGCATCCTATCGAAGCGCCTGTAATGGTTTATCTGACTGGGGAAAACCTCGATTTACTGGAAAAGATCTCCGGCGATGTGGAGGAGATGATCGCCGCCCGCCCCGGGGTCATCAACGTGGAGAACGAACTGTCACGCAAACAGATGGATATCCGCGTGGAGATCAACAAAGAGAAGGCCAGTCTGTATGGCGTTCCCATCGTGGAGATAGATAAGACCGTTCGAACGGCTGTCAATGGCATGACCGTATCCAGGTTCCGGGACGACGAAGGCAAGGAGTACAACATCGTGCTCAGGATGCCTTCCGGCGATCAGATCACGGCATCCGACTTTGACCGGATCTTTGTAAGATCGTATACCGGCCACATGATCCCCCTGAAACAGCTGGCATCCATCGCATTCACACAGTCGCCCAGCATGATCCAGCGGTTCGATCTGGAGCGGACTGCCCTGGTAAAGGCCGATCTGAAGAAGGGAGCCAACCTCGATGAAGTGATGGAGCCGGTGATCCGCCAGCTCAAATCCTACCCCTTCCCCAACGGGTACAAATATGTCATCAGCGGGGAACTGGAGAGTCGTGGCGAATCGTTTGGCGGTATGCAGATCGCCATCATCATCGCCATGATCTCGATCTTTGCCGTGCTAGTGCTCCAGTTCCGCTCCTTTATCCAGCCCCTGGTTATCTATGCAGCGGTACCGTTTGCCGTGGTCGGAATGGTATGGGCGCTGCTGATCACCGGCTACACCTTCTCCTTTTCTGCCTTTATCGGACTGATCAGCCTGGTGGGGATCGTGGTGAACAACTCCATCATCCTGGTCGACTATTCCAACAAGCTTCTGGCACAGGGACTCTCCCTGAGGGAAGCCGTGATCCGATCAGGCGAAACCCGGTTCACCCCCATCATCCTCACCAGCCTCACCACCATCGGCGGACTGCTTCCCCTTACCCTGACAGGCAGCAGCATGTGGGCACCGCTCGGGTGGACCATCATCGGCGGATTGTCTGTCTCCACCTTCCTGACGCTGATCATCGTGCCGGTGCTGTACCAGGTGTTTACAAAAGAAACAAGGTCGAGGGTCGAGGGTCGAAGTAATCTTTTATCCGTATGAAATACCTGCGTATCTTCATCTGTACTTTTTTATTCTTTTCGCTTTCCTGTAAGAAAAACAACATTCCCGACGTAGATTTCAGGCAGGAGATGAGGAACTTCATTGAAAACATCTCCACCTATGCAAGAAGTTACTCAAATGGATTTATCGTAATCCCCCAAAACGGGCAGGAATTGATCACCTTCAATGGGGAGGCTTCCGGTCCGTTAGCCTCCGATTACAATCAGGCTATCAGCGGACAGGGAAGGGAAGATCTCTTTTATGGATATGATGGTGATGGCATCCCAACCCCCGCCGAGGAACGAATATACATGGAGGGATTTCTGGACCGGATGAAGGCAGAAGGTAAAGTGATCCTGGTCACTGATTATTGCTCCGATCATCCTGACATGCTTAACTCCTATACGCAGAATGAAGCCAGGGGATATATCTCCTATGCAGCCGATCACCGGACGCTGGATCATGTTCCGGCTTATCCGGTTCCCATCTACAATGAGAATACCTCTGATATTCAGTCGCTTGATCAGGCGAAAAACGTACTTTATCTAATAAACCCGGAGTTATTTCCCACCAAAGGCCACTTCGTTGATTCTCTGATAAAAACCAATTATGACCTCCTGAACATAGATCTCTTTTTCGAGGATACAGAACAACTTACGGTAGAGGATGTAAACGCTCTCAGAACCAAGGATAACGGAGGTAGTCGACTAGTGATCTGCTATATGAGTATCGGGGAAGCCGAAAATTACCGTTATTACTGGCAGCCCGGGTGGGAGTTCGCACGACCTGAATGGCTGGATGAACCCAACCCGGATTGGCCGGGAAATTACAAAGTAAGGTACTGGGACCCGACCTGGCAGGCGATCATTTTCGGAAACGATAACTCCTATTTAAAGAGGATCATCGACGCCGGATTTGATGGGGTTTATCTGGATATAGTCGATGCTTTCGAGTATTTTGAGAAATAACATGTTTCCGTGGTGAACAAAACTGGAAGACCATGATCAAAGAAATCTTATTCTATATTGCCAGTGTGATGACCCTCGGATGGGGGATTGCGCACCTTTTTCCAACGAAATCTGTGGTCAGGGGTTTCGGGGAAATCTCTGAAGATAACCGGAACATCATCCGTATGGAGTGGATCACTGAAGGGGTGGCCCTGATCTTTCTGGGCATCCTGGTGGTTGCCATTACACTCTTTGGAGATATTCAATCGTTAACCGCCCGGATTGCTTATGCGGCGGCTGTATTCATGCTGATTGCCATGACACTGGTATCAGTACAGACAGGGTTCAAAGTCAATTTTCTTCCGTATAAGCTTTGCCCCTTTCTGTTCGGGACCTCAGCCTTGCTGCTTTTTATCGGCGTGATAATTTAACCAACAAACGTATGGAAATCATTGACTTATCCCCTGAGTATGAATCCCTCTATTGCTGCTGTCTGGAAGACTGGTCGGATGAGATGAAAGAAGCCGGAGACCATAAGGACAAGTGGTTCCAGTCCATCAGGGATAAGGGGCTCAGGGTGAAACTAGCCGTAGATGATAACGGAGTGGTGGGTGGAATGATTCAGTATCTCCCGATCGAGCTTTCCGTTACCTCATTCATCAACGGGTGGTGCCCGGATATGAACATCGTCCAAGAGCGGGCAAAACGAGCCGTGGAAGAACTCGGGACCGGAGTTGAGTACAAGGTCATCCCAACAGACACCAAGGAATCAATCCGTGAATGGGGCCAATCGGACGCCCTGTTCATCAATGGAAAATCGGTGAGAATGGGCCCGCCTCCCTCCTACTATAAGATCAGAAAGAAGATCTCAAAAAGAATAAAACAATAGAATACAGGCTTTTATGTCAGATCATACCCGGGCATTCCTGAACTGGAACGGATCCCTGCGGAGAGAACGGGGAGTTCCACACCTTTGCTTTCGATGGCCCGATCTTCAGTGACCCCGTTTCGTTCGGTCCGGGAGAATAGGCTGCTGTGCTCTTCAGATTTTCTTCAGAATCGGAAATTAATTTTGATTTTCAGAACAAAGTGAACCATGAGAACAGTGCAAATTGGCTTAAATGCTGGTAAGATCTGGCATCGTCTGGAGAAAGATCTGACCGATACACGGGTTGGTAGACTGGCAAAAGATTGTCTATCACGATTTATTAATCCTAAAGATGAAACAATATGAATGTAAAAACAGAAGGGAGAAGTACTATGCATCACAGGCAGACTCCCCAGAGACAAAAAGAGATCACACAGGAAAAAATTCGCTTTCGCGCATTCGAACTTTTTAACTCGAGAAGCCCAGATCAGGGGAGTGACATGGAAGACTGGCTGCAGGCCGAAAGGGAAATCAAAAACAACCACCATAAGTGATCAAAATCTCAGGGAAATTCCCTGACAGTCCTGACAGCCTTCTCCAGGTTGTCAAAGGCAAATCGGTTGACCGCAGAACCATTTTTTTATACAGAAGCAGGTAGACACTGTCCGCTTTCTTCATGGTTCCCAGCAATTCAGGACCTGACCTCCTGCCTTTTTGACATTTTGCCTATATTTGTCCCATGCGTCTCAATTACATCCTCGACAAATCCTTCGGACCGGCCGGCTCCTTTGCAGGGCTGGTGCTGGTAATAGTTGGCTTGATCCTCCTCCCTTTTTACTGGACAGGGATCATTTTGTTCGTCATTGGTGCCTTTATCGGATTCACTGTGAGCGGATGTGAAATCCATCCCGGCAAACGATTGATCCGCCAGTACCACCTGCTGTTTGGGTTACTGAAAACCGGATCCTGGCAGAGTCTGGACCGGTTTACCTGCATCCGGGTAGTGAAAACAACTCGATTTTACAGAACACTCAGTCTCTCCAACAGAAAAAGCGAAACATCCCGGGAAGATTATCGTGTGGTCCTCGAAGGGGGAACCCCACAATCCAGGGTGGAAGTACTGAAACGCAAAACGCATGAAGAGGCCATAGAAGAGGCCCGGCGGTTGTCCGAAATAGTGAAGATCACAATGCTGGATGCTGGATGCTAGATGCTGCTGCTTCGCTCCGCTCGCAGTGACAATGCTGGATACCAGATATTTGAATCTTGAATCTTGAACCTTGAACCTAATCGTCTCTCCGCCCGGACCAGCTTATTTTAATGTTACAGACCTGGCCCGTCACAACATCACAAAACCAACTGATCCTGAACTGGCTGCGCAACAGCATCTCACCCTGGTCAAAACCCTGGAGCAGACCGGATGCGGGGTGATCTACCGGCCCGAACTTCCCGGGCATCCTAATTCTGTTTTTACGAAAGATCCCATCGTTTGTACTCCACGAGGATATATTATTCTCCGGATGGGACTCCCTTCCAGGATGGGTGAAGAGCTTTGGATGGCTGAATTCCTGGATAAAGCTGGGATACCCTGTATCGGAAGCATCAGACCACCCGGGACGGTGGAGGGGGGGGATGTCATTCTGGCCGGGAAGATCGCATTCCTCGGTCGATCTACACGGACCAATCGTGCTGGTGTCCGGCAAATCGGGGATCTTCTGGAAAAGGTTGGTTTTGAGATCAGAACGGCTGCAGTCCCCGCTCCTTTTCTCCACGTCGGAGGAGCCGTCTCCCTGGTTTCCCCTGACACCCTCCTCTGTGTCAAAGGTCTTTTCCCGGATAGCTTTTTGGATGGATTTCAGCGAATTGAAGTTCCCAATACCGGTTTTATCAATGGAAATGTAATTTCCGCCGGCAACCGATCCGTGGTGGCCGAACTCTCCAACCAGCCGGCTATTGAAGCCCTGAGGCGACATCAGTACAGTGTTTACCCGGTCGATTTATCCGAATTTGTCAAAGGAACCGGCGGGCCCAGTTGCCTGATTCTGGAAGTAAAATACCAGTTGGCAATAGGCAGTTGGCAGTAGGCAGTAAGACAGTATAAAAATTCTTAATTCTTAATTCCTAATTCTTCATTCTCGTGTAAGTGTTACCTTTGCCGCAAAGATTCAGCCTGTATGCGTCTCTCTTTAAGACTGATGATCTGGTTTTTAACCGTCCTCCCTTTTAGTTTCTTTTACCGTATATCTACGTTTGTTTACTTTATGATGTATTACATTCTGGGATACAGAAAAGAGGTAGTGTGTAACAACTTACGTAAGGCATTCCCTGAAAAATCGGAAATTGAACTCAAGTATATCAAAAAAGAATTCTACAAGCACCTGGCTGATTACCTGGTAGAGGCAGTAGCAAATTTCCATATGAATGTCAGCGATTTCGACGCCCGGTACAAGTTGACCAATACGGAGCTGCTGGACCACTATGCCAGGGATGGAATCAATGTCATTCTGGCCCCCGGCCATTACGGCAACTGGGAGTGGGTCTCTTACCTGGTGCTGAAGATCAACTTTACCTGCGTGGCCATTTATAAAAAACAATCCAATAAATTCGTGGATGAACTGATCCTTCATTCCAGGGGTAAATACGGACTCCTTCTCTACCAGTATCATGACGCTTATAAATACCTGCTCAGCGCACCGGAAACAGCACCACTCTGTCTTTATTTTGCTGCCGATCAACGCCCTGCAAGAAAAGCAAAGGTTCCCTGGGTGACCTTTTTAAATCAGCCTACAGCAGCTTTTCGTGGTCTCGAAAACCTGCACGCTAAAACGCAGGGAATCGTTCTCTACGTGCATATCCGGAAAGTTAAGCGAGGCTTTTATGAAGTGGAATTCCGTCCCCTGAATAAGCTCGGAGAGGTTGATATGGTTCCTGATCTCATCGAACGTTATTTTGAAGCGCTGGAGAATAACATCCGGGAGGATCCCCGTTACTACCTCTGGTCACATAATCGCTGGAAGTTTACCCCACCTGTTGATGTGAAATCAATCCATGAAGCATAAACCGCATCGATATTCCTTACCACCCCGCTGGATTGTAAAGACCCTGGCAGGTTTCAGATCTGGTCTTTTTACCCTGCACCAGAGGCTTTTTCCCGGCAGCATTGTCGTGTATGAGAAATTCCAGTACCTCTATCTGCTTCCCTGCCTCCATGTAGCCGCTGAACTCAATGTGGCCGGATTGCTCCAAAACGGAAACAGAAAGGTGGAGAATCTGGCCAGTGAAACAAATGTAAATGCGGAAAGCCTTTACCGGGTTCTGCGTGTGCTTGCTTCCCATGGGATATTCAGGGAGCATGCTGACAAAACCTTTTCCAATACCCGCCTGTCCAGGCCCCTGATGGAGGGGCCCGAATCACTCCGGCACATGCTTCGGCATCACCTGGGCCCACTGAACTGGGCTATCACAGGAGAGCTTCTGGAAAGCGTGCGTACCGGGACAGATGGATTTAACCGGAAGTACGGAAAAAACATCTACGATTACCTGGCCGGTGATTCCGACAGGTTTGCCCTTTTTGATCAATCCATGGCGGATCTCTCCTCTCTGGGGTTGGCTCCGCTGCTTCAGGCCTATTCCTTTTCACAGTTCACAACACTGGCGGACATCGGTGGCGGGGATGGAGCTTCGCTCATCAGCATCCTCCAGATCTGCCCGAATCTCCGGGGCATCCTGTTTGATCTTCCAGCCGCCCTGACAAAGGCAAAAGAGATGCTCCACCACACGGATTTAGAAAACCTCATCACCCTAATAGAGGGGAATTTCATGGAAGCAGTTCCCTCCGGTGCAGATGGATACCTGCTGAAACATGTACTGCACAACTGGGATGATCAGCACTGCGTTGCAATCCTCTCGAACATCCGGAAGGTAATGCCGGAACAGGGAAAGCTCATCGTTGTGGAGATGCTCGTACCTCCGGGAAACAGAGCTTCCGTTGCCAAAATGATCGACATCCAGATGCTCACATCCATGCCCGGTGGAAGAGAGCGTACAAGGCAGGAATTCGAAATCCTGTTCTCCCGGGCTGGCCTTTCCCTGACTGGAGAATATCCTACGGTTGCCCCATTTTCGGTGCTCGAAGCCGGGTGGAATCGTTAACTTTGCAACCATGTCGAAATTCTTCGCTGCATTCCGGAAAGAGTGGATCCTCCTGATCCGGGACCTTCCCGGACTGGGAATTCTGTTTGTAATGCCGGTACTGTTGATCCTGGTGGTGACCCTGGCGCAGGAAAATGCCCTGAAAAGCCAGGTTGAAAAAAACAGTATTCTGATGTTCAGTCCTCCCGGATCCATTCTCGGCAGGCAGGTAAAGGCAGATGTCAGGGCCTCAGGCATGTACACGCTTGCCAAAGACTTTGTTAGCCTGGAAGAACTCCACCGTGCCATTCAGACAGGATCCGTTCCCCTTGGAATCGTAATTGCTCCGGGAGATTCGGCCATCACCCTGGTCATCGACCCCACCCTTCACCAGGCCTATAGAAATTCCCTGATCATGGCCACCACCTTCATCCTGAAGGGCGCAGCCGGAAAGGTGCTGATGCAGCAGTTGTTCGCTGCCGGTCGACCGGCAGGCTCAATACCTGCACCTGAGGTGATGCTGAATAACCTTCCCCCGGTATACCAGGAACAAGCAGTCAAAGAACGTTCGTCCATCAAACCGACACCGGTACAGAATAACATCCCTGGCTTCATCCTCTTTGCCATGTTTTTTATCGTTATCCCTCTGTCTGGAAGCGTGATCAGTGAAAAGAACGAAGGGGCGTCGTTCCGGCTCCGGACGCTCCCCACCCCCCTGTGGATAATGCTGGGAGCCAAGGTCCTGTTGTTCCTTCTGGTCTGTATCATCCAGTTCCTGCTGATGTTACTGGTTGGATACTGCCTGCTGCACCTTGTGTTCGGATTTCCCGAACTGGAGATGGGATCCAGTTTTCCTGCTATGGCAGTGGCCACCGTGACGGCCGCACTCGGGGCCATCGGATTCGGCCTGCTGGTGGGAGCCGGTTCACGAACACATAACCAGGCCGCTCTGTTCGGGTCGGTGATGGTGGTGATACTCGGAGTCATCAGTGGTACCTTCCTCCCTATTCACGTTATGCCTAAAATAATCCGGATCATCAGCGGTTTCTCTCCCATCCGCTGGGGAATTGACAACTACCTGGAACTCTTCATACGCGACGGAACCCTGCGGGATATTCTTCCCCGTTCACTCTGGTTGCTATTGTTTTTTATCTTTGCACTGCTAATCAGCCTGTTTATTTTTCAAAGACGGGATTAATGCCGTGAGATTATGAAAGAGAAAGAGGGCTTTGTGGATTGTCCGGAGCAACAGATGATTGTCTATGTGGAGAAAGAAGATGGTCAGTACGGACCGATGCAAACCGGATCCTACATCACAAAAAATTATATCGAGGATTATTTTCTGAAACGTAACAATTTGATTTCCAAATTGAAAGAGCAGGTTGATCGGGAGGAGATCAGCCCTGTGAAGTTATTTATGGTGCTGGAGGATCTGACCGTCAGCGAGCTCTCTGCCCGGACCCGCATTCCGTTCCGTAAGGTTAAAAAACACCTGCTCCCGGGACCTTTTAAAACCATCCCGAACACGTTACTTGAACACTATGCCGCTGTTTTCAACATCACCGTTGAGCAGCTCCTTGACGTTGATGCAGGTTACGAACAGAAGAACGATGAAGATGCAAGCAAATGACTACCATCCCTTTTAACCATAAGATGGGTGCCCACTGTGAATCGGGTACCGTCACCTCACTGCTCAACCACGCCGGACTAACGATCTCAGAACCCATGGTGTTTGGCATTGCCAGCGGGATTTTTTTCGGCTACTTCCACAAACACAAATCCTTTCCCTTTCCCACCTTCATTGTCCGGAACCGTCCCGGTGAAATTCGGAAGAATATCGGGAAACAGCTGGGAATCAGGTTTCAAACTTTTTCCTTTCCCAGGGAGGAGTCCGGAATGGAGAAACTGGACGAACTTCTTATCAGTGGGATACCGGTGGCTTGTCAGGTTGACTTTTTCTATCTGGATTATGTCCCGAGCTGGGAACGCGTCCACATCAATGTACATTTCATGGTGGTTATCGGGAAAGAGGGATCTGACTACATCATCAGCGACAGCTATTTCCCCGGGCCGGTCCGGCTGCCGGAACATTCACTCCGTAAAGGACGGTTTGCCGGTGGAACTATGTCACCGAAAGGATTCATCTTTTACCCAGCCCATGTTCCTTCGAGCTCAGACCTGCGGAAACCGATCCTCAAAGGAATCCGGAAGGCCTGTTTCAATATGCTCAGTATTCCGGTTCCTTTTATCGGGATCAAGGGGATCCGGCTCTTTGCCAAACGGGTAGCGGATTGGCCGAAGCTGGCCAGAGATACGGAGCACCTCTCCCATGAAGTGATGAAAATCAATATCCTCCTGGAAGACCAGGGAACAGGAGGTGCCGGATTCAGGTACATGTATGCCACGTTTCTGCAGCAGGCAGCCGATATCGTTGAACTACCGGAGTTGAAAGAGCGGTCGGCAGAGCTGATGGCCATTGGCGACGGCTGGCGGGAGATCTCGCTTTTTGCTGCCCGGATCGGCAAGAACCGGGATCTGGGAACTGCCCGTATGAAGGAGCTGGGCGACCTGATCATGGATCGTGCTGCCGTTGAAGAAAGATTCTTCAACGGATTGAAAAAGAGCGTAAAATAGGAGAAAGACATGGCCATTGAACCGAGTGAAGAGCTGAAGATGGAGATCAAGAACCTGATTATGACCACCCTCAATATCACAGACGTGGATCCGAATGATATAGATGACACTGAACCGCTTTTTGGTGGTACCAATGCTCTTACGCTTGACTCTGTCGACGGCATTGAGATCATCATGGCGTTGCAGCGACACTACAATGTCAGATTGAATGATCAGAACCTGGCACGACATATCATCCGGTCCATTCATACTATCGCGGAATTCGTTGCGCGGGAAAAAGCAGCTAATTGAAAGACTCTTACCTCATCGCAGGGATGCGTTGCGGCCCCCTTATGCGTCTGTTATCCCGTAATCACATTGCCTGTACCCCGAGGAACCTGATCCGGATTGTGTTTTTGCTTCAGAGTTCCTGCTGGTCATCCCTCTTTTCACGTATCGAGCAGGCACGATTCGGCGCTGCACTGGCCAGAACACCAATTCCACTGGATCCGGTATTCATTGTCGGACACTGGCGTACAGGTTCCACCCTGCTGCATCAACTCCTGGTACAGGACCCTGAAATGACCGCTCCTACCCTTTTTCAGGTCGCACTGCCGGAACATTTTCTGGTCTCCTATCGCTTTTACAAACCGCTTCTCACTTCCCTTATGGGCTCTACCCGGCCGATGGACAATGTGAAGATCGGCATGAATGAACCCCAGGAAGATGAATATGCCTTTTTTCGGCTGACCACCCATTCTCCGCTGGAACACCTCATCTTTCCGCGGAAGCAAGAGTATTTTCTCAAAGAGGCCCCATTTCTTCCTTCCGGAGAAGACCTTACCCGGTGGGAATCCTGTATGACCGACTTTTTCAGAAAACTCCATTTCGCCTCGGGCCGGCGAATCGTATCCAAAAATCCATTCAATTCGTTTCGTATTCCCCAACTGATTAAACTTTTCCCCGAAGCCCGGTTTATTCATATTGTCCGCCACCCCTTTGCGGTTGTCCCGTCAACCACGCATCTCTGGCGGGTGGTTCAGAAGCAAAATATCCTTAACCGGAATTCCTGCACCCCGGAGGCAGAAGAGATCTCTCTTTTCCTTTTACAGATGATGGAGACCATTCAGGAAGAATTTCTCCAGCTGCCTTCCCATCGTCAAGCAGTAGTCCTGTATGAAGATCTGGAGCAAGATCCGGTGGGATGCCTGCAAACACTTTACGGCAGGCTTGAACTTCCGTTTTCAAATGCATTTGAAAGAAATTTATCCTGCTATCTGGCAACACTTGCTGGATATAGAAAAAATGTCTATTCACTTTCTGAGAATGAAAAAAAATTGATCGGTAGTATCATGTATCTGCAAATGGAACGTTATGGTTATACTGAATGTAGTTAACTTTACACCTTGATACACTCCAAATTTGCATTACCATGAATCGATATTCCCTTCTCATCATGACTTTTCTGATCTGCACTGGAATTGCTGCTGCTCAGAACGAGGGTGGACAACAGGCAGGTAACGTTGCAAAACCCAACCTGATACGCACCGGTTTTTATCTGAAATTGGGTCCTGTCATCCCCATGGGCTCTTTTGCATCGGATCAGACTATCATTGACCTGCCTCCTTTCGATCGCGATACAACCGTTTTCTCTGCTGCTCATATAGGTGGGAATTTAGGACTGGGGTATCTCATCTACATCGGGCCCGGTGTGGCGAACAACTATCTGCGATTTGGAATTGACGCCACCTTTCTGGATGGATGGTTCGTAACATCCAAACCAACCCTCCCGTCCGGCTCCAGTAAAAAGGAGACCGAATTCTGGTATTATTTTATCGGACAAAAGTTCGGGCCTCTGATCACCATCAATCCGATTGATAAACTGATGATTGACCTGAGTTACAAGTTGAACTTCAACGTCAGCTGGCACAACAGTGACTGGGGTTACCGCATCACCGGCCAGGAGTTGATGATGAACATCCGGTACCGGATCATTCTGGTCGCATTCCAGTATAACTTTAGCACAATGAACTACAACGACTTTGACAACTCACGCCCGGATCACAGTATTGATATTACCAACTTCAGGATACTGCTAGGATTTAAATTTTAGCTGGAATAGTTGGAAAATAGAATAAGTCCATATACTTTTGTTCACGTTTAAATTAGGAACATTAACCAAATCCAAAGACCTATGAAACGAGTTATTTTAATGCTTGTTGTCGGCGTTTTTGTTGCCGCTGGTGGATCTCTCTTTGCCCAGAAAATCAAATCAGGGAGTTTCGCTGCACTGCAGGGTCAAACGGTCGTTAACCTGGAGTATGATTATTCCAACATGGCCGTTGGCAAATTTAAAAAAGAAGCTGATTACGTTGCAAAACGTACTGCTGATATGAACAAAAAAGAGGCAGGAAGTGGCGATACCTGGGCGCAGGCCTGGGTGAATGACCGTTCTGCGAGATTTCATCCGATGTTCGAAAAGAACTTCAATGGAAATGCTGATAAATGCGGATTAACAGGAAAGGAAGCGGCCAGTGATGCAAAGTATACGCTGATCATCCGGACCATCTTCACTGAACCCGGCTTCAATGTGGGTGTAACGCGGCAAAATGCTTACATCAACATGCTGGTGGATCTGGTAGAGACAGCCGATCCCGGCAAAGTTCTCGGATCGATTGAGTATAAAAATGTGCAGAGTGTGAACATGATGGGGTACGACTTCGATACGGGCGGACGGATCCAGAGTTGTTACGATCGTGCCGGCGATAAAATTGCCAACACCATCTGTAAAGCCATTTCAAAGTAACCTTTAGACTACCGGGAATATACTTTTTCCCCACTTACCCACGTTTCCATCACCCTTACTTCCGGCACCTCTGCCATGGGAATTTCCATAATGTCCTTTTCAAGCACCACGAAATCAGCCCATTTCCCGGGCTCAAGACTTCCGTATTCGCCGTCATCAAAATTTGCTCTGGCAGCCCAGATGGTCATGGAACGGATCGCCTCCTCCCGGGACAGGGCGTTTTCCGGCTGAAACCCTCCTTCAGGGTATCCGGTAAGATCTTTTCGTGCCACGGAGGCATAAAAAGTCAACATGGGATTGACCTGTTCGATCGGAAAGTCGGTTCCGTTAGCCAGCCAGCCGTTTTGTTTCGACAGGTCCTTATAAGCATAGGCCCATTCAATCCGTTCAGGACCAAGACGGCTTCCTGCCCAGTACATATCGGAGGTAGCATGGGTTGCCTGCACAGAAGGAATCACATTGTATTTCTGAAACAGGACCAGATCCGCAGGATCCACTACCTGGGCATGCTCAATGCGCCAGCGCCTGTCATTCTTCCCCTGCAGAAATTCACCGTACACATCGAGTACCTCCCGTACTGCTTTATCTCCGATGCAATGTGTGTTCACCTGGAAGTTGTTGTCATAGGCCATCCGGCAAATTTCCCTCATTGAATCGGGCGAGGTGACCTGGATCCCATTGTTAAAGGGATCGTCGCTGTATGGTTGCTTGAGAAGTGCCGTGCGGCTGCCCAGACTCCCATCAGCATAAAGCTTAATAGAGCAGATGTGAAACCGGTTGTTGTGGTACGGACCGTGTGTCACATATTCCTCCAGGTTCTCCTGTGTGGGTTCAACCATGGCATAGATATGGATTTTTAACTTGCCCTGCTGCAGGGCCGAATCCATCAGATGCAAGGTGGTGTTCTTCAGACCGGCATCGGAAATGCCTGTGAGGCCATATGAAAAGCAGCGCGCTTCCGCTTCGCGGAGCAGTTCCAGGATAGTTTCCGGGTCAGGTTTTGGAATGGTACTTTTGATATGGTCGGCTGCCGTTTCACGAAGAATTCCTGTCAGCTTTCCATCCATCATATCTACTTCCAACGGCGGAAACCGGTGGTGGGCAATTAATCCGGCCCTGTTAAGCGCTTCCTGATTGGCCAGGACGACATGTCCGTCGATCCGGACGAGCACGACAGGTCGGTCGGGCCAGCGCTTATCCAGTTCTTCTTTGGCAGGGAACTCCTTCACCTGCCAGAGATTCTGATCCCAGCCCCGGCCGGTAATCCAGCTAGTATCATCCAGTGTATCTGCCCTGACGACCCGTTCAACGACTTCATCAAATGAGCGGCAACCCACCAGATCGATCCACTGAAGGCCCAGCGCCAATCCGTAAAAATGACAGTGGGCATCAAGAAATCCCGGAAAAACGGATCGACCTTCGTTATCAACCCTTTTGACTGCATTGTACCTGGAGATCAGCTCCTCGTCCGTACCGGTTTCAATGACTTTCCCATGGTCAATCGCCATCGCTTCCACCACGGTACCGGCCTCATCCAGGGTATAGATACGTGCATTGTATACAAGGGTGTCAACGCTCTTTTTCATGGTACAGGATTGCGTGAAAAGAATAGGAATTAGTAAAATACAGACAAGCAAATATCTATTATTCAGACACATAACAAATAAAATGTTTGATTGTTCAAAAATATGAAAACATTTCCTGTAATCACTTGACTTTTATTAAAAGGTTTTATTATTTTTGTGAAATACAAATTCAACTATATAAATGAACTATAAAACCTTTAATCTTAGGTTTTTTATTGTTTTCTCAATTATTCTGGCTGCAGCGCTCATGCGATTGCTACCGCACTGGCCTAACTTTACTCCGGTGGCAGCCATGGCATTGTTTGCGGGAACCTATTTCGAGAGAAAGCAGTTTGCTTTCGCCATACCAATCGCTGCCATGTTTCTGAGCGATATCGTTCTCGGGTTCCACGTCCTCATGCCGGCTGTATACCTGAGTTTCGTTATTACGGTAGTCATCGGAGCGACCATCCGAAAGCACATCTCGGTGCGTAACGTTGTGCTGGCTTCTCTCGCCTCAGCGGTGATCTTTTTCCTGATCACCAATTTTGCGGCCTGGCTTGCAACTCCATTCTACCCACAAAACTTTATGGGACTGATGGAGAGTTACCTGGCGGGACTTGCATTTTTTAACGATGGATCCAAGGGGATCTCCTTTTTTGTGAATGACATCCTCGGGACTCTCTTCTTCAGTGCAGTATTCTACGGAGTCTATTACCTGGCTCAGATGCGTTTTCCGGTACTTGACCGATCCAGGTTTTAGGAGAAAAGCTCCTCATCCCTCTCCAGGAGAAGGATGGAATGCTGAGGAACAATAAAATACTTTTCGTCATTCAGCATGATTTCGATGGCGCCCTTCTGTAAAAATATAGCAAGGTCGCCTTTTTTTGCCTGCAACGGAATATAGCGCACTCTCTCATCCGTTGGTTTCCAGGATTCATGTTCATCATCCGACGGAATGGGCACCGGATACCCGGGCCCACATTTCACCACATACCCGGTCTGGAGCTCCTCTTTCTCCTGGTATCCGGGAGGCAGGTAGAGTCCCGCTTTCGTTTTATTGGATATCTTTTTCGGCTTGATGAGGACCCTGTCTCCAACCACAATCAGGTTTTGGTGGTTCCCCTCCGGTTCACTGTTCATGCCTGTAAAATTCAACTGTCAAAGATATAAAATCCGGATGAGAGCAGCGCTCTTCATTTCAGGAAAAAGCGGTACTTTTGTGCCAATGGAAGACATCATTCGTTTATTGCCGGAGTCGGTCGCGAATCAGATTGCTGCAGGTGAGGTTGTTCAGCGACCGGCTTCTGCAGTTAAGGAATTACTGGAGAACTCCATCGATGCCGGTTCTACGGAGATCACACTGATTGTGAAAGACGCCGGGAAAACGCAGATCCAGGTAGTGGACAACGGATGCGGGATGTCGGAACGGGATGCCCGGATGTGCTTTGAACGACATGCTACTTCCAAGATTAAAACAGCCAACGACCTGCTGGCGGTCCGGACTCTTGGTTTTCGCGGGGAAGCCCTGGCTTCTATCGCCTCCATCGCGCAGGTCGAACTCAAATCAAAACGAACGGAAGAGGAGAACGGTACACTCGTCAAGGTAAACGGTTCCGAGTTCATCTCTCAGGCTCCGGTCAGTTGTAAGGACGGCACGTCGGTCACCGTCAAGAATCTCTTCTATAATGTCCCTGCCAGAAGGAACTTTCTTAAAAGCAACACACTTGAGCTCAAGTACATAATGGAGGAGTTCAACCGGGTTGTCCTGGTTCACCCCGACATCACCTTCCGCCTGTACAACCAGGAGAAACTGCTTCTTCAACTCTCCCCGTCGAACCTGAAGCAGAGGCTTGTGGCCTTGTTGGGTAATAGCTATAACCAGCGCCTCATCCCGGTGAGCCAGGAGACACAACTGGTGAATCTCTCGGGCTACATCGGAAAACCTGAATTTGCAAAAAAAACAAGAGGAGAGCAGTATTTCTTCGCCAACGGACGCTTCATCAAGAACCCTTATCTGAATCATGCGGTGGAGAACGCCTATCATGAATTAATTCCAACTGACGCATTTCCCACCTATTTCATTCACCTTGAGGTGGATCCTCAGACCATCGACGTCAATATCCATCCGACCAAAACTGAGATCAACTTCCAGGATGCCAGGAGCATCTATGCCATTCTCAACTCGGCTATCAAACAGTCGATTGGAAGGTATAACCTCACCCCCTCGTTAGAT
Source organism: Bacteroidota bacterium (assembly GCA_007280875.1). GTDB lineage: Bacteria > Bacteroidota > Bacteroidia > Bacteroidales > FEN-979 > QYOJ01. Next base: position 29,515 of record QYQJ01000155.1, read on the forward strand.
TTTGAGACGGAAAAATCGATGGACCTTCCTCCGATCCCGGAAGGCCACCCCGTGCAACAGCCGGCCATCCGGATTAATCCTGAATACAATCCCTTCGAGAAACAGACAAAACCACAACTTGAGATCAATTACCGGGCACCCGCTGGTGAGGGAGGTAACCAGTGGAAGAGGCTTTTCGATCCCATCAAAGAGATTCATCCCGGACATCGGCAACCCACCGAATCCGGGGAGGAGCCTCAGCCTGTCATTCCATTGGAAAAACCGGTTGAAGAGGTAAATTCCGTTCTACAGATAGACCATCAATACCTGGTTACTACGATCCCTAACGGAATCGTCATTATCGACCAGCAGTCTGCCCATGAACGAATTTTATACGAACTATTTCTCCGCCAGGGAGATAGCCCTTCGTCTGCTCCCCAACGGCTGCTGCTGCCACAAACCATTCAGGTAACTCCCGACGATGCGGAAGTGGTCAGGGATATCTCCGGGTTATTGGAAAAGCTTGGATTCGAGATCTCTGAATTCGGAAAAAATACATTCCTGGTGCACACTGTCCCTTCGGGTGTTGCACAATCGGAGATCCAGTCGTTGATCGAGGCCGTGCTGGAATCCTCTAAAACCGAAACTGAGGGTTTCAGTCAGAAAGGAGAGCAAAAACTGGCCCGTACCATGGCCCGGAAGCTATCGATCAAACCGGGCAGATCACTGAGTCAGCAAGAGGCCATGTCCCTAATCCGGCAATTGGTGAATTCCTCCGCCCCCGACCTCTCTCCGGAAGGCAAACCTACAATGTTTCTGTTAAGCTTCGAGGACCTGGACAAGAAATTCAAACACACAACCTGAACGCATGAGTTCCAACCAATATACCCCCAGCGGCTTCCGGCTTCTTCCGCCGGTAGTTAAAAACCTGTTGATTATCAATGGCCTGTTCTATCTGGCGACCCTGACCTTTGAAAGCACCTTCCACATTGACCTGGTCAGGTTTCTTGGACTTCACTATTTCCAGTCGGAATATTTTCAACCCTACCAGTATGTATCCTATATGTTTCTGCATGCTGACTTCTGGCACATCTTTTTCAATATGTTTAGTCTCTGGATGTTCGGGTCGCTTCTTGAAAACGTCTGGGGTCCGAAACGGTTCCTTACCTTCTATATGATCACCGGGATCGGAGCAGCCCTCATTCAGACGCTGGTCAACTGGTGGGACTTCTCCTCCCTGCAGCAGGAGGCTCTTCTTTATGCTGATCAACCCACCCTCGATACCTTTGTGGGCTTTGTCAAACAGAATTTCCCCAACTACTACGATTACCATGATACGATCCGGGCCTTCATCAGCCAATGGACACTCAATCCTGCCAATCCGGGGTATGCTTCCCAATCGGTCGATTATGTGAACCAGTTGATTCAGATGCAGATGAACATTCCAACCATTGGAGCCTCCGGGGCCGTATTTGGCATTCTGCTCGCATTCGGGATGCTGTTTCCCAATATGCTGGTTTACATCTACTTTCTAATCCCTGTAAAAGCCAAATGGATTGTTATTATCTTGGGTGCCATTGAGATCTTCTCCGGGATATCCAGGAATCCTAGCGACAATGTGGCCCATTTTGCCCACCTGGGCGGGATGCTATTCGGATTTTTCCTGATCCTCTATTGGAGGAAAAAGCAATTTAGTAATTAACACTGCGTTGGTATGAATATGACTCGACAATCACAAAATCCCTGGTTTGATGCCCGTAACTTCTTCAGACAGAAGTCGATGCTCTCTTACCTTGTGCTCATCAACATCGCCGTCTGGATCCTGCTTCAGATCATCCGGGTACTGGCCTTCCTGTTTGAAAATACCGAGACTGCTTCGGCATTTTCAGCCGTGATCGACTACCTCGCAGTACCGGCTTCGCTACCACTGCTGTTGCATCGCCCCTGGACACTCTTGACTTATATGTTCCTCCACGTCAGCATCTGGCATATCCTCTTCAACATGCTCTGGCTCTTCTGGTTCGGCCGCATTTTCCTGGAATACCTGACGGAAAAGCAGTTGCTCCTGGTCTATATGCTGGGCGGACTGGCCGGAGCCTTTGCATACATTTTTGCCTATAATGTATTCCCGGTTTTTGCACCGATGCTGGGACGATCTTACGCACTGGGAGCTTCGGCATCGGTGATGGCCATCGTAACAGCCATCGCTTTTTACGTCCCGAACTACAGCCTTTACCTCCTTTTTTTCGGAAGGGTCAAAATCATCTACATCGCAATAGTACTTTTCATCCTGGACTTCTTCACCATTCCCGGTGGAAATGCAGGTGGACAAATTGCACACATTGGAGGTGCATTGCTTGGATTTCTCTATATCAAAACCCTTCGGCCATCATCCATCTCCGGATTTAGTTCCAAGGTTTCCATCTCGTCCTGGTTTACCCGTATGTTCACCGTCAGTAAAAAAGGTCGGGACAAGAAACGGACTGCACGAAGGCCCATGACCGATGATGAATTCAATTATCAAAAGAATCAACAGCAGAAGCGGATCGATATGATCCTGGACAAGATCTCCAAGGGAGGGTATGATAGTCTGACCCGCGAGGAGAAGGAGTTCCTTTTCAAATCATCCGGAAAACATTGATTTCAGCTATGGGGAAGTACCGCAACACATCCTCCCGTATCTTTGCCTACGCCCTACTGATCATTAACCTGTTGGCGGTCATCTCTCTCTTCTGTTCCTATGCCGCGCAGTATATCGACCCTCATGAATCATGGATCTTTGCCGTTTTCGGACTTCTGTACCCATGGATCCTGATTGTCAATGTCTGCTTTATAATTCTCTGGCTCATCCTATGGAAAAAATATGCCCTGATCTCCCTGATTGCCATCCTGATCGGATGGAAAGAATTGAATACCATGATCTCCCTACCGGGTGAGAATCCCATCCTCTTGCCTGGTCCAAACTTCAACCTAATGACGTGGAACCTTCACGGGTTTGCCGGACAAATGAATGTCAGTGGTGATGTCAGACCTGAAGTTACCGAATACCTGAACGCGGAGAGTGCGGATCTGGTCTGTCTCCAGGAGTTTTACATCCGGGAAGCCGAATCGGACCCCGTGATCCAGAAAATGGCCAGAATGTGGGGACTCCCCTATTATTATGTGGCAGATTACTACCATACCGGGAAATTGAACGAGGTGATCGGAATTGCCACATTCAGCAGGTTCCCGATTGTAAGGAGAGGGTCGCTCAGCCATCAACCCAGAAATTGCTTCTGCATCTTTACCGATGTGGTTCTGGATCAGGATACTATTCGGATCTTTAACGTTCACCTGGCTTCGCTGCGTCTCGGACAAAAAGACATTAATTTTTATTACCAGCTGAAGAAAAATGAAACAGATAACGTGAATCTGAGAGCCGGGTTTTTCAGTATCCTGAAAAAACTGAAGCAGGCTTTCCAGCAACGTGCCACGGAGACAGATAAACTACAGGAAGCTATCAGTCAATCTCCCTATCCTGTGATCGTTTGCGGAGACCTGAACGATTCCCCGTTCTCCTATACCTATCGTCAGCTTACACGGAACCTGACAGATGCCTACCGGGAAGCCGGCGAAGGATTCTTCGGAAGCACTTACGACGGAGCCTTCCCAAATTACCGGATTGATTATATTTTCTACGATACCCATTTCAAAGCCTTCTCCTACAAAAAATCGGATGTCCAGTTCTCCGATCACTATCCGGTATCGGGACTGATCATGATTTCCACCAGGTGATATGGAGTTTAAACTGACCAGTGAGTTTCAGCCAACCGGTGACCAGCCTGAAGCGATCAGACAACTGGTAGAAGGACTGGGGCGGGGAGATGAATGCCAGGTGCTGCTGGGAGTGACCGGATCAGGGAAAACATTTACAGTAGCGAATGTCATACAGCAGGTACAGCGCCCCACCCTGGTCCTCAGTCACAACAAGACGCTGGCTGCCCAGCTGTATGGAGAATTCCGGCAGTTTTTCCCGGAAAATGCCGTGGAATTCTTCGTTTCCTACTATGATTATTACCAGCCGGAAGCCTATATCCCGACCACCAACACCTACATTGAAAAAGATCTCTCTATCAATGATGAGATTGAGAAACTGCGGTTAAGCACCACCTCATCTCTCCTCTCTGGCCGGAGGGATGTCATCGTGGTCTCCTCTGTATCGTGTATATACGGGATCGGAAATCCGGATGATTTTGCCAGCAATGTGATCCATATCAAGGTGGGGGACAATCTCAGCCGGAACAAGTTCCTGCTGGCCCTGGTGAACAGTCTCTATGCCCGGACTGAAGGCGATTTTATACGGGGTCGTTTTCGTGTACGGGGTGACACCGTGGATATTTTCCCGGCATACCTTGATTTCGCTTACCGGGTCATCTTCTGGGATGACGAAGTGGAGAATCTGGAGGCCTTTGATCCGACAACCGGCCGGAAGATTGATCAGTATCCCTACCTGAATATTTATCCGGCTACTATTTTCGTGACCTCCCCAGATAAGATGAAAGAGTCTCTCACTGAGATCCGGGATGACCTGATCAGGCAATGTGCCTATTTCAGGGAAAACGGAAGGGAATTCGAGGCCAAGAGACTGGAGGATCGGGTGTCGTACGACATAGAAATGATGGGTGAACTGGGTTACTGTTCAGGGATCGAGAACTATTCACGCTATTTTGACGGCCGGGCACCCGGCTCCAGGCCTTTCTGCCTGCTCGATTACTTCCCGGATGATTTCCTGATGGTTGTCGATGAGAGCCATGTTGCCGTACCGCAGATCCGTGCCATGTACGGAGGAGACCGTTCACGCAAGCAAACTCTGGTGGAGTATGGATTCCGGCTTCCCTCTGCCCTGGATAACAGGCCTTTGAAATTTGACGAATTTGAAAGGATGATCCATCAGATGTTGTTTGTCAGTGCCACTCCTGCCGATTACGAATTGCAGCGGTCTCAGGGTGTGCTGGTGGAACAGGTGATCCGGCCAACCGGGTTGCTTGATCCGGAGATCGTCGTGCGGCCCAGTCAGAACCAGATCGATGACCTGCTGGAGGAGATCGATCACCGGGTCCGGAGCAAGGA
>QYQJ01000055.1 GCA_007280875.1 Bacteroidota bacterium
CCTCCAGGGAGGGATAGATGGGATCCATCCCGGCCCCCAGCCTGCCTTTCAGCGTATAGTCAAGCGATACGATCCCTTCGCATTTTCCGGCAGCGGAACACAGCTTCCGGAAGAGCTCCACCTCATTGTACACCCGCCTGACATCGAAATTCATTGCCGTGACGTGAAAGTCGAAGAAAGCCCTGGTCGGGGTGATGCTCCCGTACATCGCATCCATGGCCACCCGGCATCCTGCCAGGCCGAACTGCATGGACTTCAGCCACAGCAACCCTTCTTTCACCTGGACATCGCTGGTAAAATCGGTGATGCCGAGGTTTTGAAAGCGGATCTTTTTCACCTCCGCGTTCAACCCGATCTCCAGGTTTTTCGGGATCACGACCACTCCTTCAGGGATGGTGTCGGTTGCCGTCTCAGCGGCCACAGGATCATCCGGAGCCATAAACTCGTCTACTACGAGGAGATTGGAACGGAAGGTGAAATTCCCCTTCAGCGGCTGGTTTTCCGTGAGGAGGTAATTCAGCACATTGCTCAGATGCCCGTTCATCATGATATCCGATGAACCGTACCGGCTGTCAAATTGTTCAAACCAGATCCGGTCATCCTGGAAGCGGAATACCCCCGACTTCAGGATCAATGGCAGGGGAAGGTATTCCGACGTAAATGCGATGTCGCGCAGCACGAGGGTTCCGCTGTTCTGAAGACGGTCATAGTTCCCGGCAAGGGCATCCGACTGCCTCCCTTTCAGCCGCAGATCGGTCGATATGTATCCGCTCAGGTCCATCCCTTTCTGCGAAAAGAGGTGATAGATCCCCGCCAGATCAATGGAGCCTTTGGATTCGATGGAGTAGGTGAGATTTACAGGATTCACGAAATCGCCCCGGAATGTAAACGGATTTCCTTCAAACGTAAAGGAGAGCGGATCCAGCCGGATCCTGGTATCTGCGAGGTCGCCGGTTTCATTGGTGATGGTGGCATCAACCCGGATGTTTTCAACGGGTTGGGGATAGTACTTTGTCCCGACAGCACCACTGTCGATTTTCAGGTTCATTACGGTTACCGGGAATTCCTTTTTCTCCGAGTCATAGATCCCGTTGATATCCAGGTTCATATTGAGCATCCCCTTCAGGCTCAGGCTGTCGAACGGGATCACCTGCGTCAGCTCCGCCAGGTTCATCCGGGTGGAGAGGTGGGCTTCGACGGGGAATCCGTCCAGGTTCTTTACCCGGAAGAAACCGCGGAACGTATTTTCCAGGAAAGAGGCATTCAGGTTATCCAGGGAAATGGTAATGGTTTTATAATCGTGGCGGGTAGCTGAAGAGGAAAAATCAAATGAAATATCCTGCAGGGCGAACGGAAGGGTATAGTAACGAAAATACCCGTTTTCCAGGTGGGCCGTGACCGTGTAATCGGGAATGCTCAGGAACATGGCCTTTTGACCGGGACTTCCGGAATCCTCACCGGAGACCAGATCTCCCTCTGCCTGCAGTTTCATGTTGAAATGGCCACGCAGGTCAACCTCTTTGATCGCAAGGCCTTTGATCCAGTTCTCGATGGTGATGTTGAGATCGGTCTTGGCCGACAGCCAGAGCGAATCACCGCTTTTCAGCCAGAGCGAACCGCTCAGGTATTCCTCGCCGAACATCGAAAAGAACGCGATAAAGAGTTCGTAACCATCCTGGCGGAAGCCAAGCTCTCCCTTAAACTCAAACGGAATGTCTTTGATTTTCAGGTCATTCTTTTCGAGTTTCATGTTCAGCGAATTGAGATCCACTAGTGTTTCCAGGTCAGCCGACAGGGGCTTTGACTGAATAATGGGAATCTGATCGTAAATCAGATCCAGGGAATCAATCTGCACGCGGGACTTGAGTTTCAGAATGGCATCAGCGATGTCGGTATTCCCCCGGTAGTTGATCCCGCGGGCAACGATCTTTAACGGAAGGGTGGGATCGTAATAGCTGAACCCGAGATCCGAAAAGATGATGTGGTCGATCCGGATAGCGGCAGCCCCGGAGGAGGTATCGGCTGCGGCCGTGGTATCTGTGTCCGGGTTGTATACATCGTAGTTGGAGTCTCCGCGATCATCATACTGGATATTGACCTGCCCCCGGTCGATGTAGATCCGGGTGATCTCGATCGGTTCATTGATCAGGCTGAACAGGTTCACCCCTAAGGCAACCTCCCGGGCGCTGATCAGGGTGTCCTGGCTGAACGGGGTGGAAGACTTCAGGATAAAATCGGAAAGGGTGATGGTGAGGTGAGGGAAGTGCCGGATGAAAGAGACATGCATATCAGAGAAGTTCAATTCCGTGAGGAGGGATTTGTTGGCGACAGATTTGACAACTTCCTCCAGTTTTTCCCTGAAAATGAACGGAGTGAGAAGAAGAAAGGCAATGACAAGAATCAGGAAGACGATGCATGCCAGGGTAATTCTGATTGCTTTTTTCATGTCTGACGTTTTTCAGATTGTACTATAAAAGTACTGCAGATATCGATACAAATCAGATGAGTGATGCACTTTAATTACATTTTAATCCCGGTCACTCTTCCCCGAAAAAACAGTATATTTACCGGTCCGTAATTCCACGGCAAGGCCATGAATAATGGAAACCTGCTCATGATGAGAACGATGACACTGGTTGTTTTTTGCCTGGCTTTTTACCTGCCACTGCCTGCTCAGACAAGGTATCAACAACCCCTGGACGAAAACCTTCGGAGAGCCGGCATCGAGTATGCCCTGAAAAACGAATTGCCGCTCTGTTTTATCCAGGCCACTCTGGAATATAATACGGCAGGGATCCTCCTGTTGAAGTTATTCTCACAAAATGTCACGAGAAAAATCATTGATACCTATACCATAGAGGTGTATTGTTTCGGCCAGAATAACCTGCCTGTCGCGCACGAAACGAAAAAAACCTATGCCTATACCGGCATTTACATGGATTTTAAACCCTCACTCACGAATGTCTATTTTCCTGATATCTGGGCGTTGGACGGGTATAAAAAAACTACCAGGGTCAAGGTGTATTTGATAAAGGTCAACTTCTGGGATGGAACCAGCTGGACCCCAAAGGATAAGAACGTGACACTGATCGAGGCGACATTAATCCGATCCTATGTTACGAAAGATACACCCTGAATTCATCTTACGCTTTCCAGTACTGACATCTGTCCGTTCAGTTCCCGATCCTGTATCTCACTCCCACGCCGTACTGATTCACCCCCAGGCTCAGCGAGCCGGATTCCTTCAACAGCACTTTCCTGGCTTTGGCAATAAAGAACTGGGAAACCACAGAGGTAGCTAACGTTGCTCCCATCAGGGCCCATGCGGCGATCTCGATTCCGGTATTCCTTTTATCACCACTGTTCCATCCAACAGCATACGTAATGATCATAAGACCAGCTGAGGTAAATCCCATGATGGGAACTGCCGTAGTGATCTTTCTTGCCAGCCGTATACTTTTCAGGGATTGCCCGAACTTCCCTTCATTTCCAGGCTCCTGCTGAAAATAGAGCACTGCCGTCTCCGCCTTACCCAGCTGAAAAGGTACCGTTATGGACAATGCCAGCCTGGTGAAACCAATGCTTCCACCTATGATGCCGGTAATGTAATTATATCCCTCCGCATTTCTGGAATCATGTGCAAATCCTCTGTTTATGAGCAAGGTAGCCTGATGGAGACATCCCAGGGAAATACCTACCCCATTAATTGTCCCGGCTCTTTTGATCCGGAGAAGCGCCTCTTCCAGGGGAGGTAACTGGGCAGTATAGGAGGGCCTGGGGGGCCATCCAATTTTTCTGACTGAGGAAGGTCCGGGATCCTGAGCGCTGATGGATTCCACCTGATCCAAAGATGCAATCCGGGTGACCTGTGGTTCAGAAATCAGCCTGAACTTGACCGTATCCGCCGTCAGGCTGGTAATGGTAACGTTGTATTTGTATCCGTTTTTGAATTCGATGATCTGCTGAGCCAACAGGCTTACCGGCAGAAAGCTCAGGAGGAGCAAGCATGCCAGGATGCTTTTCAAGTGATGTTGTGTACGTGTCTTCATGATCCGGGGTTTTTAATTTTCATTCTGACGGTGAAGGTACTGGTGCTTCCATCGGGAATGAAACGAGCCTGTGCAAAGCCCTTTTTGCCCTGGCAGGAACTGCAGGGAAAAATCCTGTATAACGGGGTAAAATTCCGGAGCATCATACTTTTTGCAAATACATGCCTGCCCCGGTCGGGGATTTGTAAAAATTGCAAAAAAGAAAAGCGGGATTTGCAGAAAACGCGAAATTTCTAATTTCCCTCGACCCTCGACCCTTGAACCTCGACCCTCTCCTCCACCAGTACCACATCCCCTGTCGGTTTAATCTCCCTGAGCAGGATGCAATACGTGCCGGGCGTATCGGGAGCTGTGAATGCGATGGTGGCATCCCCGTCATCCGTTGTCTGAACAGCCGGGTTCCAGTAAAGGGTATTGCGGGAATCGGGAATATGACCGGTTGAAGAAGCCGGCGGAAGGATTCCGGTGCAATCATTCAGGAAGCTGTAATTGACAAAAGTCCCTGATGTCGGGAGGTCGATGCCCGCAAAATCGTTTTTCTTCGACACAAAGCTGATGATCCCTCCATAGATGATGTTCCCTTTGATATACGGGGAGTTCACCAGTTCGACCCGGTCAATTTCACCGGGCGACAGGGCCAGGATCTTCCCGATATCATCTACAGCCACCCAGTCGATCAGTACCAGCGGTTCGTTAAACAACAGTTCGGCCTGAGACAGGTAAAACCTGAATTGTTTTATGCCCTGGACTTTTCTCACTTTCACGATTACGGGCAGTTCCGTGAAATAGTCCTCCAGCGTGGGCAGGTCGATGTATTTCTCCAAAACGAGCACGTCCGTGGGCTCTCCGTAAAAAGGGACGGAAGTCTCTTCCCGCAGGGAGTCCCCGGTCACGGGTTCCCCGCCGGTTGTGGATTTGGCCGTTGCCATGGGTTCCTTCCGGAACAATGAGGTGATCCGGGTATTGACGGCCAGCTGGTAAGCGGCCTTCAACTCGTCTTCATTCAGGGTAAACCGGGGTGAAGGAAGATGTACCGTCCTGGAACAGAAATCATTGTCGATGAAGAGTTCAGGCGTGATCTCCGGCAGCTCTTCGGCAGAGAGGAAGATGTCCCGGTTCCCGGTATACCCTGGCAGGGAGAAAAAGAATCTGCCGGACGAATCGGTACGGACCGCCAGGATATCCCGGTCGCCGATGATGGAGAGATTGACCCGGGCATGGAAGACCGGTTGGCCGGATTCCTTGCCAAGGAGCTGGCCCGACAGCGAAATCCCGCGGGTCTCCGGAACATACGCTCCGTTGCCGGGAGCATTACGGCTGTTCCTGACAGGGGAACAGGGATCTTCACAGGTGAAAGCAGGAACCACGGAGAGGCATAACCTGTCAGTCAATTCTTTTGCGGGATCCCTGTGGATGGTCAGCCTGACCTCCTCCCGGGGGGCGAAGCGCCTGCTGTCGGATAAAATGGTCAGGGAGAGCTCGCCCGGAGGAGCTTCCCGGTTGTTCCCGGCCCAGGCTATCGTGTCCGGGGCATCACGCTCCGGAAGGACTTCCGGTTTGGAAGGGTTGATGATCTTCAGCAGGATGTATGCATAGGTATCCGTGGGGAGATTTCGCATGATGCGTGTATAGCACTTCAGGAAATAGATCCCGGTGAGGGTCTCTTCCGGGATGGTCAGGCATCCCTCCCCGGCAGCGTGGGACAGCGGATATTTCCCGCCGGCGATCCGGGTCCCGTCGGGAGTGATCATCTCACAGTAAAAGATCCGGCTGACCGGTTCAGCGAAGGGATCCGATCCATCATAGGTGCTCACGGAAAAAAGCACCTGTTCACCGGATACATACAGGGTTCTGTCGGTGCAAACCGCTATTCGTTCCCCTGCCGCAGGGCCCTCAACATCCTGGGATCGCAGCCACGGGCATGCCGACAGCAGGGCAAACAGGAGAAGATAATATGGAGTATACGGTCTTTTCATGCTATTCTGGCCAGAACTCGGGTTTTACAGTGGTGCCACCCTGGAGACGACAGTCGATGCAGTAACCGTTCAGGATTCTCAACAGCCCGAGTTCATTATAATAATAATAAATAGGATATTCCCACTTGAAAAACTCTTTCCAGCCAAACTTTCCGAGGCTTTCTTCGCAGCAATAATTGGTGAAATCCAGGTCAATTCCTTTAACATCCTTGTAAAAATATCTTCTGCTTGACTCTGATGTAGCATAGAAATACCCCAGAACATCCCGTTCCGGGTTGCTCCTGTTGATCAGGTTTCCTTTGATGGCAAGAGGTTGTTTTTCGTACAGCCCACCCTGTTCGTTACTGTTGATGCGCAACTGCTCCCAGTAATTGTAAGCCCCTTCACTTAAGGCAAGCTGGCGGACCAGGATGCTGTAAAGGATCCCCAGGCGCGAACTGTGGCGTCCGTCGACAACCTGTAAAGGGTATTTGTTGTAAATATTTTGTGTAAGGTTCTTCGTGGACACGGTAAAGACATTCTTCACCAGTCCGGTGATCCAGCAAACCATTTTGGAAGAATCCGGGGGAATGACCTGATGATGGGCGCCATCATAGTAATATTCCAGCGGATGGGGGGTATGGTACTCCCAGGTCTCCACGACATCCCATTTGTAATATTGACTGTAATCACCTACAGCATTCAGATTTACGTAAAATTGCATGCCCTTCAGGAAGAATCCGGGATTCGATGTGGGGACATCCACGATGGCATAGTAGACAGAATCCAGTGGGGGGCCGTTTGGCATGGTATCGAATCCTGATACCAGCTCTTCTCCTTCGGGAGTGGTAACCTGTACCTGGTAAGATGTGCCATGAGTCAGGTATTGCTGGCCCATCCATACGCGGTAAAGCCCCGGCGTATACTCTTCCAGCGAAAACACGTGGCCTTTGTCATCCAGGACCGTCACCTGGCAACCCGAAACCGGAAGAAAAGAGGGAGATCCGATGGGGGAGGAGAGGGACACTTCGACCTCCTGCCAGCCCTCGACATCGGTTATTCGACCTGATACCACGTATTTATTCTCCACACTGGCATCAATGTGCGGATTATAGGGTTTGATGCAGCCGAACAGCATCAGCAGGATGAACAGGGATGCGAACCGGTTAATCTGATGCATAATTCCCGAGTTTAAATAACCAGGTGATCGTGAAAACGGGCACCCCGATGACTGAATACTGGTAACTTTTGATCTTTCCATCTTCCAGTGTGAAGTATACCGAATAGGGGTTCTCCCGTCCGGTTACATTGTACAGGTTGAATATAAATGAACTGTGAAGAAATTTATTCCGTTTGAGATTTCCCTCGATGGTCAGCGAAAGGTCGAGCCTGAAATAGTCGGGGATGCGGTACTGGTTGCGGTTGGAATAATCCACATAGGGGATCCCGTTGATGTAGTATACCGAGACGGGGTAGGTCACAGGCCGGCCGGTCTGGTAGGTGACCACACCGGAGGCAGTCACCCGGCGGCTGAAATGATAATTGATCACGGTGTTCAGTACATGCGGGATATCGTAGTTCGCCGGATAAGCCAGCCCGTTGTTGATACGCTCCCAGGGCAGAGCCCCGTCCACCTTCACGATCGCGCGTGAAAAGGTATAGGAGAGCCACCCTTCCAGTCTCCGGCCGCTGCGGCGGAGCAGGAATTCGATCCCGTAGGCGTGTTGGTTGCCTGGCAGCACGGCCGATTCCACCAGGGGGTTGCCGATAAAATCAGCCCCGTCGACGAATTCAGGATAATGGACCGTTCGCTTGTAGTAGAGTTCGACGGAGCTTTCCCATCCCGCCTTGGGGAAGGTACGGAAAACCCCGGCAGAGATCTGGTCGCTCCGGGCTGGTGGAAGATAGTAATCAGCCAGTTTCCACTGGGAATTGGGTGCCAGGGCAATGGTATTATTCAGCATGAAGAGGTTCTGGTGCATCTGGTTGAAGGCTACTTTCACCGATCCGTTTGCATCCGTACGCAGATTCAGGGCGACCCGGATATCCGGTTCAACGTACCATTTGATTGCCTGCATGCTGCCGAAGCGAAGGCTGTCGTTGATGTACAGCGGGTCCCTGGGAGCACCGGGATAATAGGTATACACCGTCTTGGGTCCAAGCGGGTTGAAGAGGGTGAGCCGGAGCCCTGCAGAGATGTTCATCCAGGGAAGGATATCATAGGAATCAGAAAGGTAGAGGGCACTCTCGAACCCCTGTTCCTGTCCAAGTTCAACCGGCAGTTTCAGCGATTGATCTCCATAGGGCAATACGGTTCCCCTGTTGAGGTGGTAAAAGGTGATGCCGGCTCCGTACTGAAGGGTGTTCTTCGGCATAAGATCATGGGTAAAGTCGGCATTCACCCGGTAATCGCCAAGCCGGTAGGCATGCTCATAGGCCAGGGGTGGTTCCTGTTGATTCGTGGTGTTGAAGGCGTACTGAGTGCCTGTCACGGAAAAGTCGGCACGCAGGGAGGTGCTGAAATAGTGGCTGACATTCACCGAAGCGCCGTTGGTGGAATACCGGTACGAATTGATATCGGCAAGCCTGAATGCATCCTGGCTGTGGTAGACGAAGAGGGATACCTTGCTTTTCTGGAAATCGTAGTTCCAGGAAGCCGAGAAATCGTTGAAGCCGGCTTTGCTGGTGCTGATCACCGGGTCGTTGATCAGGCGGAGGATCCAGTCGGAAAAGAGGTAGCGGCCACTGACCAGGAACGAACTCTTCTCTTTTACCAGCGGACCTTCTATCGAAAGGTTGGCGGCCACCGGGCTGATGCCGCCGTGGGCGGTGAACCGCTTGCGGTTCCCCTGCCGGCCGATGATGTTGAATACCGAACTGAGCTGTCCGCCATACAGGGCCGGAATATGCCCTTTGTAAATGGAGAAATCTTTGACTATATCGGCATTGAAGGCAGGAAAGAAACCGAAGAGGTGAGCGGTATTGTAGATGGGTATCCGGTTGATAAAGAAGGCATTTTGGTCGAAGTTCCCGCCACGGACATTCAGTCCGGCCGAGCCTTCGCCCACCGTGACAATCCCCGGCAGCATCTCCGAAACTTTCAGGATATCACGTTCACCCATCATCATCGGGATCTCTTTGATCTCTTTGACAGAGATCTTCTCCAGGCCGGGGTCTTTGAACCGGATGTTCATCTGCCGGTCGCCTAAGATCACCACCTCCTTCATCTGGATGGACGATTTCTTCATCTCAATGTTGAACTCGCCGTTGGAAAAAACGTCGAGGAGGTATTTCCTGGTCTCCAGCCCCATGAAGGCAAACACGGCGGTATACCTGCCGGGTTTCAGTACCAGGCTCAGCATGCCGTTCTGGTCGGTGGCCGCACCTGCCCGGGTCTCTTCCAGGAACATCGTGGCGCCGATCACAGCCTCTCCGGTCTGCTGTTCGGTGATCCGCCCGCGGATGGTTGCCCAGGAACCGCTGCCGGCAGCCCCTTTTTTCCCCACCTGCAGGGTTTGGATCACATCCACCTTTCTCCCCATGAGGTAGCGCTCTTCGCTCCGGGTGAGGGTCCGGGTCCCCGATGAAGAGCTGTCGGATGGCTCCTGCTGCATCTCAAAACGGGGTAACTCCTCCGGAAGCTGTTCACCCGGCAGTACCACCAGGTTGTCATTCCAGACGGATACCACGAACCCGGTGCCCTCCAGGGCCATTTCAACGGCCGACTTTACACTGATGCTGTCGGCATCCAGGGTCACAACGATCCCCTGTACCCAGGAATCAAGAAAATAGGTCCTCACCCCTGATTCACGGTGGATGTAGTCGCAGAATTCGGTGAACGGAACGCGTTGCAGGTGGCACGAAACCAGGGTATCGGGGCCTTTATCGGGGGCAGGACAGCCAAGAAACAGCAGGGAGATGATGAGTTGGAGTTGCGTCACGTTAGTTGAGATTGCCGATAAAGGTGATCAGTTTCGCCATCGCCTGGTCGGAGGCTTTTTTCACCCTGACTTTGTTTTTGCGCAGGTAATTTTTTATCTCAGGCCCATGCTCCCGGGCAAAAAGCCGGATCAGGCCTTGGTTGGTCTTGAACGGTCTGAGTTGCCCGTCCATCAGGACATACAGTTCCTTTTCTGCAGGAGTGAATAAATAATCAGAGGATCCGACCCTGATGTCCAGATCCAGTTTTTTTCGCCAGTGAACCAGGATCCGCACCGGACCTTCACCCAGTACCTGGTAGAAACAGGGGGTTTGTTCAAGGTTCAGGAGTTCAAAGTACATGGAACCCAGGCGGAAGCTTTGCAGCCACGCGTTGGATACCTCGATGATGTACTGGGCCCCCGAACCATCTTGATACCGGAGCAGGAGCTGTTGATTGAAGACATCATAATTCAGAAAGACACCGGGATAGCATGTCCCCCAGATGGTCACACTGCCTTCCATAAACGTTGGTGAAATGAGGTATTGATCTCCTTTGGTGCCGGCGGGAAGGAAATACCCGTACCGTTTGCCGTTGCAGAGTGTCTGATCCGGACCATAAATCCCGTACAGGATCGTAGCGGTATCCTGGGATAGCAGTGATCCTGAAAAGGATAAAAAGAGAGAAAGGAAGAAGGAACAGGTACCGCTTTTAATCCGGGATCTTTTCACGAGCAGATAAAACAAGGGGGTAAAGATACAGAATTTTTACACACTTCAATTAGGACGGTTGATCTTACACCTTCGGTTTCTTCGTATAATAGATCACCCTGTTATCCCTTCTCATCCTGTATTTTTCCCTTGTTTCGGCCTCTTTGCTCTTATCCGAAATAAAGATGGTTGTTCTGCCTCCATCCAGCACGATGGGATATTTATTCACGATAGATCCTTGTTCATCCGTCTCTTTTTTCATCTCTCGCTTTTTTAATGGGTGAAAGTAAAATCTCAGGGAATCGTCCAAGTTACGATTTATTTCCGGAATAAGAGAGATTTAATTGCAAACGACCACCACAGGATAACCTTTTGCATTGATGAGGCAAAAAGTCAGTGTATGGAAATAAAGGAAATGAGTTCTATCAGACCCGGTAGACCATCGTATTGATATTCATCCCCGCTCCTACGGAGGCAAGCACCAGGGTATCGCCCCGGACAATGGTAAACTGCTCCAGTTTGGATTTCATCATCAGGTCCAGCAGCGTGGGGAGGGTGGCTACGGAGGAGTTGCCCAGCCATTCGATGGTCATCGGCATGATGTTCTTCGGGATCTCCATCATGTTGTAGAGGGTGTACAGCCGTTTCAGAATGGCATCGTCCATCTTCCCGTTGGCCTGGTGGATGAGGACGTTCTTGATCTCTTTCAGGTGGATCTTGCTCTTCTCCAGGCACTCCTTGATCGCCTGGGGAACGGTTTCCAACGCGTACTGGTAGAGCTTCCGCCCGTTCATCTTCAGAAAGAGGTGCTGGTCGCTTCCGTTCCATGGGTTATACGATTTGTCCATGTGCAGCATATTGGAGTGCAGCAGGGTGTCGGAGCGGGTCTTGTGCGACAGGATACCGACTGGCTCCTCACTCTCCCTGGCCTCCAGGATCGTGGCCCCGGCGCCGTCGGCATACAGCATGCTGTCGCGGTCGTGCGGGTCGGATACACGGGAAAGCACTTCGGCTCCGATTACCAGGATCCGACTGGCGTCGCCCGATTTGATGAAGTAGTCGGCCTGGATCATCGCCTGCAGCCAGCCGGGACAACCGAACGTGAGGTCGTACGCAACCGTGTCGGGATTTTTGATGCCCAGCTTGTATTTGACCCGGGAAGCCAGGCTGGGGACAATGTCGGTCATCGGTTTAGCGGAACTTACATCCCCGAAGTTGTGTGCCACGATGAGGTAGTCCAGGGTCTCTTTATCGATCCCGGACGATTCGAGCGCGTCAAGGCCGGCATAATAGGCTATGTCGGAGGTCACCATGTCGTCGGGCACATACCGCCGTTCAGCAATGGTGGTGATCTCCCGGAATTTATCTATGATCTCCTGGTTCGTCTTTTCAAGCTTCAGTCCGCTTTCATCATAAAATTCATAACCGAGAAAATCCTCATTTGTGATGCGTCTGGAAGGTATATAATTGCCTGTTCCGGTGATCACACTATAAATAGTACCGTCCATATATGATTATTTGCACATGCAAAAATAAACAATTTTTACCTCCATGGCAAACCTGATACGTCCAAACATCCCTGGTTACGTTCCCATCCTCCTTGTGTAATACTCCTTTTCACCGTTTTTTTCGATTTCATCAATCGACTGGATCATCATGGAAACACCATACTCTTTCTGTTTCCTGAAATGAATGAACATGGCGGCCATGTTCACTGCCGTTTCAACTCCTCTTGGATTTCTGAAGAGAACGGTAAAAAACATTTTCCAGTAGTAGCATCCCGTTCTTACGTTAAAGCCTGCCTTGCTGCAAACCCTGAGGAAGGAACGCAGGTAAATGAGCCACGTCCTGAAGGTGGGGGAATATTTATAACGGGGTCTGATGTTCAACGCGGTAAATATAGCCCGCCTGTAATAATTCGCCGGCTCATAAATGGCATTGATCACCCGGATAAAATTTTTCAGGATCACGACACGGGAGGTGCGGGTGACAAAGTTCAGGCCACTTGTCGACTGGTCAATATCGTGTTCCCCGACAGATTGGGATGCCAAAGGGAACAACCTGCCTTCCGATTCCAGGCGGCGGGTTAACTGGGTATTTGGAAGGGCATAAAGCAGTCCGATCATGGCCATGCAGATCCCCGACGACTGAATGGAATCGATCATATGATCGGCGATCTCCTTGCTTTCGGTGTCGAAGCCGATGATGTACCCGCCATTGCTCACGATGCCATAGGACAGGAGTTTCCTGACGGTATCGCCAATGGGTTTGTTTATATTCTGGACTTTCTTGTTCTGTTTCAGCGTAGCATCCTCTGGCGTTTCAATACCCAGGAACACATAGCGGAAATCAACCTCCTGCATCAACCGGAGCAACTCCTCATCATCGGCCAGATTGAGGGAAGCTTCCGTGGAGAAATAAAAGGGGTAGCCATGGCTCCTGGTCCATGTTTTCACTTCACGCAAGAGCTCTTTCGCCCTCTTTTTATGTCCGATGAAGTTGTCGTCAACAAAGTCAATATGTCCACGGTAACCCAGGTCGTAAAGGGATTGCAGCTCCCTGATCATCTGTTCGTTGGTTTTAAACCTGGGAGTCCGGCCATAGAGTTCAATGATATCGCAGAATTCGCAGTCGTAGGGGCATCCACGGATAAACTGCACTCCAATCATCAGGTAATCACGAAACCTGATCAGGTCATAGCGTGGGACGACAGCTTCCAGCATGTTGGCTTTTTCCTCTGAAAAATACCTCCCGCTTGTTGCACCGCTCTTCAGATCGGCCAGGAACATGGGAATGGTGACTTCACCTTCGCCAAGAACCAGGAAGTCGGCTTCGTGATAGAGATCAGGCTGTGAAGTAGGATCGGGGCCGCCAACCACTACAATACGGTCCAGGTTATGCGCCCTCCGGATGAATTCCAGCATGCTCTTCTGCTGAGGAAGCATGCCCCCCGTACAAACAAGATCGGCCCACTTCAGGTAGTCGTCGAGCAACGGCTCCACGTTCTCGTCAATCAGCCTGAACTCCCAGTTTTGCGGAAGGAGTGCAGCCACCGTCATCAATCCAAGAGAGGAGGCAGGGTACCTGGCCCCAACGATGTCACAAACATCCTGGTAATTCCAGAAACTAAATCCCGAAAATTTTGTCTGGACAAGAAGGCATTTGGTTGGCCCACCATACAGATCTGTCATCTGATTCCTCTGATCGCTGAATAACGAATCAAAGATAGGATAAAATCAAGTTTTTTTCGTATATTGCAGGTTTAATTCTAGAGGTTATGAGAACGATAGTTAACCGTTTCCTGATCGCCGGCATCCTGGCGACCCTGATGATCCATTCCTCCTGTGACCGCATCAAAACGCTGGCTGCCTTTGACGTGATCTATACCCTGCCTACCACCACCTACACCTATACACCGGCCAACCTGAAGGGAGGCGGGGAGGAGCTGCTTTTCTCCGGCGCCATCGAGGCCAACCTCGACAGCATTCTTGCTGCGAACGGTTTCGATGCCGGTGTGGTTGGAAATACGCAGTTCATCGAATGCACCATCTCCATCGTCCAACCCTCTGCCATGACGTTCGGATGGCTGCAGTCGGCCCGCGGCGAGATCTCCGGGAATTCCGACTTTACTCCTGCCAGTGAGGTCGGATCGGTCTACAACGACGATCCCGCAGCAACGACCGTTGTGCTGATGGTCAACAGCCTCAACATTCGCCCCTATCTGGGAGCCCATTTTTTTTACTTCCGGGTATTCGGGGTCCTGAACGGACCATTACCGGCCGAGTGGGTGGAGTTGGCCATCAACGGGAAGCTGCTGATGCACCTGCAACCGCTGAACTGAGACCCGGGCAGAGCCGGTCGTGCCAGAATGGATTCCGACTGATTCCCGTATGGGTTATTCTTTAACGATATGGTCCCGGACACCGTTCCGGTACGCCACAATAAAAGCATCACGGATTCCCAGCCGGATCATCTGTTCACGGAGTTTCCGGGCACACCCAAGATCCGCGCAGGAGCCTGCCAGAAATCGTTCCATCTTCCCGGCCTGTTCTTTCCTGACTTCCATCGGGACCCGGTACCGTTTCCGGATCCATTCCGTGGAATAGATATGCTGTGCATAAGCGCAGATCTGAACTGAATAGGTAAGGGGTTGTGGCTGCGTTATGGGCGGTGGTTCTGCTACCGGTTCTTCAGCACGGGGGAGGGTCGGATCCAGGATCTTCGGTCTGGCACGGGACGGTGGTGGAGTATAGACGGGGGTATACACCGGGATCTTCTTATTCTGTCCTTTGCCCAGGTTCAGTGAAATGCCGAACGCGAGGTAGTCAAACCGGTCGTTATTTCCCCGCAGGGCCGTCTGGTCAAGCAGGTCTGATCCGACCAGGTGAAAGGTGTATTCAACGGAAGCATTCACCCGGTCGCCCAACCTGAACAATGCACCGATCCCTAACGGGAACACCACGGATGTATGGAAGTTGTTCAACGGATTATTGGTGTTGATGGTCCCGGCATCATAGGCCTGGTTGGAAAATTCGGTGTACCAGGCGGCATATCCCACTCCGGCCGTCCCGTAGAGAAAGAACCACCGTGACGAGCGGTATGGCGAGAAGATGTTGTTGAAATTGATCACCGCCTGCAGGTTTCCTTCCAGCAGGATCCCGGTGAGGGGGTTTTGCACCACCTCGCCGTTAATGATCGAGTCGGCCGAGCCGTTGAGCCACGCTCCCATCAGCTGCAGCCGGGCACCAAAGACATTGGAGATCTGGTATCCGATCACCAGGCTTCCCGCCAGGCTGACGTTTCTCCGGGGGCCAGAACTACCATAAGCCAGATCGCCGTAATAAAAATCGGGACCCAGGGTGATTCCCAGGTTCCACCGGTTGGCAAAGCCCGGATCAGGTTGTTTGAGGTAGGTTTGCGCTACAAGGCCGTTAACGGAAAAACAACCCACACAGAAGACGATACGTACACTGCGGGCAACCTTCATGAAGAGCCAAGTTGGGGTAAAAATACAGGATTAACTGCAGGACTGCATAGGGCTTCTGAAATTTCTTTAACAAAATTATGAACAGAAACGCCTGCTTTGAGGCCCCGGCCGATCTGTTCAGTCAAGCTTACTTTCCCTGATCAGGAAAAAAAGCTGCCCCGGATAGTGAGACAGCTTCTTCTTATTTGGCCTTCTTTGAGGCCCTGGTCGGAGCAAGGGCGCCGATCGTTCGATCCACCGCTCAGGGCGGGGAAGGTTTCATAATGGAATGTTATGAAAGCTGACCAAATATACCATGAAAAAAAAACAAATGACGACCTTTTAACAAATTT
Source organism: Bacteroidota bacterium (assembly GCA_007280875.1). Lineage (GTDB taxonomy): Bacteria > Bacteroidota > Bacteroidia > Bacteroidales > FEN-979 > QYOJ01. Next base: position 15,953 of record QYQJ01000055.1, read on the forward strand.
TAAGACTTCCCGGATCTTTTTTTCGTAATAATCCAAAAATATTATTCACAAGTTGAAAAGATTGTTTGCCTTGAAATGGAAGATCGTTTTCAGCCATCCGGCAGATCAACCAGTGAAGATCGGCTTTCCTTTGATCGCTGACCCGGATTTCAAAATATCTGAAAAGTTCGGGATGATTCACTCCTACACCAGCACCACCAGAGATGTACGCGGAGTTTTTATCATTGATCCGAACGACCGGATCGCCGCAATCTTCTTTTATCCGATGAATGTGGGGAGGAACCTGGATGAGATCAAGCGAACCCTGATTGCTTTGCAGACATCGGATAAGTATAATGTGCTGACGCCGGCCAACTGGATCCCCGGCGACAAGGTGATGGTAAAAAGTCCGGCCACACAACAGGAAGCTGCGAAGATGGAGAAAAAAACAGAGAAGGATCTGACCTCGCTAACCTGGTACATGTGGTTCAAGACCCTTCCGCAAGGAACCAGATAACCGTTACATCCCTCGTCCCTCGTTCTTCGTCTTTTATCCCTCGTCCTTCGTCTTTCGTCCCTCGTTCTTCGTACCCTCCAGTCGCTTCGCCTTCCCGGTTTCCAGGTTGGTGAAGCGCTGGGGTTTTTTGGTGCGGTCGAAGAGGTACCGGCAGGTGGCGTGCGTTTTTACCACAGGCAATCCAAGCAACGTGTAAATCTTATTTACGGTGGTGTTGTAGTCGCCCACCCACGACATATCGAGGGTTTTGATCTTATTCTTCTTTACGGCATCCACCGTGGTGAGAA
>QYQJ01000148.1 GCA_007280875.1 Bacteroidota bacterium
AAACTTGACAAGTTGTTTAAATATGCTAAAAAGGGATAAGTTATTTTAAAATTGAGCATAGATTAATCTGTTCGTCGAAAAGAAAATCCCGACGCTATTAAGGTCGGGGTCTAAAAATTTCTAATTGAAGATTTTTCAGGATATTGAAAAATCTTGACGGAAGATTGAGATTACTCGAAAAGAAATTTGGTATCCCTCAATACTTCGGGATGCACGACTTTCTATTTTCAAGATTACTTGAAAATAAAATAGTAATAAACGACATTACTCCTCTAGGTAGTAGAAAAAATGTTATTGATAGATGTGAAAATGAACCCGAAAATGGCAGAAAGAAGATTTTTATTATAGATGGTGATATAACTATTATTCATGGTACAAATATTCCCGCATTAAAAAATCTTTTTGTTTTGGATGCATATTGCATTGAGAATTTTGTTTTTGATTATGAAAGTATAATCAATTTTATCTATTTGCATTGCGCAACTAAACCCAAAGAAGAATTAGAAAAAGACTTGCAATTTGAAAATTGGTTAAGCTCATATGCAAATAAACTTGTAGACTTATTTATTCATTTTGGTATCATTGACTTTTTTGGTGGAAAATATACGCTGTATAATGCTCACAAATTTCATCTCAAAGATACCTTTATAGAAGAATTAGTTAATGAAGATATTAAAAATATAAAAATTGAAATTTTGAAAATTACGTCTAAAGAGAATTATGATTTAAAATATGAAGAACTAAAAAAGTGTTGGACTAATTGTATTAATAGTCTAATGACAATTGTTTCAGGCAAAGACTATTTAATTCCAATATTATTATTAAAAACTCAATATTATAAAAAGTCCAGAGCTTTACCGACAATTGATGAAGCAAAATTTATGCTTGTACAGAATTGCCGCCTTGAAAGACTTGACAAATTAAAACATACAATAGAAGCCTTATAATAATTAAGAACAAAAAGGGTAGCCGATAACATGTGCTTACTGTTGCGGGGCGCGGGGTTTTAGGATAGTGTTGTTCTTTTATCTAACTTTGGTGTATTAGGACAGGAAACGGCTTTTAATCGCCCCGCCAGCAGCAAGCACAGGAACGTTATCAGTATGATCGATCATTAAATATATTTTGAACATAAATATGTTTTCCAAGAGGATTCCACTCCGATAGATCAAGTTTCTTATATTTCCCCTTGTCCTTTCCTTCATGCAATTGCAGTTTTACTTTCGTTGTATGATCGATATCTATTATCCTTACTTTCATCAAGCCTCTGTTTGGAATGAACTTCAATACTCACTGAGAAGCCTTGAAGCCAATCTTCAGGAAGATTTCAGGGTTTGGATTGTGGGGGATCGCCCAAGTTGGATCACTGGCATCCATTTCATTCCTCACAGACGGTGTGAGGGGATAAAAGAAAACCAGACCTTCGACGCGATTACAAAACTGATGCTTTTTTGTGAGCATCCCGGTACCCACCCGTTCTTTATCCGGATGTATGATGATATCTACCTCCTGGAACCTGTTACTGTTGCAGAGATAGGTAAATTCAAAGCCATGTATGACTGGCATGGGGTAAATCATTATAACTATGATACCTGGTACCAGCAATTGATCCGGACCATGGCAGCCGTAATGCACAAGGGTTATCACGGCTGGAATACAGAAACCCATTTCCCGGAACTATTCAATAAGGAATTGATGCTGGCTATAATCGGAGAGTATAGAGCCTTGGAGAATCGATACTTGACTTCAACTCTTTACCACAATATGTTATTCCCTGATATTACGCCCGAAATCTTCAAGAAAGATTACGGGATCCAGTTTTTCAACAACCAGGATTTTCAGTTCTATACCTCAAGCGAAGGGGATCTGCAGGCAAAGTGTGCCGGTAAGAAATACCTTGTTCACAATGATGGAGGGCTCAACGAAAATTTGAAAAGATTCTTGGAACAGAAGTTTTCCAATAAATCCCGTTTTGAAATATGATTTTACCCAAGCTGATCCAGAATGATTGAAGATATCATAAAATACCTTGACAGCCCCGGGGACTATTTTGCCGGTGTTGCACTCTATGAACGATTCGGACACAGTCAAAGCCTCAAGAGATTGCTCCGTGTCGGTGGCGATACACCGTCCAATAGTGAGACTTTGGTTTATGAGCTGGGCAAACTTGCAGTTTTGCCTCCGGTCAAATCTATTCCTGCAAACAAGAAACCTCCATCGCCTCCTTTTGTGCAGAAAGTCGATGTTCAGATCCGACGGGATAACACTCCGGAAGCTGATCAATGCAGAGGTGATGTTGTCTCAAAGCTGAAGATCAGAGATCATTTACACGCTTCTCTTTCATTAGTCAGGTCAGAGCAGGAGCGTTGCCAGGCTGCCCTGCAGGTTCTGGACCTTTCAGATCAGATCGATGAAGACTACCAGCGGCTGGATCATTTCAATACGCATGGCATCCTTCCTGCAGTAAAGGAGAAGATTGATCCCGACAGTTCCGGTGAGCTTACTCCGTTTCAGTTATTTCAAAGGCAAAAGACCCTTCGAACCTACGTTTCCAGGTATGAACGTCTTTGTAAATCATCCAAATCCCTGAAAACAATTGCCAAAAACAGGGAGAACCTGGTAAAATACCAACTTGAACTCGAAGAGATAAACCGCCTGATCAATGAGTCTGTTCAAACTTGACAAGGCCGAAGATAAGGTCATTCTAAAACCTCAAAGTGTCGCTATTGTTAACATGGGGATCAATCGTTCTTTTATTGGTAAAGCCAATCAGAAGATCTCCGACGTCATTGGGGTTATAGATCAGGGTCAGACCACTCACTATGCTTCGCTTGGCGATTGGTCTACCCATGACCTTTTGTTCTACCTCCTGCGGATCACCGGAGCGGCCAGGGTCTATTTCACCACCTGGGCGATATCGGAATTCGCAATCCGTCAGCTCTACCTGTTTATCGAATCCGGACTGATCCTTGAACTCCGGGGGATCTTTGACTACCGCAACGGGATCCATAAGACCGCCGAACTGGAATTTCTTCGCAATATCACAACCGAGATCAAAGCAGCCAAATGCCATGCTAAGGTGACCGTGATCGAGAACGATACCTGGGGGATCGCTATCGTGGGCAGCGCGAACTATACCCGGAATCCACGGATCGAAGCCGGTGTCATTTGTGCCGACAAGGAAATTGCCGCTTTTCACCGCACTTGGATACTTAATGAACTCAATAACATTTCTGATTTTGAGAAAACTGTCGCCTGACCTGTTGAAAGACCTGGAAGAGTTCGCTTCCCTGATGTTCTCTCTGGAAGAGATCTCGTTGATCATTGAAACGGATCTCAATGATCTCCGGCAGGCGGTTCATGATCCTGGTTCTGATGCTTATAAAGCGTTTCGCAAAGGAAGGCTCCAACGAGAAGCGGAAGTCCGGAACTCAATTTTTACCCTGGCCAAAAATGGATCTTCACCGGCACAGTTGTCGGCTCTCAAATTGATTGAAAACGCTAAAATGGATGACGTATGAAACTTGCTCCTAAATATTCGCTTCCCGATGATACGCTCTTTCAACGTATCAGAAGGTTCTACCTCTCAGATGCTGCTCTCAGCCCCGCGGATGACAAAGTGCGCATCCGCTGGTCTGCAGCCTTCTCCATCCTTCTCGACCTTAAGGGGAGCGACCGGGATTGTGCCAACGCGATGATCAAGCAATTCAAAATCTCTGAATCCCAGGCCTATGTGGATATAGCCAATGCCAAACGATTGTTCGGGGATGTCCGCAAATCGGAGAAAGAAGCCCTTCGGTATATGGTAACCCAATGGGCGATTGAATTGTACCGGATGGCACAATCCAAGAAGGATTTCAGGGGAATGGAGAAAGCCTTGGAACGGATCACCAAGGCAAACAACCTGGATAAAGAAGATCAGGATATTCCGGATCCCAGCAAAGTGCAACCGCCCATCCAGCTTCTTCAACTCTCTTTCAACTTCGTTAAAAGCCAGTATTTCCACCTGATCGATCAGAAAGCCCAGGTTGAGATCCTTCGTGTTGTGGATAAGGTTCAACAGATCATCGACTCATCCACCGTGAAAGACTACCTGGACCTATATCAAGTGTCAGAGATCCCTCCTTCATTACCTGCAGATGGAAATAACTAAGGCTCCCTACTACAACCATCCCCAAATGGTGATCAAACTTTCCTCCAAACCGCATAAGATGTTTATCGGAGGCAGGGGAGTAGGCAAGACCACGATCATCTCCGATGAGCTGATTCGTTACATGGCACATATGAACCGGGGAAAGATCTCCCTGAACGGTCTTACCTACTTCCATATCCGGACAAAATCCCTGCCACCGATCATTGACCACCTGGAACGTCGGGGTTTGTACCGCGGGATCCATTACTTCATCGGACATAAGGCTCCGAAGAAGTTTCGGTGGGATGAACCCTTTCAGCCGCCATTGGATTATACGAACTGCATCCATTTCATGAATGGATTCGTGGTCGAATTCAATTCCTTCGACCGGCCTGAGATGGCCCGTTCCGGTTCGTATGACGGGATGATCTTTGATGAAACCACCAAACTCAAAAAGTCAGCCATCGATAGTGATGTGCTTCCGGCCAACCGGGGAAACAAGGACCGGTTTGGGCACCAGCGGTTTCATCACGGTACGTTGTTCCTGGGATCTCAACCCCTGACACCTGATGGAGATTGGGTATTCGACTATGAAAAACTGATGGAAGAGTACCCGGATGAATACCTGTTCATGGAAGCATCGGCCAGGGAGAATATCGCCATCCTGGGAGAGAAGTATTTCCGGGATCTCAAACGGGTTCTCCCTGCAATTGTATATGACCTGGAGGTGGAGAACAAACGGCGCCGCCGGAATGTCGATGGATTCTATCCACTGTTGTCTACCGATCGCCATACCTATTCTAACTCCTACGACTACTCCTATGGGGATCAACATGACATCCCTGATTCCAATCTCTCCATCGATTGCCGGTTCGACAAGGACTGCATCAAGACAGATCATCTGTACATCTCCTTTGACTTTGGATCCACCCAGAATTGCCTGGTTGTCTCACAGTGGCACAAAGCCATGAATGAGTTTCCCATCATAAAGAACTTCTATGTCGAGAATGAAACCCTCAAAGTCCTGATCAATAAGTTCATTGACTACTACGAGCCACATTCTCACAAGAGCGTGTTTGTGTATGGGGGATCGGATGGCAACCGAAAGAACGATGCGGCCAGCCGGGATACCTACTTCGATGACGTGAGAAACCAACTATCCGCTTCAGGATGGGATGTTCACCTCAGGGCAGAGCTGTACGAGATCCCTCATTCAGATAAATTCATCTTCTGGAATAAGATCCTCTCAGGTGACTTCCCTAATGTTCCTGCCTTTAAGATCAATATGAATAATGCCATGGAGACGTTCGTGAGCATGAACAATGCTCCCGTTTCCCCTCAGGAGTTCAAGAAGGATAAGTCCTCAGAGAAGAAGAAAGACCAGCCAAGGTGGAAGGCTACAGACCTTTCTGATGCCGTGGATAACCTCTACTATTGGATCCTCTCTCCCATGGTAGGAGAGATGGCCCCTTCCAATGATATGATCATCCTGCGCTAGAGCAGCATAGGGGAGCAAGCTCCCTGATATGGTATCATCTGCGATGATGTGATAGGGGAGCAGTTCACCTGCTGACATTCCGGCGCAAAAATCCCAACGTGTATTTATGTATGCTCATTTCATATATCCATAGGAAAAGGAAAAGGTGCAATTGTATTTTTCGACAGGGCGTGGCGGGGACTTCGTCGAGTCTGCTGGAATATTTTTAGGCTTGACGAGCCTTAAAATATTCATGCAGAACGGGATACCCTCTTTTTCGCTGGAATTGGCGAAAAGATCGGTTCTTTTTTTGGAGCGCCAAAAAAAGAATCAAAAAAAGCGCCAGGGTTTTAACTGACTGAACTTCTGTTTCTTTAGGTAAAGAAAACGAAGCAAAAAGAAAGCAATTGCAGGTACTATCCTGCTTCTAGCGGAGTAC
>QYQJ01000060.1 GCA_007280875.1 Bacteroidota bacterium
GAGGAGACCTATGAGCTTTCGGACGCCATTCTTGATAAAAATCTGGAAGGGATTAAAAAGGAGTTGGGAGATCTGATGTTACACCTGGTGTTTTATGCTAAAATTGCATCTGAACTTGAAGCATTTGATATTGCCGATGTTCTTCAGAACATCAACCTAAAACTGATCCACCGCCACCCCCATATTTTCGGGGATGTGGAAGTACGAGATGCCCGGGAAGTGAGGGATAACTGGGAAAAGATCAAACTGCAAGAAAAGGGGAATCAATCTGTTCTTGCAGGTGTGCCAAGATCGTTGCCTGCTATGGTAAAAGCATTCAGGATTCAGGAAAAAGCAAGTGGTGTGGGTTTCGACTGGGATCATGCCGACCAGGTCTGGGACAAGGTTTTAGAGGAACTTTCAGAATTAAAGGAGGCGCAACATGTTGGGGTATCTCACGAATTGCGCGAGCATGAACTGGGTGATTTGCTTTTTGCTATCATCAACTATGCACGGTTTATTGATGTGAATCCAGAAGATGCGCTGGAACGAACAAACAAGAAATTTATCAAACGGTTTCAGTATATTGAAGAGGAGGCAAAGAAGGTTCATAAGCCGCTTCAGGAAATGACTCTGGATGAGATGGACCTATTCTGGAAAGAGGCAAAGAAACTGGAAAAATGACGATGTATCTTTCTATCCGCCTGTTTTTTTCTCTGGTGATTTTTAGTCCGTACCTTGTGTTTGGTCAGCAGGATTCGACCTCATCAGGGAGGCAAAAATCATTCATAGATAAACAATACCTGAAGTCCTATCTTACTGATTCCAGGGATATTGTCATCTCGCCGGTGCGATGGAATACCTATCAATGGATTGGAGTTGCCGCAGTGGTGGGAACGACTGTGCTACTTTTTTCCCAGGATGAGGAAATCCAGAAGTGGGTACAGGGAAACCGGACACCTGCACTGGATAACGTGAGTGCCACTATTTTTGAACCTATCGGAAGTGGACTGTACACGCTTCCGGCGCTGGGAATTCTTTACGGTTGCGGACTCATCTGGCGCAACGATCGGGCAAAGATCACCGCATTGAAAGGGGTTGAGGCTTATCTTCTGGCCGGTGTGGCCAGCCAGATAATCAAACACCTGACTCACCGGCACAGGCCAAACCAAGACATTCCACCAGATCCGGGTGCCTGGGAAGGCCCTTTTCGGGGATTCGATTTCACCTCCTTTCCTTCGGGGCATGCCGCAGCAGCATTTGCTGTGGCTACAGTGATAGCCACTTCCTATCAGCAAACAATCTGGGTGCCGATTCTCTGTTATTCACTGGCGACCGGTACTGCGCTTTCCAGGGTGTATGATAATAACCACTGGGCTTCCGATGTGGTGTTCGGAGCTGCGATCGGATTCGCAATCGGGAAACTGGTTGTAAGGAACGAGCGGAGACTAAAAGTCCTGCCGGTATCACCGGCAGGACCAGGGATTTCTATTGTTTATACGTTTTAATGTTTGCTCAGGTAGTTGGCTACACCTTCAGCAGTGGCTTTCATCCCATCGTCTCCTTTTTGCCAGTTGGCCGGGCAAACCTCCCCGTTTTCCTCAAAAAACTGTAATGCGTCAACCATTCTAAGGGCCTCATCAACGCTCCGTCCTAGGGGCAGGTCGTTCACAACCTGATGCCGTACCACACCCTGCTTATCGATCAGGAAGAGTCCCCGGTAGGCCACAGGGGCTCCTTCGAACTGCAGATTCCCATCCTCATTCGTGTAATATTCACCGGCAAGTACGTCGTAGTTTGCGGAGATGGTTTTCGAAAGGTCGGCCACAATGGGGTATTTCACTCCTTTGATGCCTCCGTTTTTCTTCTCAGTAGTGAGCCATGCCCAATGCGAGAAATTTGAATCGATCGAACAACCGACAACGGCTACATTCCGTTTTTCGAACTCGTCAAACTTATCCTGGAAAGCGATTAATTCAGTGGGACATACAAAGGTAAAATCCAGGGGATAAAAGAAAAAGAGTACGTATTTTTTCCCAAGGTACTGTTCCAGGGAAAATTTTTCAACAAATTCACCCCCGTTCATAACGGCGTCTGCTTCGAACAGCGGGGCTTTTTTTCCAACTAATACTGACATGATCTTGTATGATTAAGGTTACTATTCAATTTCATAGTGCAAAGATACAAAATTATTTAGAAACAATATTAATAAAATGGTAATTATAAACTAATGTCATCCAGGTTGAACTGCAGCGGACGGTTATTCCTGAAGTCAAACAGGGTCAGTTTCCGCAATTCAAAATAGTTTCGCCAGTATGTTTCGAGAGCTTGGTAGTACGCTTTTTCCGCATTGTCTGTTTCGATCTGGGCGTTGTTCAGATCGAGGATGCTATTCATTTTTCCAATCAGATAGCGTCCTTTGGTCACCTCATAATTTTTCCTTGCCACCGTATCTGATTTCGCGGCAATGGTTACCTGATTTTTTTGCATGTTGAACTGGACTACCTTCAGATACACATTGCGTTCGAAGTCAATCATCTCCTGTTCCACTGAATTTTTAACAATCTCTTCCTGGGATTCGGCCATTTTAATCCGACCGCGGGCAACTCCCCAATCATAAAGAGGGATGTTTAGTCCTAACGCTAACTGTTGCTGATCAAGTGGGTTCTGGTAAGCTCCGGCCAGGGTATTGGCATTTTTTGTCAAACCGACCACTGCAGTCAACTCTGCATCAAACCGGCCTTCCAGTTTTGCCCGGTTAACATCCCTGGCTGCTTCCAAAAGTCGTTTCTGGAAATCCATGAAGGCGGATGAATTATCCTGCGACAGTATCACCGCCTGATTTGGATTGACATTGAAGAAACGGATATCCGAAGGGGGGATCAATTCAATAGGGATGGTATCTTTGATCCGTAAAAAGGATTTAAACCGGAAAAGGGCATTATCGAGCGCAAGCTCGGCATTTTCAACAGCTGCCTGTGCTTTCAGGAAATTCAATTCAAGCAGAAGGAGGTCGTTCTCTGCAATTTTTCCCAGTTGATACCTGCCCTGCGCAATCCTGTACAGCGTATCGTAATTGGAAAGATTGGTGTAGGCGATCTTCAGCTCAATCTGTGCACTCAGAAGGTTAAAGAAGTAGTTTGTGGTTGCAATGCTGATCTGTTCAACATCTTCCAGGTATTTTTGCTTGGCCTGTGAGTATTTCATGGGCTGAATCTTCCGGTCCCATTTAAAGGGATTATATTGGAAGATGGGTTGGGTGAGACCCACGTTGACCGGGGTGGACAGAAAAGAAGAAATCGTATTTGAGTCTGTTATATTGTAAACTGCTTCAAGACCGGACCGAATAAATATAGATCCACCTGTAAATCCGATTTGCTGTGACAGGGATAGGTTTGCATCAGAGCTGAAATACTGTTGCGGGACAAATACCTGCTGACCTGTTGTAATATCGGTCTGCTGAGAGATTTTTCGCTGGAATTGGGGCAGGGTAGCATCCAGGTCCAGTAAAGGAAGTCTACTTGCTTTAAAAGACTTGTATTCCCAAAAACTTGCCCGGAAAGTCTGTTTCGAATTGAGGGCGTCAGGGGATTGATCTTTTGCGATCTCGATAGCATCCTGAAGTGCCAGATGCCTCATTTCGAACTGGCCATAGCCATCCGTTATGCAGGCGAAAGAAAGCAGTACAAATGAGCTTACTGAAGAGAATCGTTTCATGGTTTACACGTTACCAGTTATTCATGTCGCAGCGATTCGACCGGATCCTGCCGGGCGGCCCGTTTGGCCGGCATATAGCCGAAGATGATGCCGACGGAGACAGAGACTCCAAATGAAATTAGAATGGAGACCGCTGAGATGATGGTCAGGATACCGGTGACCTCCATAATCACCTTTGAAAAAACCAGTCCCAGGATGATCCCGATAAGCCCCCCGGAGATGCTGAGGAAGGTGGCTTCGGAGAGGAACTGAAGGATGATATCCCGTTTGGTAGCTCCTATGGCCTGGCGAATGCCGATCTCCTTGATTCGTTCCATCACGGAGGCAAGCATGATATTCATGATTCCGATTCCTCCTACCAGCAGGGAGATGCTGGCAATGGCACCCAGAACAATATTGAATATGTCTTTGGTTCGTTGTTCCTGGCGAAGCAATAATTCAGGGACTTTGATCTCGAAATCCTCCACTCCTATATGCCTTCTCGCGATCATGCGCTTTAGAACTTCCGTGGTAGGGCTGATCATAGAGCTCTCTTTGACCTGAACGACGATTTTATCGATCTGATTTTTTTCCACCTCATCCTGGGATCCACCAAAAGAGATGGCAAAGTCGCCTCCGATGAAAACGCCGCCACCTCCCCGTAATGATGATGCGGTGACCAGGGCCCTGTCCTTATACCGTCTGAGGATAGTTTGAATGGGCGCGTAGATGGTATTGTTGTAATCGGAGATTCCCAGGTTATCGATAACCGATTGATTGATCTCCTGTTTTTTAAGGATCCCGATAACCCGGAGCCAGATATGGCCGCATTTGATCTCTTTGCCGATTGGATTTTCCTGGGGGAAAAAGCGTGATTTGATGGATGGGCCAATGATACAAACGGGTTTTCCTTCCCGCATCTGTTCCAGGTTAAACATCTCTCCTTCCTGCAGGTCCAGGCCAAATACAGCGAAAAAGTCGGGTGTGATTCCTGTCAATTTCGTAGAGATCTGCCTTCCGTCTTTCATGACATCAGTTTCAAACACGATCTCCGGACTGATCCGTTCTACCGTGGGGAGGATCTTTTTAATACTTTCGGCATCTTTCAGTGTCAATCCGGGAGAAAAACTTCGTTGTTCTTTCCTGACCCCTTTATCCTGATCTTCCGATTCAGTACCTGAGGAATTCTCACCTTTCGCTTTTTCTGGTTTTGGTGTAATGATGATGTTGTTGACTCCGACCAGTTTCATCTGGTCGAGGATCTCCTGTTTGGCTCCAGCACCGATGGCCATCATAGTAATCACTGCTGCCACCCCAAAAATGATCCCGAGAGCCGTGAGAACGGAGCGGAATTTATTGAGGAAGACAGCTTCCAGAGCGATATTAAAGATATATAAATAGCGATCGAGCACGGATGCAGGGATAAAATGGTGAAGCGTCAGTTGGATTGGCGTCGGGTTCTGTTGCCGGCAGGCCTGTTTCCTCCCGGTGGCCTGTTTCCTGGCGGTCTGTCCCCCTGTTTGAACATCATCATCTCTTTGTTTCCTCTTTTTCTGAACAGACTATCCGGTGACCCGGAACTGTCGCCGGAGGCAGGCAGGACTTTCTTGGCCTGATATTTTTCCAGCACATACGGAGGAAGAACCACGATTTCCAGATCCTGGTCATTTTCAGGTGCGATCAGTAACACTTCATCGGATTCCTGAAGACCCTCCTTTATAACGATCTCGTTGTCGTTGCTCAATCCAGCCACGATTTGTTGTTTTTCAACGCGGGAGCCGTTTTTCTTATAAACGAATGTAAGGCTGTCGTTATTGAAGATGGCTTCCAGGGGAACATATAACACACTGTCGAGCGTAGCGGTCAGGATGGTGTTTTTAGTTGTCATTGCCGGGCGGAGGATGCTATCGAATTCATGGATGAGGATCTTGACTTCAAACACCTTGGCATTGGTCCCCTGCAGTTGTTCTCCGATATTTGCCACCTCTGTCACGATACCGGTGAACTTCTTGTCGGGGAATGCATCAATACCAATGGTTACAGGTTGTCCGACTTTTACTTTGCTGATATCGATTTCGTTGACGTAGGTTTTAGAGATCATCTCTGAGAGGTCGGGGAGTTCTGCCACCACATTGTCCCACGCGCTGACGGTGGCCCCTATACCCATCTTACTCCCATCCCAGCTCCGGCGGTAGATTACCATTCCCGATTTCGGGGCGGTGACTGTAAATTGTTCCTGGACTGTTACCATCTCCTGAAGTTTGCGTTGAGCCTGTGTATAGGAGGCCGTAACCTCCTGCATGTTGGCGATGGCTTTCTGCAACCGGAGTTGGTAATTTTTCTCTGCCTGATCATATGCC
>QYQJ01000167.1 GCA_007280875.1 Bacteroidota bacterium
GGACTGACAGTATGGGGCTGGCTGCTGATCCTGGGGATCGTCGTGCTGGCGGTGTTCCTGCTCCTGACGCAGGTCTATTACCTGCTGGCCCCGACCCGTCCGGTAAAGGCAAATATCCTGGTACTGGAGGGAGCTGTGCCCGATTATGTCCTTGATTCAGCAGTCGCTGAATTCAACCGGAATCATTACAAACTGCTGGTTACCACCGGTACTCCGTTAGAATGGGGCCATCTGTTGGTAACTTACGGAAATACCGCTTCCATTGCCTCTGCCTCATTAAAGAAGATGGGGTTTGATACGACACGGCTTGTAGCCGTGTGGACGGATGAGATCAGGAATGACCGGACCTATAATTCAGCCCTTGAGTTTGGCAGTTTTCTCAGGCACTATGATCCCGGTGTGAAGGCGATCAACCTGATGAGCTATGGACCGCATAGCCGCCGCAGCCAGATGATGTTTCAGGCCGCCCTGGGCGACAGCATCCAGGTGGGGATCATTTCCATTAAAAGCTACTATTACGGTGCGGACAACTGGTGGAAATCCAGCAAAGGCTTCCGGGAAGTACTAAATGAGTTCCTGGGATATATCTTTGTGAAGTTTTTTTTCGTTCCGTATCAAATACCCCCCGGCCCCCTAAAGGGGAGTAAAGCGATCTCCGAATGATTATTCACAAATCTTGCATTTTCAATGGTGTTCATGAATGCTCCGCATTTCGATTTTCGATTTACGAATTGTTCTGACTTAATGACTTAATGACTTAATGACCTAATGACCTAATGACTAAACCCAAATCATCTCTATTACTCACACTTCTCGCGCTTCCACTGACCCTGTTCGCCAGTCCTGACAGATACCAGGTAAAATTCAGGATCCACGGACTTAAAGACACTGTCTGTCTGGTGGCGAATTACTATGGTTCGGGCACCTATGTGACCGATACACTCCAGGTGGACGGCCAGGGACGGTGTACCTTTCTGGCTCCGGCCGATCAGCCGAAAGGGGTTTATATCCTGGTAATATCGGATAAAACCTATTTTGATTTCGTTCTGAATAACGATAAGAAGTTCTCCATGGAAACCGATATCAGTGATCCGGTTGGACTGATGAAGGTCACGGGTTCGCTCGACAACGAAGAGTTCTACGCCTACATGCATTATGACCAGAAGAAATTCAAAGAGATCCAGGGGCTTCAGGAACAACTGAAATCACAGGGATTACCAGGGGATTCGGTGCAGGAGATCAACCGGAGAATCGGTGCACTCAACGATGAGATCATCGACTACAAACTGAACATAGCAAAGGAGCGCCCCTTCTCTTTCCTGGCCATGCTGATTAATGCCATGAAGGAACCCGTGATCAAAGAGATCCCCACGCTTCCCGGCGGACGTAAGGATTCCACCTTTGCCTATCACTTTTACAAGGAACACTACTGGGATGATATGGACCTGGCCGACAGCCGGCTGATACGCACACCCGTCTTCTATCCCAAACTCAAAAAGTACACTGACCAGGTGGTGGTTCAGCATCCCGACTCGATCTTTAAGGAGGCCGTGAATCTGATTGAGCAAGCGCGTCCCGATACCGAAATGTTCAAATACCTTGTCTGGTTCTTTACCTCCCATTATGAAAATTCGGAGATCATGGGCTTCGACAAACTATTTGTCGACATGGTGGATACCTATTATGTAACCGGGGAGGCTGCCTGGGTATCCGGAGCGGTACTGGAAAATATCCTGAAAAAAGCGGCTAGGATCCGCCCGTTGCTGATCGGGAATCTCGGCCCCAACTTGGTGATGATGGATACCAGCAACCAGCTTGTCGCCCTGTACGATGTGGAAGCGTCTATCACGATCCTGCTTTTCTGGGATCCGGATTGCGGCCACTGTGAAAAAGAGATCCCGCACCTGAAAGAGGTCTATGACAAGTACCGGGAGAAATATAAGATGAAACTTTTCGCTGTTTGTTCCGACACCTCCATGGCCAAAATGAAGGAGCATATCCTTAAAAAACAGATGGACTGGATCAATGTCAATGGTCCACGGACCCTGACCAGGAACTATCATGAGTTATACGACATCCAGACCACGCCTGTCATCTATATCCTGGACCACGACAAACGGATACTGGCCAAGCGGCTTCAGGCCGATCAGGTAGAAAAGTTCCTGAATAATTACGTGAAGCAGGAACTGGGGGATATCCTTAAATAAGGGTCGAGGGCGGTATTACTCACAAACTCACCAGCTCACTATTGCCGCGTCGCTTCGCTCCTCGCAAAGACATTGTTCACCAGTTATTTTGCGGCCTCTTCCAGCACAGCCTTAAAGGCATCCGGATGGTTCATGGCCAGATCGGCCAGGGTTTTCCGGTTGATGGCAATATTTTTCTCGGCCAGTTTCCCCATCAGAACGGAATAGGACATGCCGTATTCGCGGGCACCGGCGTTGATCCGGATGATCCACAGGCTGCGGAAGTTCCGCTTTTTGGTCCGGCGATCCCGGTAGGCATAGGTAAGGCCCTTCTCAACGGAGTTCTTCGCAACGGTGAAGACATTCTTCCTTCGGCCGAATTGTCCTTTGGCCAGTTTCAGGACCTTTTTTCTTTTCGCTTTTGAAGCGACAGTATTAACTGATCTTGGCATTGTTACATTGATTTTTGTCTCAGCGCCCCCGTTTCGGGGACCTTTCAGCTGAAGACAGTTACTAGTTAGCTCTGGAGCATCTCGCGTACGTTGGCTGCATCAGCCTTGTCGACCATCGTGGAATAGGTCAGATTCCGCTTCCGCTTGGTTGACTTCTTCGTCAGGATGTGGCTTTTGTACGCATGCTTCCGCTTGATCTTCCCGGTACCCGTCAGAGAAAACCGCTTCTTTGCACCGGATTTTGATTTCATTTTGGGCATTTGCGAACGTTATTGTGGTGGTTAAAATGAGCCGCGATATATCGCGGCTTTACTGTGTAGAGCCTTGCTTAGGTTTGGCTTTACTTCTTCGGGGCGATGATCATGATCATCCGTTTGCCTTCGAGGCGGGGCATCTGTTCGATCTTGCCGAAATCGACCACCCCCTGTGCAAACTTTAGCAGCATCAGTTCTCCCTGGTCTTTATAGATGATGGACCGTCCTTTGAAAAAGACATCCACTTTTACTTTTGCCCCATCTTTCAGGAACTTGATCGCGTGATTCAGCTTGAAGTTGAAGTCGTGATCATCGGTATTGGGGCCCAGCCGGATCTCCTTCACGATCACCTTAGCTGTTTTCGCTTTCATCTCCTTCTGCTTCTTTTTCAGCTCATAAAGAAACTTCTTATAGTCGATGATCTTGCAGACAGGCGGATTGGCTGTGGGTGAGATCTCAACCAGATCCAGTCCCTGGTTTTCCGCCATAACCAGCGCCTCCCTTAAATTGTAGATGCCGGCCTGAACATTATCGCCGACAACGCGAACGACCGGCGATTTGATCCGTTCATTGATGAAGTGAGGATCTTCTTTTTTTTGTGGTCTGCTGAAGCGCCTCCTGGGTCCTTGATTCGGGTATGCTATTGCTGAAACCTCCTATTGTTTAATTACGAATTATTAATTACGAATTACGAATTAATTTTCAATTATCAATTATAAACCACCGAGCTCTTCGGTTATCTCGTTTTTTGCGTGGCTGATAAAGTCCTCCACCTTCTTGGGTCCGAGGTCGCCATGACCGTGTTTCCTTACAGAAACGGTGCCTTCGTTCGCCTCTCTCTCTCCAACTACCAGCATGTAAGGGATTTTCATCAACTCGGCATCACGTATCTTCTTCCCTGCTTTTTCGTTGCGCTCATCAACGAGGGCGCGAATTTCGGAATTATTCAGCAAATTTAAAACTTTTTTTGCATAGTCGTGGTATTTTTCACTGATTGGCAGCACGATAGCCTGATCCGGAGCCAGCCATAACGGGAAATTTCCACCGGTATGTTCCAGCAGCACAGCGACAAACCGTTCCATCGATCCGAAGGGAGCCCTGTGGATCATCACCGGCCGGTGCTTCTGGTTATCTGCCCCGATGTACTCCATCTCAAACCGGTCAGGAAGGTTATAATCAACCTGGATAGTGCCCAACTGCCACTTACGACCGATGGCATCCTTCACCATGAAATCCATCTTTGGACCGTAGAAAGCGGCTTCGCCGGGCACCACAATGGTATCCAGACCACTCTCTTCCGCCACCTCCAGGATCGCCTGTTCGGCTTTATCCCAGTTTTCGTCAGATCCAATGTACTTCTCCTTGTTGTTCTTATCACGGAGGGAAATCTGGATCACAAAATCTTTAAAGCTCAATGCCTTGAAGATCAGCATCACGATCTCCATCACTCCCTTGAATTCATCTTTTACCTGATTGGGAGTACAGAAGATATGCGCATCATCCTGGGTAAATCCACGTACGCGGGTCAACCCATGCAACTCCCCGCTTTGCTCGTACCTGTATACGGTCCCGAACTCGGCCATCCGGATGGGCAGATCCTTGTAGGAGCGTGGTTTGGAACTGTAGATCTCGCAGTGGTGCGGACAGTTCATCGGTTTCAGGAAGAATTCTTCGCCAGGGATGGGGGTCGTGATAGGGCGGAACGAGCTTTCGCCGTACTTCTGGTAGTGTCCGGAGGTTTTGTATAGTTCCACATTCCCGATGTGCGGACAGATTACCTGCACATAGCCCATTCTCTTCTGGGTCCGTTTGAGGAAGGCCTCCAGGAGCTCCCGGAGCTGTGCTCCCCTTGGCAGCCAGAGGGGCAGCCCCTGCCCTACCCGCTGGGAAAAAGTAAAGAGTTCCAGCTCTTTCCCCAGCTTTCTGTGATCGCGTTTTTTGGCCTCCTCCAGCATTACCAGGTATTCGTCCAGTTCCTTCTGCTTGGGAAAAGTGATTCCGTAAATACGGGTCAGTTGTTTACGGGTCTCATCGCCACGCCAGTAGGCTCCGGCAATAGCCAGCAGCTTAACCGCTTTAATCGGACCGGTATCCGGAAGGTGAGGTCCCCTGCAGAGATCGGTGAAATAACCTGATTCATAGAAGGTAATCTCGCCATCCTCCAGGTCATTGATCAATTCCACCTTGTATTCATCTCCCTTCCCGGAAAAATAGCCGAGAGCCTCTTTTTTGGTTTTCTCAATCCGGTGGAATGTCTGTTTCTCCCGTGCCAGTTCCAGCATCTTCTGTTCGATCTTCGGGAAGTCGTCGGAGGAGATGGATTGATCTCTAAAATCAATATCGTAATAGAATCCCTGCTCAATGTCAGGCCCAATACCAAATTTCACACCCGGATAGAGCAATTCAATGGCTTCGGCCATCAGGTGAGCGGAGGAGTGCCATAAGGTGGCTTTTCCTTCGGGGTCGTTCCAGGTGAGGAGGCGGACGGAGGCATCTTTGGTGATGGGAAGTGAGGCATCCTGAACCTCTCCGTCTACCATCACAGATAAGACGTTGCGCGCCAGCCCTTCGCTGATGCTTCTGGCAAGCTCAAGTCCGGTAATACCTTTGGGGTACTGCCTGACAGAATTATCTGGTAGGATTATGTTGATCATATTTCAGAACTCCTCGATTTCGGGCGGCGAAGGTACGAATTTTATCAGAAATGAAATCCGATCTGGATTATGTACCGGAAACCCAGGCTGAACAGGTCCAGCTTTCCTTTCTGGACAAAGGTATGACTGGTGAAGAGGCTTCTTACAAAAGGGTATTTTCCCTTGATCTCATCCAGAATTTCCTGATCAACTTTTGGAATCTTATCCGGATTCAACCCTACGCCGTATTCGAGATCCCCGCCATAATAGCTAGCCGAAGGACCGAACAGCACCAGGTCGAGGGTAAAGCGTTTCCAGAAGACGAACTGGTAGCCCAGTTCAAATCCGAGGTTAAAACAGTAAAATCTACCTTTGATAAAGCTAGCACTGTCTATGGAAGTTTGAAGGATGTCGATCCCATTTTTAAATGAATAACCGTAAAAGCTTGCATAAGGAGCTATGTAAAGCCCATCGGGAATGGGGCGCCGGTTCCGCTTCATCAGGTAAAAACGATACTCACATCCTACATTCATTCCCTGTTTCTGCCCGTTTTTAATGTCAATCAGGCCCGCAATGGTATCCTTAAAATGATATTTCTCATCAGATTCTACTTTTCCACAAAAGTAGAAAATAGCTTTTACATCTGAAATAATACCGGGCCCATAGTTATGTTGAGGTATTTTGAGTATTTTAGTGAAAAATTTTTAGCTATGTCCATAAAAAGAACCATTATTTCCATTCTCCTACTTCTCTTTACTGCTGGACCTATGCTATCCCAGAAATCGGATGACGACCGGGAGGCCATTGATAAAGCAGATCAGGCAAAAAAGGAGATGCTGGAAAAAGATCCCGGCCTGCAGAACTTCTTTACTGAGACATACGGGTATGCTGTCCTTTACACCGTAGGCAAGGGAGGATTAATCCTGGGCGGCGCCTATGGCAAAGGGGTGTTGTACAAACATGGAGAGCCGGCCGGATTAACGGAGATGACCCAGGTGACTGTCGGCGCCCAGATCGGAGGCAAAACTTACAGTGAGGTGATCTTTTTTAAAACGGAAGAAGAGTATAAAGTCTTCATGACCGGCCGTTTTGAGGTGGCCGCGGAGATTGCTGCCCTTGCTGTAACTGCCGGGGTATCGGCCACACTGGCATATAGTCACGGTATCGCCATTATTACCATGCCAAAAGGGGGATTCATGGCGGAGGTTTCTGTAGGCGGACAGAAATTTTCATTCCTGCCGTTCAGTGAATGACATTTTTCCCTGATTTACCTCCTGGTATGTGAGACGTGAGATGTAAGGGATCCCTGCATAATCCTACCAATAAACTTAACATGAAAAGAGAACATTTAGCTACTATCCTGGTATTCGTACTCCTGGTTTTTACGCAAATTTCTGATTCAACAGCCTGTACAAGGGTGGTTTACGAAGGCCCAAACGGAACGATCATCACCGCCAGATCGATGGACTGGAAAGATGATATCCTGAGCAATATGTGGCTCTTCCCTAGAGGGATGGAGCGCAACGGTGCAGCCGGCCCGAATTCCCTGAAATGGAAGTCCAGATACGGCAGTGTGATCCTCTCCGGCTATGACATCTGCACCACCGACGGCATGAATGAAAAAGGACTTGTAGCGAACCTGCTGTGGCTGGTGGAATCGGAATATCCTGATTTTGACGGTTCAAAACCCGGACTTTCGGAATCTCCACTCCTGACCAGCCGAATATTTCAAGTACGAGATGGAGAACCGTAGCAGACCAGAAAAACAAAACCTACTATTTCGAGAGTGCTCTTACTCCCAATGTATTCTGGGTAGACCTGAACGACCTGGATTTCTCAGCAGGGGCTCCCACGAAGAAATTGGCCATTGCCCATGGCGAGATATATGCCGGCAATGTGGATAAAGACTTCCGGGATGCTCAGCCATTTAAGTTTATCGGACTGGACTAATTCACGATGTAGCAGAGCCCGATCTGAAGCCCCATCATCTGTAGCATGCCGGATTTCTCGTCCTCGATCAATTGAATGGTGTTAGAGGCCCATTTGTAATTAAACTGGTCATTGCAGGAAAAGCATCTGCCGATCAGGGGGTTGTAATTTTCAACTCGCATTGCAAAACCTGTCATGGTAAAGAAGCAAAGGGAGGAGTAGCCATCGGGTTTAACAATCCCGATTTCTTCCGGGCCTCCTCCCTGGAATACATCTTTAATACGGTAACCCGTGGCCGCATGAATACTGCGATGCCTTCGTGGTCGATGCTTGCGGACCGGGAGATGGCCGATCTCCTGGAGTACATCGAAAGTCTGGGGGTCGAGGGTTCAGGATCCAAGTTCAAGGGTCGAGGGTCAAGGGTCGAAGCGAATTTCGATTTTCGGATTTCAAATTTCAAATTTCCGGTGATCCGGCATCCGGCATCAGTGTCACTGCGAGAAGCGAAGCGACGAAGCAGCGGTATCCGGCATCCGGCGCTGAACGCTTCCACTACCTCTGTTCCCGCTGTCATGGAGAGCATGGGGAAGGAGCCACGGGGCCGGCGATCCTGCATTGATACCACCTGGGAATACAATTTTGCAGGGCCAACCCTGGGGAATAAAATCCGTGGGACAGAGCTTTTTGCCTACCGATGCGCGGAGTGCCACGGCACCCATGGAACCGGGCTCAAAGCTCCTTCTCTGAACGACCAGCTGTTTCTGAATGCGGCAACAAACGGTTTTCTGCTCGCAACAATTACCCTGGGGCGACCCGGGACTGAGATGCCTTTATGAGGAGACTCAACAGCTCACCATGCGGCATTGACAACGAAGGAGCGAAACGACCTGGTAGCGTTTATCAGAAGTTGGCAGGTGGTACATCTGCCAACTGATTGAATTTCGAATCTACCTGCTGTTGGATAGATATTCGTGCATGGAACGTGCAGCGATCCGGCCTGCTCCCATAGCGAGGATCACGGTGGCGGCCCCGGTTACGATGTCGCCTCCTGCCCAAACCCGGTCCATCGAGGTTCTTCCGGTGCTTTCATCCACTACAATGGTTCCTTTTTTTAATACCTCAAGTTCAGGGGTCGTTTGCGGGATGATCGGGTTTGGGCTGTTCCCGATGGCAACGATGCAGGCATCCATCGGCATGATGAATTCAGAACCGTCGATCCGGATAGGCCGGCGGCGTCCCGATTGATCGGGTTCACCCAGTTCCATGCGCGAACACTCGATCTCCTTCAGCCATCCGTTTTCATCGCCTATGAGCTTTTCGGGAAGGGTCAGGAAGTGGAAGATCACCCCCTCCTCTTCTGCATTTTCAAACTCTTCGAGCCGTGCCGGCAACTCCTGCTGCGATCTGCGGTACACAATGAAAACCTCTTCGGCGCCCAGCCGGAGAGCTGTCCGGGCACAGTCCATGGCCACATTCCCCCCGCCTACCACAGCCACTCGTTTATGCCGTTTCACCGGGGTATAGGTCTTGGGATATTCGAATCCCCGCATCAGGTTGACGCGTGTCAGGTACTCGTTGGCAGAGTATACGCCATTCAGGTTCTCTCCCGGAATCTCCATAAACCAGGGCAAACCGGCACCCGTACCCAGGAAAACGGCATCGTACTCCTGCAGGATCTTCGCCAGCGACCTGGTTTTCCCTACCACGAAGTTACAGATCAACTTCACTCCGAGCTGCTGCAGGTAATTGATCTCCCGGCTCACAACCCGGCCGGGCAACCGGAATTCCGGAATGCCATAGGTTAGTACACCGCCGGGTTCGTGGAGGGCTTCCACCATGGTGACAGTATGCCCTGCCAGGATCAGATCGCCGGCGACGGTGATGCCGGCGGGTCCGGATCCGATCACCAGCACCCTTTTCCCGGTCGGACTCTTGATTTCAGGTAAATCCATTGTGGGTTGAGCGGCTTCCCATTCTGCCGCAAACCGCTCGAGACGGCCAATTGCAACCGGCGTTCCTTTCTTGCCCAGGATGCATTTGATCTCGCACTGCTCTTCCTGGGGGCACACCCGTCCGCATACGGCAGGAAGACAATTTTTCTCTTTCAATATTTTAATAGATCCCGAATAATCTTCAGCGGCGATGCACCGGATGAAACCGGGTATGTCAATTTCGACCGGACAGCCTTCGATGCAGACCGGTTTTTTGCAATCCAGGCATCTTTTAGCCTCCCGCACAGCCAGTTCAGGCGTATATCCCAGGGCGACTTCATTGAAATTTCTGCGCCTGATGTAGGGTGGTTGCTTGGGCATCTCGACCCTTTCAAACCGCGCGCTTTTCGTTTCTGCCATGTTAGTTCCCTCCACATCCAGAATGATGAACAAGAAATGCTTCTTCGCCGATATATTGTTGTCTCCTATTTGCCAGCTCCTCCCAATCAACCAGTCTCCCGTCGAATTCCGGGCCATCCACACAGGCAAATTTCATCTCCCCGTTAACGGTACAACGGCATACCCCACACATCCCGGTCCCGTCGATCATGATGGTATTCAGTGTAACCATCACAGGCACATCGAAATGGGCATACTCCTGTGTGGTTTTGTATGATAACGTCATGCAGCCGTTGGCGATCACACGATCGGGTTTGATCCCGGTCTCCCTGATGATATCATCACCTTTTTTAATGTGGCCCTTGTACCCGTAGCTGCCATCCCGGGTGAGTTTGATCAGTTTGTCGCTGTAGACAGCCAGTTTCTCCTCCCAGTAAAGCAAATTCTTACTTCGCCCCTCCATGATGGTGATCACTGTGTTGCCTTTTTCTTTCAACGCCCTGACGACAGGGTAGATCGAACCCATTCCAAAACAGCCCCCGATGCAGATGACCGTTCCGAAGTGATCGATCTCGGTCGGCTTGCCCAGCGGACCGACAACGGTGGGTATGGTATCCCCGGGCTTCAGCATAGCCAGTCTTCCTGTGGAGGTACCCACTTCCATGAAGACAATGGTCAAGGTGCCCGCCTGATGGTCCCAATCGGCCGCCGACAGGGGGATCCGTTCAGAACCCTCCCCTGCATGGACGATTACAAACTGTCCCGGCTGAATCTCCTCCACGACATCCGGTGCATGAACCACCAGCAGGTGAAGGTTCGGGACGATCATTTTTCGTTCAACAATTTCAAACATGATCCCGTTTTATAGTTACGTAGCAAGGATTATTTTCGAACTCCAGTTCCCCGTTTACAGAAGTCAAATAGACGGTTCCCGGGGGGATAATTTTCCGGATCGCCGCTTTACATCTCAATTTCTTTGCCGGAGTATGCAGGATAACCGGATCCCCTTGTTTCACTCCCACCTTTCCGGCATCCATGGGATGAAGGATAAGATGCCCGGGCATGACCAGCTCCCCGAAAGCGGATATAGCCACACCCAGGTTCAGATTGCTGTAGGTGTGCGGATTTTTCTCCTGGATCAGAACATAAGGGAACTTCCTGTCCGGTGCAGGGGATTTACCGGCTGATAACGCCTGCTTTCCCGGGCCGGTCGCCGGAAGACTGATGGCTCCGGAAAGGGCCTCCCTGATTGTTTTCTGGGGAAATCCCGCCTTCGGGATCTTTTTTGTACCGGCTATCCCTGAGAATACTTCGATATGCGGACGGGCATATCCGTGGGATACAGCATGGGATTTAAATCGCTTGATGGTTCCGCTATCAGTCCGGATAGAGCCTCCCGTTTCACCCCACAGGGTGGTTGGTAACGCCACATCCGGGTTCAACCCTTTCGGAGGAGGAAATGCATTCTGATAGATCACGTATTTTACATCCGGCCGTTCTGTAAATGGCACATCCCCCACCACGTAGAGCAGGTCGATCCGGCCCTCCCGGATTTGTTGAAGGACCTCCTCCACTGGTTTCATCCTGATGAGCGAAAGCATCCCGTAGAGGTTGCCATATGGATTGGGCATATAGAGCCCGGATTTCGTAAGGGTGGCAATCTGCCGGATTTTATCCAGCATGACACACCCATTGCTCAGGGAGAGGATCTGGGTCCCCACTACTATGATCCCTCTCTTTTCTTTTTTTAATGATCCCGCCAGTTCACTGATCTCCGGAGAGTTACACTTGCCGTTTTTTAAAAAGGAGATGATTTCGCCCAGGTAGCTTTCCGCTTCACCCGGTTTCGGAATAAACCGGTGACGCGCAAAGCGTGATGTGGTGTCGGCGATCCATCCAAGCTGATAATACGGTACGCCTTCCCCGGCAGAGGATTTGATGGCAAGGGTCAGCGGGGCGTAGTTGTAATTCCCATTCAGGAAAGCTGAGAAAATGGTACCAGCCTTTTCAAACTCCTTCAGTGAGACCGACTCCTCGGCCAGTTTCAGGTAGGCAATCAGTCCTGCATCCAGGCATGAAGAAGTTATCTCGTCGGTTTCCAATACGTTCCTGCCAAAAAAACCGGCCGTATAGAGTTCTTCCAGTGTCAGATCAGGAGAGATGAACAGGGCAGCACGGTGCGCAGGAACAACCTGTATGATCTCCCGGACCTTTTCCAGTGCAAAATCCCATGATACGATCCCATATCCTTCGGGGTATCTGAACTCAGGTTCAAGGATCCGTTCCGTTCGGTTGACCAGCTCACTCAAGCAGAACCGGCCTTTCACACAGAGATCCCCTCCCGATTCATGGGCTTTGCCTGGTGGGAGCGTCCCCACGATCTTCTCATTCAGGGTCAGTACCTGGATGTCGCAATTCAGGCTACAAAGCGGACAGACTGAAGGTTCCATCCTTTCAGGTTTTCCCCACCATTTCCTGCTTTTCTCCGACATGGCACCGGTAGGGCAAACAGAAACACAGGCACCACAGAATTCACAGTTGGCATCCACGTGGGTTTCATCAAACGCGGGCCCGATGGTGGTCAGTTTCCCCCTCTGTCGCAGGGAAAGGATGGAACTTTTCCGGTACTCAGTACAGATCCTCACGCACCTGCCACAATAGATGCACAGGTTATAATCCCTGTCAAAGAAAGGGTCATACTTCTCCAGCGGAAGATCACGGTACAGTCCCGGCAAAGTAAGGTCATGAATTCCAAATTGCTCCACGATCCGCTGTAATTCACAATCCTGATCCTTCGGGCACCACCGGCATCCTGTGGTGATCCCCACTTTCCTTATGGTTCCCTGAAATACATGACAACCTTCCACATCTTCACACATCAGGCAGGCGGCCGGATGTTCGCTGAGGATTAACTGGATCACTTCCCGTCGGATCTCCTGCAATACGTTGGTGTTGGTTCGGACGATCATGCCCTCTTCAGCCAGGGTGGTACAGGAGGTCGGGTACCCGTTCCGTCCTTCAATTTCAACGACACACAGGCGGCATCCTCCATACGGAGTAAGTTCGGGGTGTGCGCAGAGAGAAGGAATGTCGATGCCATGCTGACCCGCAACATCCAGGATGGTCGAAGGCCGGCTGATTTCAATTTTTTGATTGTCGATGGTCAGGTTCATTCTTCCTTCCTTGAAGTGATTACAATAGCATTTCCTGCGATGGCATCATACCGGCACACATCGTAGCAGGCGCGGCACTTGATGCATTTGTCCGGGTCGAGGTTGTGCGGCTCGGAGCGGGGACCGACAATGGCTCCGGTGGGACAAACGCTCACACACCGCTGGCATCCTGTGCATTTTTCCTTGACAACCGTATATTCGATCAGCGAACTGCAGACAAGGGCCGGACAGTAGTATTCTTTCAGATGCTCCACATATTCCGATCGGAAATAACGGAGCGTGGTAAGGACAGGATTTGGAGCGGTTTGTCCCAGCCCGCATAACGAGGTTGATTTTACGAGTCGTGCCAGTGATTCCAGTTTATCGAGAAACTCCGGCTCTGCCTCCCCCCGGCAGATTTTTTCAAGAATTTCAACCATATGCCGGGTCCCGACCCGGCAAGGCGTACATTTCCCGCACGATTCTTTTTGAATGAAATCGAGAAAGTACCGGGCTATATCCACCACACAGGTGTCGCGGTCCATGACGATCAATCCGCCGGAACCCATGATGGAGCCGACTGATGCCAGTGTTTCATAGGTTACCGGTGTGTCCAGCAGTTCCTCGGGGATGCATCCGCCCGAAGGGCCCCCGGTCTGAACGGCTTTAAACTCTTTCTGGGAACCCCCACCGATATCGTAAATGATCTTCCGCAACGGGGTGCCGAGCGGTACTTCAATCAGTCCGGAACGTCTGATCTTCCCGACCAGGGAGAAGGTCTTGGTCCCGAAGTTCCCTTCCACCCCGAATTGCCTGTACCATCCCGCGCCGTTTCTCAGGATGTGAGGGATGGTCCCCAGTGTCTCCACATTATTGATGACGGTTGGCTTTTGATGCAATCCTGAAACAGCAGGAAAAGGAGGCCTGGTGCGGGGCATCCCCCGCTTACCTTCCACTGAGTGAATGAGTGATGTCTCCTCTCCGCATACAAATGCACCGGCTCCCTCCTTGATCCGGATATCGAAAGAGAATGCCGATCCCAGTACGTTTTTCCCGGTCAAACCGGCTTTTTCCATCTGCTTCATCGCGTGCCTCAACCTGATGATCGCAAGCGGGTATTCGGCCCGGATATAGATATATCCCTGCGAGGCACCGATGGCATATCCGGCGATCAGCATCCCTTCGAGTACGGCATGCGGATCACTTTCAATCAGCAACCGGTTCATGAATGCGCCGGGATCTCCTTCATCCGCGTTGCAGATCAGATATTTCTGATCGGCTTTGGTATTCCGGCAGGTCCTCCATTTGATCCCGGTCGGGAAACCGGCTCCGCCCCGGCCGCGGATCCCCGCATGGGTAATCTCATCAATGATCTTATCGGGAGTCATTTGCAGTGCCTTTGCGAGCCCTTCATAACCCCCGTTGGCAATGTAATGGTGAATGTTTTCAGGATCTATCAGACCACAGTTTTTTGTCACGATCCGAACCTGTGGCTGCAGCATCGGCTGGTCAAAGAACCTGGGAATACCATCGAAGGAGGCGGCCCCGAAATGACCGAGGACCTTCCCCTTATGGCACTCTTTTTCAAGAAAATACTTGCGAATGATTGAATCGGCCGCTCGTTCATCCACATTCCCGAAAGAGACACGTGGATTCCCGAAGGCACTGATGTCCATGATGGGTTCGAGGTAGCAGGTTCCGATACACCCGACCTCCACCAGTTTAGCTGAAAGATGGTATTTCTTCAGCGCTTTTTTTACAGCCTCCCTGACTTTATCTGCTCCGGCAGCTTTCCCGCACGACGCCATACCCAGATAAATCACAGGCATCTCACCGGTGAGGAGCGTATTCCATTCGGCTGTACTTTGTTTTTTGAGTTTCGTGAAGTTATTCATAGTTGCTCCACATCTCCTTAAGTTTGATTATATTTACTTTGCTGTGAATGTCATCGTCAATCTTTACAACGGGTGCCAGTGCGCAACATCCGAGACAGGCCACCCGGTTCAGGTCGAACCGTTTATCCGACGTGCATTCGCCGGGTTTTACTTCCAGATCCCGTTCACAGGTCTCCAGCAAGGTTCCGCCTCCTACCACATGACAGGCTGTTCCCAGGCAGACGCTGATGGAGTGCCGGCCGGGTTCAGTAAATCTGAATTGCGAATAGAATGAAGCCACTCCAAAAACCTCGCTTTCCGTCAACTGCAGGTAATCTGCCAGGGTTTCAACGATGGCGGGCGATATGTATCCGCAGGCTGACTGGGCTTTCTGGAGTAACGGGATCAGACTTCCCTCTTCCCGGGGGTAGGTGTACATTTCTTCTGTAAAAGAGGCGAATCGTTTTTCCATTGTCTCTTTAATTAATGGGTACTCAACTTGAAAAATATACAATCGGATAATTCTGCTTCCCCTCGGGCACAATCCTGGGCAAATGTCTCACAGGTTGGTGCCCCGCATAAGCCGCAATCTTTTTTGGGAAGTTTGACAAAGATCCGCTCCTTCTGGATCATCCGTTTGATGGAGGTCCCTATATCCACAGCCTGCGCCCGGGTAGGGCGGGGCAACACATGCCTTCCCAGAAAGTAGTATTGTTCATGGTACTTTTTCAGCACCTCTGCTTCGTCAAACAATTTTAACTCTCCGAATTTCCGTTCGAGCATGATGGCATTATGCCTGGAAATATAAGGATTCTCTACACAAAATATCCCACCGATGCAACCCTGCGGACAGGTATATGCTTCGATGTAATCGATGTTCTTTAATTTTGAATCTTCAATATCATTCAGAACATTCATGATGTTTTCAATACCAACGATTGTCAGGTGTCTTTCCGCGTCAAGGAACCGTGACAAATGACCGGTTTCCCCCCACCCCGTACCGTAGTGGAAATGGAATTCGGTGTCGATGGTTTCGACCTGCTCGTTCATCTGCAGTATCTCAGGAAGTATCAGGTTATAGATATCCTTTATCCCGATGGCACCATCAATCCAGGATTTTTCTTTCTCCGCCGGTTGTTTGATGGAAACAACCATCGCAGGACAGGGCGTAATGTAGATCGCTCCAACCTTGCTGATGCTGATGCCAAGTTTTTCCGCATATTCCTGTTTAGCCTCTTTTGCTGTGATCTCCCGGGAAGCATCGAAGGTAGAGATCAGCTCCATCAGATTGGGGTAATTGACCTGGATCAAACGGATCAGGGAGGGACAAAAGGAACTGATGATCGGTTTCTCTTTCGGATTGGTCTTCAGGTATTCGGAGATGGCAAAGATGAGTTCCTGACTGACGCGGGATATATCCATTACAGCATCAAACCCAATGTTTTTTAACGCCTGATGAATCTGGTTGGGATGAATTGAAGCGTTGAACTGGGTATACAGGGTACGGGAGGGAATGGCAATTTTAAATTCAAATTTTTCAAAATCGCTGAAATCGTCCATTATCGGAGCGAACACATGCTCTGGACACACATTGATACACGCACCGCAATCCACGCAAAGGTCATCGTAGTAGGTGATTGTACCATGTCTCAATCGGATGGCCCGGGTTGGACATGCTTTAATGCATTTCAATCTCCCGGCACATTTTTCAGGAATGATCACATGTGAATGATAGTACTTCATTTCACAAAAAACATCGTTTCTATTGTCGTTCCTTCGTTGACTTTACTTTCAATGTTCATTTTATCGGAATTCCTCCTGATATTGGGGAGCCCCATTCCCGCTCCGAAACCCATCGCCCGTTGTTCCTCCGTTGCGGTCGAATACCCCTCCTGCATCGCCAGTTCAATGTCCGCAATGCCTTTTCCCTCATCTGCAATGATGATGTATATTTCCTGATCACTCGCTTTTAATGTCACCTTGGCCCGTTTCGCATGCATGACCACATTCATTTCTGCTTCATAGGTCGAAATGGCTACCCTTCTGATAATCAGCGGGTTATACCCGATCGACTTCAAAATGGTTTTGATCTGGGTCGAGACCATCCCGGCACTTGCAAAGTCCTGGCCGTCAATAGAGAAAGAATAAGTTGTAACGTTCTCTGCCCGTTTCGTCAAAGCGGCTGCAGCTGTAGAAACGGAAACTTCACCTTCGATAGAGGCTATCTTTACGCAGGTTTCATACATGTCGGTATCCGTCGTCAGGATAAACAGTCCTTTTTCTTCGGCAAACTTCCGGATATCCTGATCGGGGATCTTACTTCTGATAAAGACGATCCCCTTGAATTCAGCCATATAGGCAGAAATAGCTGCCTGTACTGAATTCAACCCTGTTATGAGGATAGAGCCAGATTTGCCGTAGGCCAGTACGTCACTCATCAGGTCTGATGCGTAGATGCCTGTAACATACTGTCCGGTCTGACTGTTTCCGGTAATGATGTCGGCCTGTAACGCCTCCTTGATTTTTGCTATTTCAATACTATGGTTTCTATCCTCCTGCATAATTTAAGGTTCCTGTCACTTCAATCCGGCTTCCACCAGTTTGCTTGCCAGCTGAAAGCTGGATAACGGACTGCTCAGAATATTTACATGAAACCGGTTTGCAAGCTCAACAGTACCTTCCGGCACCTCTTTTCCATTTGTCACGATGACCGCAGCGATGTCAATCAGGTTGGCAGCCGATACGACGTTCTTATGGGTTTGAACGGTCAGCCAGATATTGCCTGTCTCGGCACTGCTCATGACATCCGAAAGCATATCAGAAATAAAAACTCCTGACACCTCCTTGTCTTCCACGTTTGTTAGTGTAACAAGTGATAGTTTTTCAATGATTTCTTTAAGCTTCATGGTTGATCTCTTTATTTATGATTTACTTTTTGGGAATTATTCAGTTGCCGGTGGCGTTAAGGATAGCATCCCAACATCCCGGATCATCTCGGCAAAACACCTGGAGATATCGTCAATCTTCTCAGAGGAGACAATCCTGATCGTGGAAGAGGAGGATTTCCGTCGCTGATTGAAGTATTCCTCCAGGATGGCGATCTTTTCCTGGCTCAGTTGCGTACGTTCATCAACCGGAAAAAATCCGAATGCCACAAAGACCCAGATACGGCTTTTTTCCATTTCTTTCATCAGCGTATCCACCGGGCATTTCGGATCGCAACCGGTACACATCATCAGGCCGGCCAATTCGTTCAGCGGGACCAGTTTTCCGCAAGCCTTACATGTCAGATCAAACCGGATCGTCTGGGCCACCTCCATGATATTCCAGAAATGTTCTCCTTCGCGGTATTCTTCCATCGGGGGCCATTCACCGGCTGAAAACGAGGTGGCCGTTTTGTTACATCTGAAACAGTTTTCGGTGACAATATAACCGGACTGTACATTGACCATTTCCCAGGTATGGCTGCATGTTTCTTCCTTCATAGATATTTATAGTTACAGGTTCGTGAGTTCTTCTAGACAAATATATGAAAAGATGCAAGAAATCCTTTCTCCGGAAAATTATTTTTTGTTCTCAGGTATCATCGCCATTGTGTATTCTGCCAGTGCGGAGATGGTAAAACCGGGATTCACCCCAAGGTTTCCCTGGATTACCGACCCGTCGACAATATACATATTAGGGTAACCAAATGCCCTGAAATTCTGATCAATCACTCCCTCTTTTGAATTCTCACCCATGGGACATCCCCCCAGGATATGAGCTGTTGAAGGCACATTGAAAAGGATCTCCATGGTGGAGTTCTGTGGGATGGCGCCTGCTTTTTCGGCGTAACGGTTCATCACCTCCTGTCCCACCGGGATAAAGGCATTCACCCTCTTTTTTCCGTCATTCCTGATGGTCAGTTGCTTTCGGAACAATCCTTTCCGCAGAGTCATCCGCATGGCGCTGTCGACCGTCTGCATCACCAGAAAGATGACGGTGCGCTCGGCCCAGTTCCGCTGGCAAAGCATCCGAAGGAACCGCCACGGATGGATCAGTATATTCCCCGTGAATCTCAGCGGCCGCAACCAGACCGGCCGGGTATTCCCGACCGCCATAGTGAGAAGGGTTTTCATCAGGTTGGAGCCATCCGGGTATTTGACAATTTCTATCCAGGTATCCTTTTCCGGCTTGAAGATGGAGCTTATCGCCACTCCGTTGTTCAGCTTGGTACGGGCAGCCGTAACGGTACACAATGTTTCGGAATTAGTACGCAGAGACTCACCCAAACGGTCGCCCAGCCCGGGAAGGGTTTTGTAGATGTGTTTCTGATGAAGCAACAGTTTCAGGGTTCCCAGTACGCCGCCGGCGATGACCAGGCCTTTGGACTGATAGATGCCGGATGCCGGATACCAGATGCCGGATGATGAGTCCGGGATCTGGTATCCGGGATCTGGTATCCGGGATCTGGGATCGAACTTTGATTTGGTATGAACATGGTAAATTCCATCTAGGTATTCGATTTTCCAGGCGGCTGTTTCGGGTAGAATCCGGGCACCGTATTTCTCGGCGAACCACAGGTAGTTTTTATCCAGCGTGTTTTTTGGCATCTTCACGGCATCCCACCATGCACCCGGCACATTCGGTGCAGGGCTTGCGCAGGGGGCCCTCCCCGTTGAAATAGGGGTCTACCGATGCCTCCTCCTTGTTGTAATAGACCCCTACATAGACATGGTCGAACGAGTCCTCTTTTCCCATATCCCGCGCTACTTCACGGAGCACTTCATCCTCGCGGTAAAATTTATCCAGCTTGACCCTTCCCAGCATCCGGTGAGCTTTTTCATAACAGGGTCCCAGGATCTGCTCCCAGTCGTTGAACCGACTCCACTGCTCATTTTTAAAAAATTCGACCGGTGGTTTCATCAGGGTATTGGCATAGACCAGAGATCCTCCACCCACCCC
>QYQJ01000106.1 GCA_007280875.1 Bacteroidota bacterium
CGTATGATCCAGCTGACCGCAGGGAGCCAGTCCGCCGGTGGTTCCATAGTTCCCGTTTTGTGTGAAAAGTCCGAAGTAATGAACCGTATTTCTTTTTCCGGTGATCCTGTAAGTGTATTTACTTCCATCGATCTGGGCGTTGAAATAGTAATAGTCGGGGTTATCGGCACCCATTTTGACCGTTTCATGGACCATTCTTCTGAACACGGGAAAAGCCGGATCACTGTATTCCACAAAGGCCTCCAGTCCCGCCCGGGTCAGGCGGGAAAGGTAGCGCACTCCTTCTGCCTGGTTGAAGGGATCCCTGGGAGTCCCCGGATACAGCAGGGAAGCGCCGGCGGCTTTCAGGTCGTCGCAAAACTCTTCCCAGGCACTGCCGGAAACGATACGCTCGGCATGTTGATCCTCTTCAGACTTTCCGCGAATCCCACGGATGAATAGTTGCCAGGATTTCATTGCCTTGAGAAAGGAAAATAGAATTGTTCTCATTTGCACTTACCAATGTATGCAGAAAAAGTAGTCTTCGATTGTTACTATCAATCGTTATTTCTGCGAAATTTGCGTAGACTTCAGCGAGCATCCGCTAATAGACCTCCCAAAAATAGAAATAATATGGATCGGTTCAGGGAACGGTACGGAGAATGGGCCCTGGTTGCCGGAGCGGCGGAGGGGATCGGGGCGGCATTCACGGAAGTGCTGGCCCGGCGCCGTATGAACGTGGTAATGGTTGACATCAACCGGAAGGCGATGGAGCAGTTGGCTGCCAGGATGAAGAAGCAATACGGCGTGGAAATCCGTACCCTGCCCCTTGATCTGGCTTCAGAAGAGGCATGGAAAACCTGCGCGGAATCGATCACCGACATCGACTGCCGGTTACTGGTTTATGTGGCGGCCTTCAGTAAAGTAAAACCCTTCTTCGATAACTCCCCTGATGAACTCGAGCAGTATATCCGGGTGAATAACCTCACTGCCCTGCGAATGGTGTATGGATTTGCCAAACCTCTCAAGGTACGCAGTGTCACGGGGGGAATCCTGCTGATCTCCTCATTGTCGGGGATCATTCCCCCCCCTCTTGTTGCCCCCTATGCCGCCACGAAAAGTTTTCTGCTCCGGCTGGCCGAATCGCTGTCCCAGGAGTTTTCGCCCCTGGGTATCGACATCTCGGCCTGTGCTGCAGGGATCACCGGAACCCCTACCTATTTTGCCAGTCAGCCCAGAGAAAGCCTGTTCACCCCAAAGGCGATGGATCCGCTTAAAGTGGCCGGGTTCGCGATAGAAAAACTGGGACGGCAAGCGATCTGCATCCCGGGAAGGAAAAACCGGTTGACCTGTTTTCTACTGACCCGTCTGCTCCCCCGGAGGATGTCAGTCCGGATCACTGGCTGGCAGATGCGGAAGATGTACGCAAAGAAAAAATAGCGAAATAGCGAAATAGTGAAATAGTGAAATTATTGGATTATCAGTTTCACCGTTTTCACCTTCCCCTTGGAGATTATTGTCATACTATACGAACCCGGTGCAAGTCCCGAAACATCGAGGGTCATCACGGATCCAGTTCCGTTCTTCCTCAGAAACTCCTTCCCCCGGAGATCGAACAGCCGGATCTCATCCACCGGTTGGTCAGACCGAACCACAACCATATCATGAGCCGGGTTCGGGTGGATGGTCAGACCGGATCCCGTGTGTTCTTCCATCGCCACTGCTACCTCCACTATGATGCAAACCGGGTTGGATTCGCCGATGTTATACAGCGCTTTTACACAATAGGTAAACTCACCGGGAAGATCCAGGTGATCATCGTAAAAGAGGTCGGTAATGGGATCCATGTTCAGTCGAATGCCGTCACGGTACATATTGTAACCCAGCAGGGTGAATGCAGGTGCATCGCTCACAGGAGCATCCCAGGTAAGATGCACATCATAGTCGATCACATCGGCCTGGAGATTGAAGGGGGCCGGAAGCGGGGGTAACAATACTCCGATATACTTGTATATGCCATTTTCAGTCTCGCTTGTATTCACGCCACCTGCCCACCCGCAATGGTTGTTCAGCCAGGTTTGATACAAATATACCACCCCTTGGGTCCCGATGAAGTCATTCCAGGTATGTCCGCCGTCAAAGCTATAGGAACATCCGTTTGTACCATAACCCCCGGTACTCACCCAGGTGTTCTCGGTCCCCGGAATATAGGACAGGTCCGTGGCATAGATCGGGCCGGTTGGGGAAACCAGCGTCCAGGTGGCACCTCCATCGAAAGTTTCACAGATGGTCCCGGTCGTTTCCAGGTTCTTATCCTGGACCAGTCCATGCATTCCGTTACGAAAGTAGGGCCGGATGTACTTGTTGTTCAGCGGCTGAACCACCGACACAGTCCAGTCAAGTCCTTTATCGGTGGATTTATAGACCCGCCCCTTATTGGTCCCAAACCAGACCGTATCGTTGACAGCGGAATAATAGCCTACTATTCCAAATTCACCGCTGAGGGGATTGGGGATACTGGCTCCGGGAACCTGAACCCAGGTGGTTCCGCCATCGGTGGTGGTATAGATCTCATATTCGCCATTGATGGGATCACCCATGCACCAGCCATCGGTTTCATTGAAAAAGTGAACACAATTGGGGAAGGAAAATCCGTTGCTGTAATAGGCGGAGGTTTGCCGGGTCCAGGTAGTTCCGCCATCGGCAGTGGTATAGATCCCCTGCGGTTTATTTCCTGAAACGCGGTACATGGGAGCCCAGGCTTTATTGGAATCCATGGCAAAGATCATGGCTGAAGCCAATCCCTGGCAATTATTGATCAGTCCCGGGGTCCAGGTAACGCCTCCATCGAGGGTCCGTGTAAAATGCTGTGACTCTCCCAGCGGATTTGACACATTATAGCCTACCGCCCATACACAATTGGTATCTACCCCCCACATGTAGTTGATTCCTATGTTGGTGGCCGTGAAGCCGCTCGCCTGCGAGATCCATTCTGCCACATTCAGTATTATCTTGTAGTAGACCGTATCGGATACCGTATAGGAATAGGCTCGAACTTCATGTGATCCAAGATCAGCCGATGTGGTGTTCCAGGTGAAATCAAGGGTAGTTCCCGTGCCGGAAGTCATCTCGTTGTCATCGATGAAGATCTTCATCTCGGAAGGAGTTCCCCTTACAGTTTCTGTTTCAATATCAACGGCATACCCCACCCCTATTATCGCATAATTGACCGGATGCGTGATCCTGACGATCAGGTCGGGATTGTAAGGTTTAATGTGTACTACGGCTGCATTGGTCAGGTTAAACTGATATCCGCCCGGATTGAGCGCACCGATGGCGTACCAGCCATTACTGGCTCCCGACCATCCCCAGTTAAAATGGAACTTATTATCGCTCAGCCTGTACCCGTCACAAACGAACGCATGCCCAACGCTGCCGTTATCTCCGCTGTAATAGACCGGAAGCTGGTTGTCAAGGTCGGCCCGGAGTAAGGCAATCCAATCATTTATATTCGGATAATCGGCTTTATACTTAATGGTCACATCAGGTTGGTAGTTAAAATAATCAAGCAGGGCAGGAGGTACATTATCGCTGTAGGCTCCGGAACCGCTGGTGCTGTATTGCATATCAACTGATACCCCGGCATGGTACATGATGGTGGCAGTAGGGAGGTTGCTGCTGCTCACATTGTTAGGCATGGAGGCCCAGTTGTAGGTTGTGGCTCCAAAGTTGGCTGTCTGTGGCCCATAGGTCGGGTCCGTGTACGTATGAGAACCCACCCCCTGTGGAGGAAAATTGTGGTATTTCATGATCTGGGCCATGGCGGTGGCCACACAACCTGTATATACATGCTGACAGGTCCAGGTAGCTGAAGCATCATACGGACAAAGTTGGTTATAATAACATCCCTGGTCCCATGTGGTGGTGAGCAATGGGTTTACATCCCGGGTGGGAGCCGGAAAATTACCCTGTAAAATGGCTTCCCACTCTCCCACTGTTTCCCGGTTACTGAGTCCGGCTTCCACAATTTTGGCTATTTCGGTACTGTAGTTCTCCAACCACTGCCGGGTGGCCGGATTTGTGATTACTTCCGGCATTCCGTTTTCAAAGGAGTACCCCAGGATAGGGATGGAGGCATCATCAGCCGCTACCAGGACAAAGCCGCCGGCATGGAAGGTGAAGGTGTATATTGTTGCCAGATCTCCGTACCGGGTAATCCATGCTTTATCTATGGAATAATCTGTAACGGATACCGGAGCATTGTGTGTATAGAATGCAATGGCAATCTTGGAGGCATCAGCCTGGGATACAGGGTTTGCCCAACCGGAAATGGTCATGCAAAGCACAACCATGAACAGGAAAAAACGTTTCATAAGATTATGATGGTTTTGGGTTTCAGGTTTCAGGTTTTGGCTTTCGGATTTCGGGGGTAAAGGTACGGGAAATTTTAATGATAGGTCGGGAGGATTTGGATAAAATCGCAGGGGCGACCTGACAGGTCGCTTCTTCTTTTGAAGCATTTGGAAAGCCGATACCGGTAAGGAATTTTTCAGGCCGGTTTATTCATCGGAATTCTTATCTTCGTACATTAAACAATTGACCATGAGTACCAGTAATGAACCCCGGGAGCATTCGGTACAGGGCAAGATGCTCGAATGTCCCATTTGTAACCATAAACGGTTTTATACGCGTCGCACCCTGATGAATACGCCCGCTATGACCTTCTTTGGAATAGAATGGGCAAACAAAGAGGCAACCAATTACATTTGCGAACATTGCGGGTATGTCATGTGGTTTATGACCTGAAGGGTTGCCGGAGGTCCATGCAGGGGCGACCAAAAAAATGCTAATTTTGGATAACTGGTAATATATGCCGAACCCTCCTGCCATTATAACAGCCCGAAACCTGACCAAGTACTATGGTCAGCATCTGGGTATCCGGGATGTCTCTTTTCAGGTGAATGAAGGGGATGTGTTTGGTTTTCTGGGTCCGAACGGAGCCGGAAAAACCACCACCATCCGGATCCTGCTTGATCTGCTCAGGCCTGATTCAGGCCGCGTTGAACTAGTTGGCCTGGAGGTAAGAAAGAATAGTTTCACTATCAGAAAACAATTAGGTTACCTGCCCGGGGAATTTTCAGCCAATGAACACCTCAGTGGGTTTGCGTTCTTCAAACTCATATCCAGGATCAGAAATGTCCCCTTTAATGAAGATTCCCTTCTCTTTCAGCGTTTTGATCTTTCCAGAAAAGAGCTGTCAAAAAAAATAAAAGCCCTATCCCATGGCACCCTGCAGAAGATCGGTATCATCCAGGCCCTGTTTCATCATCCCCGGGTGTTGATCCTGGATGAACCTACAACCGGACTGGATCCCCTGATGAAGGAGGTGTTTTATGAGATCCTTTTTGAAGAACAGCACAAGGGGACAACCATCTTCTTCTCTTCTCACAACCTGTACGAAGTTGAAAAGCTTTGCACCCGGGTAGCCATTATCAGGAAGGGAGAAATTGCCGGTGTTGAATCGCTGGCAGCACTTCAGGAAAATGCCGGCCAGCTGCTGGAATTTACCCTGACAGACGCTGAAAATGTAATTGAACTCCCCGGTGCAGAACTGATCCGGCATCAGGGAACACAGTATACATACCAGTTCAGAGGTGATATCAGTGCATTACTTAAAAGATTGTCTGAACTGCCAGTACGAAATGTATCCATCAGCAAACCTGATCTTGAAGAACTATTCATGCACTATTATCATGATAAAAGCGGGAAAGAGGATGACCTATCTTAAACTGATTTGGAAGATCAATAGGGGGTTGACCATCTTCAGCATGGTCTTTATCAGCCTTTTCCAATTGCTGATGCTTTACCTGGTGACCACCTTCGACACCCAGGCCATCCTTCATTCCGTGATGAACCAACTGCCTGAAACCCTGAAACTATTCCTCAACGATTCCTTTTTCAACATGTTGACCTTTAACGGGGCAGCGGCATTTGGGTTCAATCATCCACTTGTGCTGGCCCTGCTGGCGATGGTTGCCATCAGTATTCCCGTCAGGCATATTTCCCGTGAGATAGAGAATGGGAACATGGAACTGATGCTTGCGTTACCATTCCGGAGAAGATCACTTGTTTTACAACTATGGTTCTCCGGCTTCCTGATCCTGGGTGCCATAATCTTTGCTTCATGCATCAGTTCCCTGGCTGCTATCCTGATCTTTCATGAGCTGACCTGGAATGTATCGCTTCATATCCTGGAAATAAGCGTAAACCTGTGGCTGCTGTTCGTGTTAATCATGACAGTTACCCTCTTGATTGCCACACTTTCCAGAGGCGGAGGATCTTCGGGCATTGTAAGTGCCATGGTCACTCTGCTTTTTTACCTGTTATTTTTTACCGGACAATTATGGGCTGCATTCAAGGCCACTCTTCCGTTCAATATTTTCAATTATTACCAGCCCCAGAACATCATGTTCGGAAAAGAGAACCTCCTGGTCGATTGTATGGTGCTGGGAAGTCTGATCTTTCTCCTGATGTGTGCAAGCGTGTATACGTTTGAGAGAAGGGATATACCTTAAATCACACGAGACAACCTTTTTCAGAATAACCATTTTCTTTGTTCCGGTTTTGCTTCCAGCCATGACTCTGTAAAAATACACCGCCGCCGGCTATGATGCCCACATCCCGCAGAAATTTCCGCCGGGTCTGTTTCTTATCCTGCCTGTGCTGCTCCTCCTGTGGTTCATCGTATTCTTTCATCGATCATATCTTGGTCTTCAAAAATAGAAAAAATATATATAATAATCTATATATGTGAAAAAAAAAGAGAATCCCCTACTATATTTACATACATTTCTCCTATAAATCTTTACCAAATTATTGACGCCTTTGGCATGCGAGTTTCTCCTGCGAGTTTTGCCGTTGAAGTAATTGGCATTAACTCATGTCTGTGTTCTTAAAGTCCTTTTCAGGACATGTTGCTTTGACC
>QYQJ01000102.1 GCA_007280875.1 Bacteroidota bacterium
GCCTGCAGTACATGGGTGTCAGTGATTCCCTTTCCCCGGATGGTTTCGACAAGTAACCTGCGAAGCCCTTTGTGGCGGAACGAGTCGGTCAGCTGGACAGGTTTGGTCATGGGAGTCTGGAATGGAGTCTGTTTTTTTGGCGAAAATACTAATTTCAATCAGCACAAAGCCGTACTTTTGTAAAAAATCAAATTCAGTCATGCTGAAAATCGGTGTTTTAGGAGCAGGCCATCTGGGCAAAATACATATCCGGTGCATCAAGGAGATTCCCGGTTTTGACCTGGCCGGTTTTTACGATCCCCATCCGGAGATCGTGGATCAGGTGGAAAAGGAGTTCGGGATCAAGAAATTCGGATCGGTTGATGAGCTGGTGGATGCGGTGGATGTGGTCGATATCGTGACCCCCACGGTAT
Source organism: Bacteroidota bacterium (assembly GCA_007280875.1). Taxonomy (GTDB): domain Bacteria; phylum Bacteroidota; class Bacteroidia; order Bacteroidales; family FEN-979; genus QYOJ01. Next base: position 414 of record QYQJ01000102.1, read on the forward strand.
CCCATTTTGAGTGTGCTGCCAAATCCCTGAAGAAATTTCGCCACGTCTTCATTGAAAAGCCCATTGTGACCTCCCTGCATGAAGCCCGCGAACTGATAAAAATAGCTACCGAGGCCAATGTGAAGGTCCAGGTGGGACACGTGGAGCGGTTCAATCCTGCCTTTCTGGCTGTGGAATCCTTCTTCCGGAACCCCATGTTCATTGAGAGCCATCGCCTGGCCCAGTTCAATCCCCGTGGGACGGATGTACCGGTGATCCTTGATCTGATGATCCACGATATCGATATCATCCTCAGTGTTGTCAAGTCTGACATTCGGAAAATATCAGCCAGCGGCGTCCCCGTTGTAAGCGATACACCGGATATTGCCAACGCACGGATCGAGTTTGATAACGGATGCGTGGCCAATTTAACTGCCTCGCGGATCTCCCTGAAGAGCATGCGAAAGTCCAGGTTCTTCCAGAAGGATACTTACATTGCTGTCGATTTTCTCAATAAAGAGGTAGAAGTGGTCAGGATCCAGGATGCTGATCCAAAGAGACCATCCCAAGCCCTTTTTACGCTGGATCTGGGACCTGAAAAAGGGATGAAGCAGATCTTCTTCAATAAACCGGAGGTGAAACCCCTGAATGCAATCAAAACAGAACTTGAAAGCTTCCGTTCAGCCATTGACAACAACACGGTGCCTCCGGTTACTATCAACGACGGATATAGTGCCCTGGAGGTGGCTCACCGGATTATGGATACAATAAATCTGAGAACAATCCGTTGATTTCATACTGAAAGAATCAATATCTATCTATGCCCGTCAGGAGATCTGCCTCTTTCATTTTCATTGTTTTTTTAGTGGTTCCAGGCATACTGCTTAATTCCTGTGACAAATTCAAGGGAGACCAGACGGTCCCGGCCTATATCTCGATCGATTCGATATACCTGACTACCAACCTGTCACAGGGCTCCTCTTCGGCTGCTATTGTCGATGCCTGGGTATACCTGGATGACGACCTGATTGGTGCATTTCAGCTTCCGGCAACCGTTCCCGTACTGGCCAGGGGCAGACACAACCTGAAGATCCTGCCCGGGATCAAAGTGAACGGCATCGCTGCTACCCGGGAAAATTACCCCTTCTTTGCCGAAATTGAGCAGCAGGTTGAACTTACAGAAGGGGAGATAACTTCCCTTGGCGTGCAGAAGACCTCGTACATTCCAACCACAGTGTTCGATCTGGTAGAGGATTTTGAAGGTGTATCCATTGCGTTCGACACCACTCCACGGAGCGATGTCCCCCTGCTGCTCACAGAACCGGGATCACCGCTTACCTTCGAAGGAAACCATTCGGGCATGGTGCAGATGGACACGACCAATGAGTTCTTTGAATGCGTAAATGAGAAAGATTTCCTCATTCCCTTTGCCCCGGTATTCATGGAGATGAATTTCAGGACAAACAATGTCTTCGTTGTCGGAGTTTACCTGTATGGAATAACCACCATCCAGCAGGTGCCAATCATCTACCTGAACCCGACCGGTGATCAATGGAAAAAGATCTACATTAACCTCACCAACAGCCTGAATGTCTATCCCGGGATGCAGAAATTCCGGATCTTTATCTCTGCCATTCAGTACGAATCGGTTGCCGAAGCTCTCTTGTTATTTGACAATATCAAAGTGGTTACAAGAAAATCTGAATAATGAATAAGCGCCTGCAGGTACTCAAATATGTTCTGGCCGATTACCTTGCCGCCATGCTGGCGTGGTTTCTTTTCTTCTGCTACCGGAAACTGGTAGTCAATCCCACTGTTTTCCAGGAGCCGGCGCTGATCTTTACCGATACCAAGTTGTATATCGGCCTTGCCATCATTCCGGTTCTGTGGCTGCTCTTCTATGTGCTGATCGGTACCTATCGCAAAATTTACCGGAAAGCCAGACTTCGCGAATTTGGCACCACGGTGCTGACAACGGTCATTGGAGTGACGGTAATCTTCTTCAGCCTGATCCTGGATGATGTGATCATCACCAACCGGACCTACCTGCAGTTTTATCTTGCCCTCTTCTTTCTCCACCTTTTCTTTACGGTCTCTTTCCGGTTCTATCTGACGTCAAGGACTGCCTACAAGATCCACCATAAACTGATCGGCTTCAACACCATCGTGGTTGGGAGCAACGGAAATGCCATCTCGATTTACCAGGATATTGAGAATCAGAAGGAATCATCGGGAAATAAATTCATTGGATTTGTCAGTGCACAACCTTATAAAACCTATAAGCTGGACAAATACCTCCCGCATCTGGGAGATCTCCAGGATCTACCCAGGATCGTCCAGGAGTACCAGGTGGAAGAGGTGATTATTGCAATTGAACATAATGAAAATCATACGATTGAAAAAATAATCACCCAGCTCGAAGAAACTGATGTCGTGATCAAGATCATTCCGGTGATGCAGGATATCCTGATGGGATCTGTCAAGATCACCTCCATCTTTCAGGCACCGCTGATCCAGATCTTTCCCGATCTGATGCCCGACTGGCAACTGTCACTGAAGCGGATCTTTGATATTACCGTTTCGGCGATCTGCCTGGTCATTCTGTTTCCGGTCATGCTGGTTACCGCCATCGCCATCAAGGTGACTTCCCCGGGACCGATCCTCTTCTCCCAGGTACGGGTTGGGCTCAAAGGCCGTAAGTTTGTCATGCATAAGTTCCGGACCATGTACCGGGACGCGGAGACCAACGGCCCTCAGCTTTCATCCAAAACAGATCCACGGATCACACGGGTCGGGAGGTTTCTGCGCAAAGTAAGAATCGATGAGATCCCGCAGTTTTATACCGTACTGAAAGGCGACATGAGCATTGTAGGTCCGCGACCGGAACGGCAATACTACATTGAACAGATCATGCAGCGTGCCCCGCACTACAGGCTGTTGCATAAGGTCAAACCCGGGATCACCTCCTGGGGGCAGGTCAAATACGGGTATGCGGAAAATGTCGACCAGATGATCGAACGGTTGAAATTCGATATTCTCTACATTGAGAACATGTCGCTGGCCATGGACTTCAAAATCCTGATCTACACCATGCTAATCATTATGCAGGGGCGTGGAAAATAGGATCTCACCCAACTTCCCCATCACTTCCCCGGCTTTTCCCTGCAGGAAAATATCTGTAATCCATCTGGTATAGTGCGACTCCTGCGGATTGATCTCAATGATCGTGGCTCCGTTCTGTTTGGCAAGGGGAGGAATCTGGTTAGCCGGCATCACCTCCCCGGTGGAGCCAATGATCAGGAACACATCCGATTTACCGGCCGCATCATAAGCAGCAGCCAGAGGTTCCTGAGGGATTGCCTCCCCGAAAAAAACAAAATCAGGCTTCAGAAGGCCTTCGCATTTGGGGCACCGTGGAGGGAGGGTATCCAGACTGATCTCTCCGTAAACGTATGTGTGCATGCAGACCAGGCAGACCAGTTTCATGGAGTTTCCATGGAATTCATGGACCACAGTGCTCCCTGCTGCCTGATGCAGGTTATCTATATTCTGCGTGATGATGCAGCTCAGCATCCCCCGCTGTTCCATCCCGGCAAGCACCACGTGCGCCTGGTTGGGAGCTGCTTTCCCGAAGAAATCATAGAAAATCTGTTTAATCACCTTCCATGACTCTTCCGGTTGATTGAGAAAAAAACCGATTTCAAGCGTTCGCGGATCGTATTTATTCCAGAGTCCCTTTTCCCCGCGAAAAGGAGGGATTCCGCTCTCGACGGAGATACCTGCTCCTGTAAAAGCGGTGGTAAACCGGGAGGATCTCAGGAGGGAGGCGGCATCCAGAATGGCTGAATCAAGTGATCGGATCATCGGTTCTAGATGTAAAAGAAGGTTTTTTCATGGAATTGGGTAAATTTACATGAAATTTTGTTATCTATGAAACGCATGGTTCTTCTGATTCTGATCCTGGGTGGTCTGTACCGGCCGGTTCCTACCCCGGCACAACAGGCTGTTCATGAGCTTCGGATCGGTGTTTCCGAATCACCCCCCTTTGTGATCCTCGACAGTGAAAAGGTCCGGGGAGCCAGTATTGATCTGTGGAGAAATATAGCGGATACGCTGGAAATCAAATACAGGTATATCGTATTTCGCACATACATCAATCTGATGGCTGCGTTGAAGAGGGGAGAGGTAGATCTGACAATCAATCCGCTTACCCTGACCGACAACCGGCTGGCAGATTTTCGTCTCACCATTCCGTTCTACACCTCCAACCTGGGGTTAGCCAGGCGTCCTGTCTACAATATTCCGCTACTTTCTGTCCTTGAACAACTGATGAGCTGGCGTACCCTGAAAATGATACTGATCCTTTTCTCAGTGGTCTTTATTTTTTCCATCCTCATCTGGCTGGCAGAGAAGCGCCGGAATTCAAATGATTTTCGCAGGGGACACAGAGGGATAGCCGATGGCATGTGGTGGGCTTTTGTGACCATGACCACTGTAGGGTACGGAGATAAAATTCCCAGAACCAAAATAGGAAGGATTCTGACCATCGTCTGGATGTTTTACGCCATTGCACTTTTTTTTGTCTTCACTGCCGAAATATCTTCCGAACTTACTATTTCCAAACTGAAAGGCGATATCACAACCGTTGAGGATTTGCGGAAGATCCGGGTTGGTACGCTTGAGGAGACAGGGTTCGCTGCATTTTGCCGCATCAACCACATTCAGTATACACCCTTTATCAATCCTGTGGACGGAATGGATGCACTGAATGAAAGGAAGATTGACGCCTTTGTCGCAGATGTTGCCACCCTCGAGTACCTCTTCGACAAGTTCAAACTGGGGAAAGACCTGAAGATATCTACCAGTAACCTGAATGAGCAGTATTTCTGTTTTGGTGCCAACCGGAATAATCTGAACCTTGTCGACAGGATCAATCCGGTGTTGCTCAATGTCACCGAAAGTGATGAGTGGGAAGAGATTCTGATAAGAAACGGACTTCGTCAGTAAATGCTATTTCAGCCACCGGTCGAGCCAGTTGAAGAAGGTTCGTTGCCACAGGATTCCATTCTGTGGTTTCAACACAAAGTGATTTTCATCCGGGAAATAGAGAAACTCTGCCGGAACACCCCGTAACACAGCTGCATTGAAGGCGGTCATTCCTTGTGTGTAGACCACCCGGTAATCAAGCCCCCCATGGATGATCAGGATCGGTGTATCCCAGTTCGCTACATAGTTGTGCGGAGAATGAGCATAGACATCCTGCGCCACCTTGTTCTTTTTATCCCAATAGGGACCCCCTTTATCCCAGTTCTCAAACCATAGTTCCTCGGTTTCAAGGTACTGAGACTCTTCATTGAAGATACCATCGTGGGCAATGAACGCCTTGAACCGTCCCTGATGGTTTCCGGCCAGGTAGAAGACCGCATATCCACCGGCGCTTGCTCCGACCGCTCCCAGCCGGTTTTCATCAATACATGGCTCTTTTGCCAGAACGTCAATGGCCGTCAGGTAATCCTGCATGCTTTTCCCATGGTAATCGCCGCTGATCTGCTCCTGCCAGGCCTGTCCGAATCCAGAAACACCCCGGCGGGCCGGAGCAACAATGATGTATCCGTTGGCTGCCATGATCTGGTAATTCCAACGGTAATGGAAGCTCTGGCTGAGCGGTCCCTGAGGTCCCCCTTTGCAGTACAGCAACGCCGGATATTTTTTCGAGGGATCGAAATGAGGCGGGTAAATCACAAAGACCTGCATATCCAGGTTGTCATGGGTTTTGATCCAGCGCTCCTCCACCTTTCCCATGGTCAGCTGGGCCAGTAAGTCCTTATTGGTGAAGGTGATTTGCTTTGCATCGCCACTCTCCGGATCAATGGCAAACAACTCGGCAGGCAACGACATCGTCTGCATGGCTGAAATCAGTTTCCCATCGGCCGGAACCACGTTTCCGTAATCCTGTAACCCCGTTGTGATGGGTTGGATCTTGCCCTCCTCCAGGTCGTACCGGTAGATCTGGAATGCACCGTGCCAGTCGCTGGTAAAATAGACAGTGTGGCTGTCAGGACTCCAGGCGAGATTCCCTGCATTCTGGTCAAATCCTTTGGTGGCATAGGTTTTCTCCCAGGTGGCGGTGTTGATGAGGAAGAGGCGGTTCTGATCCGATTCATATCCGTTCCGTTCCATACTCTCCCAGGCAATGTAATTGCCATCCGGTGAATAGACCGGGGAAATATCATACCCCATCATCCCTTCGGTCAGGTTGGTTGTTTTACCCGTCTCCAGGTTGTAGAGGTAGATATCGGAGTTGGTGGAAAGCGTGGCGGCTTTCCCCACCATCTTCTGACAGGTATAGGCAATGGTCTTGCTGTTGGGGCTCCAGTTCACCTGCTCGATGCCCCCGAATGGCTTCAGGGGTGATTGATACGGCTCCCCGGGCATGATATCGGCATTGTCCCACACCTTCATTCCATCGTATTTGGCATAGAATACGTGGCTGTAGGAATCCACCCAGGTGTCCCAGTGGCGGTACAGCAGGTCGTCCATGAGGCGCCCTGAAGCCTTCGGGAGCCCTTCGTAAAGGTCCTTGAATTTATTTTCCAGGTAAACCTCCCTGGTGTAGAGGATCATTGTTTGGTCGGGAGCGTATTTGAACCCTGTGATTCCATCGTCAATGTTGGTGATCTGCACCCGCCCGGAGCCGTCGGGATTCATCTCCCACAGCTGCACCGACCCGCTTTCGGAGGAGAGGAACCCGATCTTTTTTCCATCGGGTCGCCACAGTTCATTGAACTCGCTCTTGGGAGAGAAGGTCAGTTGCTTGCAGTTATCGCCGTTTACATCCACTGAATAGAGCTCCCGGTTTCCTTTATTCTGTTCGATTGAGTAATAGGAAATCCCGTAGAGCAGGGTTTTTCCGTCGGGGGAGACTTCGGGTCCGCTCAGCCGTCCGAACGACCATAACACCTCGGGGGTCATCAGGTCGCTGGTGAGGGTCAGATCCTGTTTTTCGATCAGGGGCGTAGTCCCCTCTTTCTGGCCAGCGGGTCCGCAGGAGATCAGGCCGGTCAATGCTGCGATCAGCAGCAGAGAAGTTGTCTTTTTCATGAGAATCGGTTTGGTATCGGGTTCGTTATTTTACCTGTAATGCGGTAAAATTAAGAAAAAGATCACATATTATTTTTTCTGCAAGATAAGTGCAAGGGGGTATTTCAGCCCTTTGGCTGTTGTGAGGAACGCTTTGACGGAGCCGACAATGATCTTTGACTCAATATATACAGGGATGTGATTCCTGTCGTCTGAAACCCATATAAACGCCTCCTGGTCCTCTTCAAAGACGGTCCCGGCCACCATGGTGGCAACAAATTTAAGACAGGCATAATGGTTTCCGTCTGCAGTTTCGATGATCTCTCTCCCGAGCAGGTTGACGGAGATGGTATAGATGCTGTCATCGATCGCTATGTTTATAGGAAAAGACTGGTTGGGCGCGAGCGTATCGAAGTTCATGGAACGGACATAAAAACAGGAAGCGAGCATATCGAACGAGCAACCTCTCATGCGGAGCGTGTCGGTGACCAGGGGGGCCTCGTTCCGTTTGGTGTTGCTGATGATAAGCCTGTTCCTGTAATCAAACCAGGAGGTATTCTGAAGCTGGTAGCCACTTTCGTAGATATACCGCTGGAATTCAATGGTATGATAGGTAGAGGTATCGATCCAGGTTTTGTATGTATCCCGTACTTTAAAGAGGAATTCAATGGAGGGAACTGTCTTTCCGGTGCTGGTCAGACACCAGCAGGGTTTCCCTTTGAATCCGGCCAGTTCGGTCTGGAAGTCCACCTTACCCGCTTTGATCCAGATCGGGCCCCAGTTAAAGACCACCTCGTAGGAGATATCCTCCCCGTCGCAGAAGGCAACGCCCGATGGCTTGCACTGACTGAATACGGGAGCCGGGCCAAAGGCCGGGATCATCCAGCCCAGCAGGGAAAGGAAACGTACAATGACTCGAAACTCCCGCATCATATACACTGCTTGTAGCGCTGCAATGTTAGTGAAATTTCCTGTACCCACGAAAGCAACATTTTTTGAAATCAAGTTCAATATGAGTTATATTTGTATATAATGAACGGGCTGAAGCTTCTTTTTTGGACCCTGTGTCTTTCCGTTTTTACCACCGGTTGCCCGGCACAAAAAAGATCATCTTACGATATGAAACAAAAACGGGAGACGATGGTCAGGGAGCAGATCCAGCGGCGGGGCGTAAGCAATCCTGCTGTACTGGAGGCGATGAGGATTGTGCCGCGCCATCTGTTCGTCCCGGAACCATATACTGCCGACGCTTACGAAGATATGCCGCTTCCGATCGGGGAGGGGCAAACCATCTCACAACCCTACATTGTTGCCTATATGACGGAAGCCCTGCATCTGACCTCCTCCGACAGGGTGCTGGAGATCGGAACCGGTTCGGGCTACCAGGCTGCAATCCTGGCGGAGATCTGCGATTCAGTATATACGGTTGAGTTGTTTGCAGCCCTGGCTGAGAGGGCGCACCAGACCCTGGATTCGCTGGGATATAAAAACGTCCTCGTCCTGCATGGCGACGGATACCAGGGGTGGCCGGAACATGCTCCATTCAATGCCATCATGGTGACCTGTGCACCAAACGATGTTCCCGAACCGCTCAAAGAGCAGCTGGCCGAAGGTGGCCGTATGATCATCCCGGTAGGGGGCCGCTACATCCAGTATCTTTATTTACTGGAAAAAAAGAATGGCAAGATCCTACAGCACTCGGTCCTGCCGGTCCGGTTTGTTCCGATGATAGATGAGAAGGGGAGGACGTACTGACGAAGGACGAAGGACGAGGGACGAGGGTCAAGGTTCAAGGGTGAGCGTGGTTATTCTTTTGAAACCAGCCATCTTTTCAAAATGATTTTCAATTCCACTTCTCTGAACGGTTTGGCCAGGTAATCGTCCATACCGACACTCAGGCACCGGTCTTTTTCACCTTTCACGGTAGCGGCTGTCAATGCGATAATCGGAATCCTGGTTTCTTGTTCCTTTTCCAATTCTCTGATTTCCTGTGTTGCAGTATAACCATCTTTTACCGGCATCTGAATATCCATGAGAATGAGATCCGGATTTGATGTTTTATAAACCGCTACTGCTTCTTCTCCATTTACAGCTTTCAGTATGTTGGTATTAGGAAGAAGAGAGTTGATAACGGCCTCTGCCAGTTTCATATTGATCTTGTTGTCTTCAGCGATTAAAACGTTGTATATCTCAAAACTGAGTGTTGATGCAATGTCATCCCTCTCAGTTTCGATTCGTTTATCCCCGGATTGATCCGGATCTGTCTGAATATGTTCAATTCGGTCCAGGATGTTGTAAAGTTCCATTAGTTTGACTGGTTTGACCAGTTTGTATCGAACCCCTAATTCTTTGCATTCCTGAAATACTTTTTCATCATCTGCTGAACTATAAAGAAGGATTACGGGCGAAACTTCAGCAGGCAGTTTAAGGTCGTCTCGTAGCTGCCTGACCATCTGCAACCCATTTAAGGAAGGCATATTGTAATCAGAAATGATGACATCATACGAACCATTCTCGATCTTTTTAACCCCTTCAAACCCATCGCCGGCAAGATCAGCTCCAATGTCTCTGTAGGCTAGCATTTCTTTGATAATTAACCTGTTATCATCATTATCATCGACAATAAGTGCTTTTTGAATTTTCCCGGATCCGGGTTGTGCTATCGCTTGCTTATCGACGATCTCAAGTTCAATGCTAAAATAAAATGTACTCCCTTCTCCAACCTTGCTGATAAGATGAAGCTGGTCGCCCATTTTTTCAAGTAACCTGTTGGATATTGTCAGACCTAACCCTGTTCCGCCATACTTCTTGGTTGTTGATGGATCGGCTTGCTGGAATGAGGTGAAAATCTTATCATGCTGATCTTCCGGAATTCCGATTCCTGTATCGCGGACCGAGAACCGGAATAACCCCATTTTGTCATTGCCTTTGACTTTCTCAGCCCTGATTTTTAGCACAATTTCACCGCTGTCTGTGAATTTCACAGCATTACTGAGTAGATTCATAATGATTTGCCGGAGACGGACAGAGTCAGCTTTTACAAATCGAATGATATCAGGCGAGATGTCCAATAATAATTCCAACCCCTTCCCATGCGCTTTAAATTTGACAACATCCACAGCAGACTCAGCGAGTTCGATGATATTGGTGGTTCATAATCCAGCTCAAGCTTTCCTGCTTCAATCTTGGAAAAATCAAGAATATCATTGATCAACCCCATCAGTGATTCGGCCGAAGCAGAAACGTTGTGCATATGTTGCTGTTGAATATCAGTAAGCCTGGTTTTTAATAATAGTTCAGTAAACCCGATAATCCCGTTCAAAGGTGTACGAATTTCATGACTCATGTTTGCCAGAAACTCACTCTTCGCTTTGTTGGCATGCTCGGCCTCCCTTTTTGCTTGTTCAATTACTGCCGCTTTCTCTTCAAGCTCCCGGTTCAGGGCCAGGACCCCACGATTGGTCTCTTCCAGTTCTTGATTGATCAATTCAATCTCTTTGTTGCGTTCCTGCAATTGTTTTAAGAGGAAAAGCAGTTCATTATTTTGTGCGTTGATGGTGTCGACCATCGAGGCGTCTCCACGCTCAATTGTTTTTTGAAATGCAGATTGAATTTGTTTGATTCGCTCGGGCGACAAAGCCCCTTCTCTCCTGGGCAGCCATTTTGCTGCGGTAATTTTCGTGCCTTTTCCGGGTTGCGATTGAATATCAAAATCATCCATAAGTCGTTGAGAACCACTTATTCCAACCCCCATACCGGTGGTTGACTTAAAATTGCCTGATTTTATCAGGTCGACATCTTCAATTCCCGGCCCCTTATCTTCAAAAACGATAATCAGGCCTGTTGTGCCGTTAATTTGTTCTGCCAGATAGAACTGGATGGTACCGTTTTTGGCATATTCAATGATATTTCGGGTAAGTTCAGAAATAGCAGTACCAATCCTGATACAGGTAATCTTGTCAAACTGCATCTCTTTGGCCAGCAGTGATCCCAGGTTTCGTGACCGGATGACATCCGTTTCGAACTGGATTGATATTTCACCTATATCATGGAGAGTAGCGGATGATAAGAACGGTAGCATCATCATGAATTCTGGCGTATTTATTTATGATATATTCGGAATTTTCCTGAGGAGATTGACTCCAATCAATCTCTTCTCCTTGCCACTGGGATGTGATCCCGTCAGAATAAAGACAAACACTGTCGCCCGGGTCAAAAGGATACTCAAAAATCCGGGGTGTGCGGATATTTTGTCCGACAATGCCCCCGAACGAAGTCAGACTTTTCTTTGTTAGTTTTGTATTTACCTGTCCTTCAATGTTTCCAATTCCTGAGAATAAGAGCTGGTTCTTTTCCGTGTCGATTCTTATCATTCCGATTGTAACACCCCTGGTACCTTTTAGTTTCTTATGAATCAGTGTCATAAGTTTGTCAAGGGATACCTCCGGTGTGTGAATGATTTGTTCTTTGGCAAACTGTGAAGCAATGTGTGCCTCTTTGCCATGCCCGAGGCCATCGATAACGGCAGCAATGCTAATTGTGTCAGATAGATGCAGAACTACAGATGAATCTCCGTTTAACTGTTCACCCGGTTTTGATCTTGATGCGATTCCAATAAGGAGGTGTTTGTTTCCGCCATTCCATTTTGCATTTGAGATCCATTTTCGGGTGCGGATACAATATTGATAAATCTGATGGCCGGCCAGCAGGGTATCCATAAACTCTGTTTTCTTTTCAGGGTTTACTTCAAATTCATCAGACAAACGCCGGATGGCTCCCAGACCTATCCCCAGGGAATGTTTATCAGTTTGACCATCCTGTATGGCAAGATCAATATCAGGGATCCCCTTGCCAAAATCACAACACCAGACTTCAATACCTTTATTGTGTCGTTGATCCTGAATGTGGCACATCATGAAATGGCCTTTGCCACCTCCATGTTTGATGACGTTTGTAACCATCTCGGTGATCATGATGGCGACCTCTCCTGATTCCACATCGTTGAATCCAAGTTTTTTCGCAAAGCTGACCCCCTTCCGTCTGCAAACTCCTATATCCGACTGGTTGTCAATCTGAAGACTTTGTATCTGATCTCTGATTATATCCATTTCATGATCCTCACCGTGGTACCTTGATTAACGGTTGATTCAATGTAAAAATCATCGACCAATCGTTTGGATCCCGGCAGGCCATACCCCATTCCATCTCCGGTAGAATATCCATCTTTCATGGCCATTTCAATATCCTCAATTCCCGGTCCCCGGTCAATACAGGTAATGATAAATGCCTTATGATCATTGTAAATCCCGGCATCCATCAGAACATCTCCTCCTTCAGCATAGAGGAACATATTTCTGAAGAGTTCGCTTGCTGCAGTGGTGATCCTGGTCTGGTCAACAATGCCTAATCCGATTTCTTTTGCATGGTAACGAACGAGTTGCCTGACTTTGACAACATCCATTTCGGCCTGAATTGTTTGCTTGTCAAGACGGGTCCAGTTTCTATTTTCGATAGGGTCAGTCATTCCAGCATGCGGATTAATCTACTTACTCGTTTATCTGCCTGATTCTTCTGTTCAGCATTTCGATCCCCTTTTCCATATTTAATGCCGTATCAACTCCAGGCATCTCAAGCCCAAGTTCAACAAGGGTAATGGCCACCGCCGGCTGCATGCCTACAATCACCACAGCCGCATCCATGATGGCAGCCATGGAGGCCATACCGGAAAGCATCCTCCCGATGAAGGAATCAACCATCTCAAGTACAGAGATGTCGATCAAAACGCCTTTTGCTCCGGTTTTTTCGATGGATTCAAGTATCTGTGATTGAAGCTGGATCGCCAGTTTATCATGCATATCCACCTGGATGGATACGATCAGATAATCGCCAATTTTAATGATGGGTATTCGTTTCTCTTGCAACATATCAATTATCCTTTCATTCTACTTCGTCGTCCAGATATAATAAATCACTTTTATGGCCGGGAGCGACCCGTTCTTTTTGTTTCATGGCATAGATCATGGCATCCTGAAGCGTAGCTTTGGTCTTTATGGATGAAAGGTCAATGCCAAGATGAACAATGGTTTGAGCAATGGCCGGACTGATTCCTGATATGATACATTCGGCGCCCAGCAACCTGGCGGAGGAAACAGTTTTCAACAGATGATTCGCCACCTGCGTGTCAACGGTGGGGACACCGGTGATGTCCAGAATGGATATCGTACATCCGGTCTCCACAATCTTATGCAACAGGTTCTCCATCATGATTTGAGTCCGTTGACTATCCAGGGTTCCGATAACAGGGAGAATCAGGATGTTATCCCACACTTTGGTTACCGGACTCGATAGCTCCATCAGATCCTCCTGCTGCTGAACGATGGTCTTTTGTTGTTCCTGAATTTTTTTCAGTTTTTCTTCCAGTTCGTTCTGGATCTTTTTACGATTCTTCAGTTCATCCGTCAAATCGTCAATCAGCAGGTCGATCGCAGCTTCAATTCCGCTGAAATCGTCTTCAATATCCGATTGAATTCGCGCCTCCAGATCCCCTGCTGCAACAGTAGCAAGAACATCCTCTATGTTATCAATGCGCTTCTTCGCGTTTTTAATATTCACTTGTTCTGCCAATGTTATTCCCTCCTATCTTTTAACCATTTAACTGCATCTTCCCTAGTTCTCACAAATGTGCTTTTTGCTTTCAGTGTTCCCAGTTTCATTAAGACTTTGGCAATCATCCGGTTAGCTGAATTTGCACCCACAAATGCAACATGCGAAAATCCTGCTTCGTCTAATATTTTGTTTATAACACCTCTGGTTTCACGGTTTTCCATTTTACCAGCCTGTGAAAGATCCACGATCGAATGCCTGTAGGGCTTACCCTCCAGGATCTCTTTGTACAGCTTCGCTACATTTAACGCGTCTTCCGTCGAAAAAAATCCGATGACCTCCTGGACCAATATATTGTCTTGGTCATCATACCAAATTTTGTGTTCCATAATTTTGATGTATGAGGTTTGATGTCAAATTACCAAGCTAAATTACATGATTAACGCATGATAATCAACCAAACTGATTATTTTCTCGATAAATAAAAAAAACGGATAGCTCTTTGCGAAAAGTATACGGATAGGAATGAGTATGGTAATCCGAAGATGATCCCCGCCTATTCAAAAGCGATGAAATTTTTCAAGGCTAGTATGAAGGATGTCATTTCGGAGTATGAAACGCTTTTAAAAGGCAGATCTTCGCTTCATCTTTCGCCAATACCTTTCGATCAGTTGCCGGTAGATTTCTCCGGGACGCAAATTGACCTTCTTGCCGATCTTATTCGCGAGTAGGGATTCTTTTCTTTCATTAAGCTGGTTCTCATAGTGTATTTCATTTCAACAAAGTATGTTCTTACTTTGAATTGAATATTTCATTACATTTCTCCTATAAATCTTTACCAAATTATTGACGCCTTTGGCATGCGAGTTTCTCCTGCGAGTTTTGCCGTTGAAGTAATTGGCATTAACTCATGTCTGTGTTCTTAAAGTCCTTTTCAGGACATGTTGCTTTGACC
>QYQJ01000123.1 GCA_007280875.1 Bacteroidota bacterium
AGCAAGGAGCTGTCGGAGATTCGTGAAATTGCGAAAGGTATGAACATTCCTAAAGTGGATAAGCTGGAAAAGCAGGAATTGATTTATAAAATACTGGATCACCAGGCCCTCAATCCAACCGAGGAGGTGATTGCCAAAGAGAAAAAAGATATCAAACGTGGCCGGGGACGTCCCCGTAAAGTGGGCCGCCCTCATAAGGAAGAGCCCGGAACCGGCCAGGCCGGTAATAAGCCTCCTAACGCACGGGAACCTCACCCGGATCCCAGGTCTCTTAAAGAGGCTGTCAGGCAGGATGTAAAGGAACCTGCTGTTGAAAAGAAATATGATTTTGATCCTACGATAGACAAAAGCTTTCTGGAGCCTGATGAAGAGTTACTCACGGCTGATGCGCCCACTTCCGAAGTAGAAGTAAAAGAGGAAGCGACTAAGCCTGAGGAGGTTGCTGTTTCTGAGATTCCCTCTGCGTCCGTGTCCCAGGATGACAGGAAATCCCGCGATCATTCAAGGAAGCATCCGGGAGAACGTCATCGTGAGGAGTATGCCTTTGAGTTTGAAGGAATTATTACCACGGAGGGTGTTTT
Source organism: Bacteroidota bacterium (assembly GCA_007280875.1). Taxonomy (GTDB): domain Bacteria; phylum Bacteroidota; class Bacteroidia; order Bacteroidales; family FEN-979; genus QYOJ01. Next base: position 582 of record QYQJ01000123.1, read on the forward strand.
GGAGATCATGACGGATGGATACGGCTTTTTACGTTCCTCCGATTACAACTACCTTAACTCTCCGGATGATGTATATGTTTCCCAATCGCAGATCAAGTTATTTGGTCTGAAGACCGGCGATACCGTTCGCGGAACGATTCGTCCCCCGAAGGAGGGGGAAAAGTATTTTCCCCTGATCAAGGTGGAACTGATCAACGGCAGGAATGCCGAAGAGGTCCGCGACCGGATTCCGTTTGATTTTCTTACCCCGCTCTTCCCGATGAAAAAATTCAGGCTGACTGGTCATCCCGAATGCACCACCTCAACCCGGATCATCGATATGTTTGCCCCGATCGGGTTTGGTCAGCGTGGATTGATCGTGGCCCAGCCAAAGACCGGCAAGACGGTACTTTTAAAAGAAATTGCCAATGCCATTGCAGCGAACCACCCGGATGTATATATGATTGTCCTGCTGATTGATGAGCGTCCCGAGGAGGTGACCGACATGCAACGCAGTGTCAGGGCCGAAGTGATCGCATCCACTTTTGATGAGCCGGCTGAGCGTCATGCGAGGATTTCCAATATTGTACTTGAAAAGGCCAAGCGATTGGTGGAGTGCGGTCACGATGTGGTGATCCTGCTTGACTCCATCACCCGACTGGCCCGTGCTTACAATACCGTGGCTCCTGCCTCCGGCAAAGTACTTTCGGGTGGTGTAGAGGCCAACGCCCTGCAGAAGCCCAAACGATTTTTTGGTGCTGCCCGTCAGATCGAAAACGGCGGATCCCTGACCATCATTGCCACTGCGTTGATCGACACCGGATCCAAGATGGACGAAGTGATCTTTGAAGAGTTCAAGGGTACCGGCAACATGGAGTTGCAGCTAGACCGGAAATTGTCCAACAAACGCATCTGGCCGGCAGTCGACATCGTTGCATCCAGCACCCGTCGCGAAGACCTGCTGCTTGAAAAGGATGTTCTGGGCCGTATCTGGATTCTCCGGAATCACCTGGCGGATATGAATCCACTCGAAGCGATGGAGTTCCTGAAGGAGAGGATGAAGTTCACGGATACGAATGAGGAGTTCCTGATATCCATGAATAGTTAAAGGGAAGTCAGAGTTATCCGCGTTCCATTTTTCTCAGATCCATACCGTCGAAGTTCCCCGAGCTCATCATCAGGAAGACCGAATTCTCTCTTGGTAGTTCTGATAGTCGTTCCATCAACTTTTTCGAATTATCGAACACCTGCAGGTTTGGGTGGTCGAATCCTGACCGGATCTGGGCCGGTGTAATCTCAGGAAGCCGTTTCAGCTGAATGGCGTGGGGATTAAAATAGACGACAGCGATATCTGCTTCCTTCATTGACCCTGCATAGTGGTGCAGAAAACCTTCACTCAGGCTGCTGTAAGTATGCAGTTCGAGACAGGCGACAAGAGTCCTGTCTGGGTACTGCTCCTTTACGGCGGCGATAGTGGCTTGAACCTTGGAAGGGGCATGGGCAAAATCTTTATACATCGTGAAGGATTTGTTGCTTGCCAATAGTTCCAGGCGTTTAGAGGCGCCGGGAAAGGTGGTGATGGCCTTGTAAAACTCCTGATCCTTTACGCCCAGCTGGTTGCATACGAGACGGGCTCCATTCAGGTTAAGCAGGTTATGCCGGCCGAAGATCTGAAGCGGGAAGGTGCCGCAATCGGTGATTAGCGAGGTGGTCCCCTGTTCAACCCGGTAGGGAGGGGTTGTATAGGGAATCAGGGTAATATCCTTCCTGGTTTTGTTGCAAATGGTTTGAAGTACTTTGTCTTCGTGGCAGTAGATGAGAGTGCCTTGGGGCGTGATCAGCCGGATGAATTCGGAAAACTGTTCCACGTATATATCAAAGGTGGGGAAGACGTTGATATGGTCCCAGGCTACTCCGCTCAGCAGCGCGATATCGGGCTGGTAGAGATGAAATTTGGGACGGGGGTCGATGGGGGAGGTAAGGTACTCATCTCCTTCAATGATGATGCAGGAGGCCTCTTCCGAGAGCTTCACCATGACATCAAATCCCTCGAGCTGGGCTCCTACCATGAAGTCACAATTGATCCCGCTGAGTTTAAACACATGCAGGATCATGGCCGTGATAGTGGTCTTTCCATGGCTTCCGCCAATCACGATCCTCGTTTTGTCCCTGGCTTGCTCGTAGAGGTATTCGGGGTAAGAAAAGATTTTCAGTCCCAGCTCCTTGGCCCGCAGCAGTTCGGGGTTATCTGTTTTGGCGTGCATGCCCAGGATTACGGCATCCAGGTCGGGTTTAACCTTTTCCGGAAACCACCCTTCCTCTCGCGGGAGGAGCCCCAAAATGGCTAACCGGCTTCTGGAGGGCTCGAAGATCTCATCGTCGGAACCGGTGATCGTATAGCCTTTCCGGTGCAGGGCAATGGCCAGGTTATGCATGGCGCTGCCGCCTATTGCGATGAAATGGACACGCATAAAGGGACAATGAAGTTCAAAATTACAATTATTTTACATGCAGGAGGTTGGATATGGTGGACGGATTTTTGTAATTTCACATTTTGAAATGGAAAACGAATTACGAAGTGCTTGTGACCGATACAGCCAGGAGGTGGTATCGTTGCCTCCGGACGCATTGATCGGATTTTTCCTGGAGCGCCATCCCGGAAAGGTCGCTTTCAGCAGCAGTTTGGGGGCTGAGGATCAGGTACTCACGCACATGCTGGCGGCCACAGGGAATTCGGTGAAACTGTTTACCCTGGATACCGGCCGGTTGTTTCAGGAGACCTACGAGTTGCTGGACAGTACAATACAAAGGTATCAGCTGCCCATTGAGGTCTATTTTCCTCATACCAGACAGGTAGAGAATATGGTCAATGAGCATGGAATCAATTTGTTTTATCAGAGTATTGAAAACCGTAAGCTGTGCTGTCATATCCGGAAAATTGAACCGCTGAAGCGGGCACTGGAGGGGATGGAGATCTGGATTTCAGGAATCCGGAGGGAGCAGTCCGTCACACGGGTTGATACTCCAAGTATTGAGTGGGATGCCGACCTGGGCCTGATTAAGGTCCATCCCCTCATCGACTGGAAAGATGAAGATGTATGGCATTATATCCGGGAGCATAAAGTCCCTTATAATACGCTTCATGACAAAGGTTATCCAAGTATCGGCTGTCTTCCCTGCACCCGGGCCATTCTGCCGGGAGAGGATGTTCGGGCCGGCCGGTGGTGGTGGGAGTTGCCTGATCTCAAGGAGTGCGGATTACATATTCTTAACAAATAATTTCCTATGAATGAGATAGACCTGAAGGAGTTTGGCAGGATGTTCCGTGAGGATTTTGACCTTCCCACGGTATTGTTTCAGGATGGCGGGCACCGGATTTACTGGCTGGGCGTTCCGGAAGCGACGGCCTTCCGGTGCAATACCTACCTGATTGTCGACAACGACGAAGCGATTCTCATTGATCCGGGAGGAACCGGACATTTTGAGTTTATACAGCGCCGTGTGGCCCAGATCCTGCCACCTGAACGGGTGGTTGCACAGGTTCTGTCGCACCAGGATCCTGACGTAGCAGCCTCCTTCCCGCTTTGGGTCGATATCAATCCCTACATCAAGGTAATTGCCTCCGGAAGAACCCTCACCCTGCTCAGCTATTTCCGTGATCTTCCTTTTGATTCGATCAATATCTACGATCACCCTGAATTCAGGTTTACCTCGGGGAAGGTTATTCATTTTATCCCAAGCCCCTTCTTGCATGCCCCCGGCGCTTTCACGACCTATGATGTTGCTTCAAAATTTCTGTTTTCGGGGGATATCTGGGCAGCGGTGGATATGGAGTGGACACTGATTATGGATGATTTTACCAGACATGAGATGAAGCTTAACCTCTTTCATCTTGATTACATGTCATGCAACAAGGCTGCACGCGGTTATGTGAACCGGATCAGGGAGTTGGAGATCCACGCCATAGTACCACAGCATGGGAGTATTATACCCGGGGAATTTATTTCTCAGGCACTCGACTACCTGGAACGATTGAACTGTGGACTGGACATTATATATCCCGATTTGAGATAAATTTCTTTTCTATGTCTGAAGAATTACATCAGCGAATCAAGGAGCTGGAGAACCGGAACAAGGTTCTGACCACTGCAACGGAACAGTGGGAACAATTGCAGAAGATGTTCCTGGATTCCCAGGCAACACTTAAAAAGAATGAACATGACCTGCGCGAGATCAACGAACGGATGGAACGGGCTCTGAACGCAGGCGACCTCGCCTGGTGGGACTGGGAGTACAAGACAGGAGCTATCTATTATAATCCTGAACGTGCCAGGTTACTGGGCTATTCTGTGGAAGAGCTGCCCCGGAATTTCAGTGACGTGGTCAATCGGATTCATCCTGACGATCATGACGAAACGGTAGCCCTGATCCGGAAGCACATTGCAGGAGAGACGGAGTATTACGAAGCCGAGTACCGGTTGCAAAGCAAGAGTGGCGAATGGAAATGGTTTTATGACCGTGGAAAGGTTGTTGAACGGGATATTATGGGAGACCCGGTACTGATTTCGGGTGTGTTAATTGATATCAACGAGCGAAAAGTTGCAGAAAGAGAGCTGACGGAGGCGCATAACCGCGCCGATGCAGCCAGCAAGGCCAAGAGTCTCTTCCTGGCCAACATGTCTCATGAAATCTATACCCCCCTGGCTGGTGTGGTGGGGATGGCCGATATCCTGAAACAATCGGAGTTGGCGGATGAGCAGCGGGAATACATTGATATCATAGTCAATTCAGCCTCCAACCTGTTGTCGGTATTGAATGATATCATGGAGTACATTAAAGTGGAAAATAAAAAAGTCGAACTGTCCATTACCCCTGTCAATATTCCGCAACTGATACAGGAGATCTCCACGTCGATCAGGGAGCGATGCCGGGAAAAGGGATTAGAAGTCCTTTTGTACATTGATACTCAGATTCCGGACCACGTGATGGGAGACCCCAAGCGGGTCCGTCAACTGTTACAGATCTTCGTGAATAATGCTGTGAAATTCACCGAGCAGGGAAGAATTATTCTGGCTGCCGAATTTGCCGGGTGGGATGACGATTCTATCCGGGTTCGTTTTCGTATTACCGATACCGGAATCGGCATCCCGCAACATGAGATTGGAAGACTGTTTGATTCGTTCACCCGGGTGAATACCAAAATTGGAAAATACGGAGGGAGCGGACTGGGACTTGCCATTGCCAAGCACCTTGTTGATTTGATGAATGGCGTGATCACGGTGGAGAGTGAAGAAGGGAAAGGGTCAACATTTACCTGTACGGTTGAGTTTGACCGGTTGGTGGAACAGGAAACCCATCTGGATGCCTCCGGGCTGGCAGGGAGACGGATTTTATTGGTAGACAGCGATACGGAACGGAGGACCCTTCTGAACGACTATTTCCTGGTCTGGGATTGTGAAACCGAAGAGCGGAATTCTTTGCAGGAAGCTCAGGATGCATTACTGCATCAGTTTGGGGCCGGCAAACCGTTTGATCTGATCCTGATTGAAGCGGGAACCTGGAGCAAGGAGGATCATGAAACCGTCAACCAGTTGAACGAGGCCAGCTGGTATCGGGCGAAACCAGTTCTCATTGCTCCTCAAAAGACGGATTTTTCAACCAATGGATTTAAGCGAGAAGGATTCCGGACCCTGTTATTCCGTCCATTTCTCCCGGAGCAACTCCTCGAAGCGTTAAAATCTGCACTCTCCGGCGAAACTTCCTCTTTCAACCTCATTGGGGATGCCCAGTTTGCTGATCTACAGAGGACGGAGAAGCGGGTACTGAAGATCCTGCTGGCGGAGGATAACCTGATCAATCAGCGTGTAGCTCTGGTAACCCTGAAAAAGCTTGGGCATGAGACTGACCTTGCAGAGAATGGGGTGATGGCTGTTGAACAATATGAGCCGGGGAAATATGATCTCATCCTGATGGATATCCTGATGCCGGAGATGAACGGGTTGGATGCAGCCAGAAAAATCCGGGAGATGGAATCGGAGACGAATAGCGAACCGGTCCATATCTGTGCCATCACGGCAAACATTCACAAAGAGGATGAAGAGGCCTGTTACGAGGCAGGAATGAACAGCTATATCACCAAACCTTTCAGGCTGGAGGAGTTGAACAAAGTGCTCAGCGCTCTGTGATGATCAGTTGAACCGGATCGCCCTGATCGGTGTGATCCGGGTGATGATCATAGATGGGATGATAAGTATCAGGTAGCAGACCATAATGGTCCCCAGGTTGAGAAACAGGATATACCAACCGTCAAGGTAAATCGGAACCACTGCCATATAATAGGATTCCTGCGGCAAGGTAACAAGGCCAAAATGTTTTTGCAGATAAGACAAGCCGAATCCGGCCAGATTCCCGAGCAGTACTCCCAGTCCAATGATGCCTGCCGCCTGGTAGAGAAATACCTTCCGGACCGACCGGTTGTTCATCCCCAATGCTTTCAATATTCCGATGGTATTAGTCCGTTCCAGAATCAGGATCAGGAGGGTTGAAATCATGGTGATCCCGGCGACCAGAACCATCAGGACAAGGATGATGAGGACGTTGATATCCTGCAGGGATAACCAATCAAAAATCTGGGGATAGAGTTGTTTTATCGTTGAGGCATCGAGGTTAAACCCGATGCTCTGGTATACTTCTTTCCCAAGCCGGTCCATGTCGTCGAAGTCGTTGATGAGGATCTCCAGTCCGCCGATATCTTCCTGTTCCCACCCGTTCAGTCTGCGGATGTGATGGATGTCTCCCAGTACGTATACATTATCAAATTCCTCCAGCCCCGTTTCGTAAATTCCGACGATCGTAAATTTCCGGCCCAGCACGTGGTTCCCTGCAATGAAGTACATTCTCAGATCATCGTTCAGGTTCAGATTCAGCAGGTTGCACAGCTTTCTGGAAATAATCACTTCATCGGTCCTGCTGGTGTCGGACACTGTAAAATGTTTCCCTTCCTTCATTTTGCTATCGAAAAATGTCCAGTCGAAGTCACTGCCTACCCCCTTCAGCAACACACCCTGGATCTGATCATTGGTTTTAATGATGCCGGCTTTACTGGCAAAAACCTGGATATGGCTTATTCCCTTGATGTTACTCATGGTTTGCATGACCACCGGGTCACGCCGGATGGGTTTGGGTTCGAACGACTGGTTCTCCTCGAAGCTCGTCACCTGGATGTGTCCGCCGAAGCCGATCACCTTATCCCGGATCTCCCGCTGGAACCCATTCAAAATGGCAATGGAAAGGAACATCACGGACAATCCCAGTGCAATGCTGATGATGGCGATGAGTACAATGGGTCTGGAAAAGTTAGCCCTCGTACGTACAACCATCCTGTTGGCCAGAAAGAGTTCGATGTTCAATTGTGGTTGATTTACCAGGGACAAATGTAGTAAATTTGTGGCGGACAAGCGGACAAGTGAACAAGCGGACAGGCGGACAACATTCAAATCTCTCATGGCTCATGGCTCATGCCTTGTGGCTTTTATTGGGATTTTCGGCTACGGCGCAGGTTATTACCGGTGCCGAGCGGACCGGAGAGTACCTGCCGTTGCTGCAAGGCAAGCGGATTGGGATTGTGGCGAATCATGCGTCTGTTGTGGGAGGAATCAATACAGTTGATACCTTGCTGGCGACGGGGTGTGAAGTGGTAAAAATCTTTTCACCCGAGCATGGTTTCAGGCAACAAGTGGGGGATGGAGTCAATGTAGCCGACGGATTCGATAGTCTCACCGGGGTGCAGCTAATTTCGTTGTACGGAAAGAACCGGAACCTTTCGACAGGGGATCTGGAGGGGATTGATGTGGTGGTCTTTGATATTCAGGATGTGGGTGTCCGGTTTTATACCTATATCTCCACCCTGAGCTATGTGATGGAAGCGTGTGCAGAGGCAGGAATTCCGGTAATCGTTCTGGACCGGCCCAATCCCAACGGGTTTTATATTGATGGCCCGGTGCTGGATCCATCCTATGCATCATTTATCGGTCTTCATCCGGTGCCCGTGGTCTATGGCATGACCATAGGTGAATATGCGCAGATGGTTAACGGAGAGGGGTGGCTGAAGGATGGTATCCACTGTAAGCTTACTATCATCCCCCTGCAGAACTGGACTCATCACACTTTTGTGGAGTTGCCGGTGGCGCCTTCCCCGAATCTTCCCACCATGAATGCCGTATACTTATATCCTTCTCTGTGCTTCTTTGAAGGAACTGATGTGAGTATCGGGAGAGGAACCTGTTTTCCCTTTGAAGTGGTCGGGTATCCGGAGATGAAAGGTTTTTCATTCTCCTTCATTCCCGAGAGCATGCCCGGGAGAAGCCTTCATCCTCCTCACGAAGGAGCATTATGCCGGGGACTGGACCTGCGTGATTTCTATATTGATCATCCTGCACTGTTTGGCCGGATCAATCTGGTCTGGCTTATGATGACTTTTAAAAACCTGGGGAGCAGTCCGGATTTTTTCACCTCCTATTTCGATAAGCTGGCCGGAACAGATCAGTTACGGAAACAGATCCTGAATGGAGTTTCAGAAACGGAGATCCGTCAATCCTGGCAGGATGGAACAACGGTCTTTAAGCAGATACGGGAAAGGTATTTGTTATACGAATAAGGCGGCTTCAGGAAGTTTTTCTACACTCCCTTATGTTCTTCCGGGATAGACCTTTAGTCCCTCTTCCAGGCATTTCATTGCGAGTTCGAGGTGATGGACATTGAGCACATAACTGATTCTGACTTCATCCTTACCCCGGCCGGGGGTAGAGTAAAATCCTGTAGCCGGGGCCAGCATCACGGTTTGGTTCTCGTAATTGAAGTCTTCCAGAAGCCACCGGCAGAACTTATCTGAATCATCAATCGGCAACCGGGCTGTTGCATAAAACGCGCCACCCGGAACCGGGCAGAAGCAACCCGGCATGTTGTTAATTGATTCCACTACAATATTGCGGCGTTCGACATACTCATTCAGGACTGCCTGCATGTAGGCATCCGGGGTGTCAACGGCAGCTTCACCTGCGACCTGACCGAGAGAAGGGGGGCTGAGTCTTGCCTGGGCGAATTTCATGGCGGTGCTCATCACCTCTTTGTTCCGCGAGATCAGGACACCGATCCGGACTCCACACGCACTGTACCGTTTCGATACCGAATCCATTAACACCACATTATTCTCAATGCCTTTAAGATTCATTACCGAATGGTGTCTCTTCCCGTCGTAGCAAAACTCGCGGTATACCTCATCGGCAAAGAGGAAGAGATCCTTTTTCCGGATGATCTCTTTAAGGGTTTCCAGCTCTTCTAAAGAGTAGAGGTAACCTGTCGGGTTATTCGGATTACAGATCATAATAGCCCTGGTTCTGGGCGTGATTGCCTTTTCGAAGGAGCTGATCGGAGGCAGGGCAAATCCATCCTCTATGGACGAATCGATCGGTTTGATGACTGCTCCGGCTGCGATGGCAAATCCGTTGTAGTTTGCGTAAAAGGGTTCCGGGATGATGATCTCATCACCCGGATCCAGGCAGCTCATCAGGGCAAACAGGATGGCTTCCGACCCTCCGGTAGTCACGATCATCTCCTCCGGGGTGATCTCGATCCCGTTGCGACGGTAATACTCTGCAAGTTTCCGGCGGTAGGAGATGATACCGGCAGAATGGCTGTACTCAATCACCTTCATGTCGATATGCCGGATGGCTTCCATCACATTGGGAGGAGTCTCAATGTCGGGTTGTCCGATGTTCAGGTGATAAACGGTAATCCCTTTTCGTTTTGCCTCTTCGGCGTATGGGACAAGCTTCCGAATAGGGGAAGCAGGCATGTGTTGCCCCCTTGATGAGATGTCTGGCATAGAAGAAAGATCTTAAAACAGGCTCACTTATTTATTAACAGGTGTGGCGCTCATATCGTTCTGTTTTTCGGGAACAGTTTCGGGGGGAGGTGCGACTACCTGTCCTTTGATCGACAATAAAACCCTGTTTGTCTGGGCATTGGAATAGATCGTAACCGTTTTGTTGATAACCCCAAGGTTGTTGGTATTGTAGGTTACTTTGATTACATCACTTTTGCCGGGAAGAATGGGTTCCTGAGGCCAGGATGGGACAGTACAACCACAGGAAGAGACCGGTTTGGAAAGGATCAGGGGCTCTTTCCCGGTGTTGGTAAATTTAAACTCACAAGTACCGTTGCTTCCTTTCGTCACAATTCCATAATCATGAACCGTCTTCTCGAATGTGATCTCGGGAGCATTGGGATTGGATGTTTGTGGATTGCTGGGATCAGTCTGCTGTGCTACGGTTACGACAGTACCGAAGAACAGGAAAAAAAATAATACTATGTAGGTACGCATATACTTAATGTTTTTATCGGGCAAAGGTATGTAAATCGTATGGTTCATCCAATAATTTACATTATTTTAACAGTTTGTTTTCAACCACACACATTCAGCTTTTTTTATATTTTGTACATTTGCATGCTGAATGTAGTTCTCCAATCAGTGAGACCCTGACCAGTCAACGCATGAAACCACAAGCAGTCATCCCGTGCACCATCCTCCTTTTTCTGGTTTCCCTGGCCTCCTGTTCAAAAAAAACACAACCTTCTGCCACCACCTCAACGGAAATCAACAAGCAAAGCGGAGGATCTGTCATGGCTTTACCACCCTGCATCATTTATAAGACAAAAAAGGATTATTTCTATTATGTACCTGTCGCTCTTTCGGACGACAAGAACAGGATCACCTCCTATCCGGATGTAACGGATATCCGGAAGCAGGGTGAAGCGGTCCTTCCCCGGCCGTTATCCGGAGGCTATTTGCTGGATAACCGTGGAATCGGACCCGATGTGGCTTTTCTTTCCATCACTTACGATGCTTATCAGGCACTGACTAAAACCCCGAGTGCGGATGATTTGTTTCAGCAGTTGCTGGATAAAGATCCGCTCCTGGAGATGTATCAATGCGGAAACCGCCATCAATACAACGACATCGTCAGGGAACTCAACCAGGTTATTGATTCGGGGAAACTTTCGGATTGTAAAAAGATCAAATGAACACAGAAGCTATACAGTTACGTGAGCTGGATGGAAGTCAGCTCTATTACAGCATTATCGCAGGAGCCCAGCGGATCTTCGATCACCAGAAGATTCTGAACAAAATCAATGTATTCCCTGTCCCTGATGCTGATACCGGCACCAACCTTGCCTCCACGATGCGTTCCATTGTCGATGCAAAGATCCCTATTGAGAATATCAAGCAGACTGCAACCGCCATTGCGGATGCTGCATTAAACGGTGCCCGTGGAAATTCCGGGATCATTTTTGCACAGTTTCTTTATGGGTTCAGTAACGAGATCAAAGTAGAGGGGAAACTTGATGTACAGTCTTTTGCCGAGAGCATGAAAAGGGCTGTAACTTACGCTTACGAAGCCATTGCCAATCCGGTGGAAGGAACGATTCTCACCGTGATCAAAGACTGGGCTGAATACCTCTATGCATTGAAAGATATCATCGATGATTTTATCAGGATCCTGATTGAAGCGTACAACAAGGCTGTTGAGTCACTTTCCGAAACAACCCAGAAGCTGGAAGTTCTGGCACGAGCCCATGTGGTGGATGCGGGGGCGAAAGGGTTTGTCTATTTTCTGGAGGGGATCCTGGATTTCTTCGTCAAAGGTTATGTAGCTGCAGCGAGGGAAGAGAACGAAGAGGGTACACAAGCTGTAAATATTGATGAACTTCATGAGGAGATCACTTTCCGTTTTTGTACGGAAGCGATGATTTCTGGTGATAATCTTGATAAAAAGGGGATAAAGGACCAGTTGCAGCATTTTGGTGACTCCTTAGTGGTGGCCGGATCCCCCAAAAAAATGCGGATCCATCTGCATACGGATCATCCGGCCGAGGTGTTTTCCAAGCTCAGTCGATTAAGCGAGATCACCTACCAGAAAGTGGATGATATGATCATGCAGAATGAGATCATGCACAACCGGAAATCGGATATTGCCATATTAACTGATTCAACCTGTGACCTGCCCAAGGAGATCCTGGAGCAATACCAGATCCATATGATTCCGATAAGTATTCATTTCGGAGAGAGCTTTTACCTTGACAGGATGACCATGCATGCTCAGCAGTTTTACCAGTTGCAGCAACAGAAGGAGGTACGTCCCACCACTTCACAACCATCAGTGAAGGAATTCCAGAACAAGTTCGAATACCTCTCCACGCACTATGATTCCATCCTGGGATTTTTTATCAGCGAGAAACTCAGCGGGACTTATCAGAACGGAATGAAGTCAGCCAAAGATATCAGTGAAAGGAACGGGAAGCCATCCTACATCTTTAACTCCAGGAATCTTACCGGAGCCTTGGGTCTGATCGTGTTGCGGGTGGCTCGTGCGGTGGAAGATGGTATGGCCCTGGAGGAGATCCTGCCAAAAATTGAACCGTGGATATCAAAATCCTTTCTCCGTGTCACGGTCCCGACGTTAAGCTACATCATTCAATCGGGCCGGGTTAGTCCGTTTAAGGGATTTATTGCCCGTACCCTGGATTTGAAGCCTGTGATTGCGATTGATAAAGAGGGGAAATCGGAGCTATTTGGCAAGTCGTTCACCGTTAAAGGATCGCAGAAGAAATTACTGGCTACTGTCCGGAAAATTATCAACGGGCAAGAGGTATGGGAATATACCATCACTCATGCCAACAACCAGGAGGTGGCTGATTATTATGCCGGTGAGATGAAGAAGATAACAGGGAAGGAACCCTTTTTCGTGGATCATATCTCTCCGGCCCTTGTAGCCAATACCGGTCCGGGAG
>QYQJ01000046.1 GCA_007280875.1 Bacteroidota bacterium
CCACCACACTGCCCCCCCAGGTTTCTATCATCCCAGAAAGGACCCGTGGAAATTCTGCTCCTCCCACCCCTCGCGAGGGAAATATCTTAGCGTAGTGGCATCCGATGTGCTCGACGGCCCGGAGCGGTTCCCCTGTGTGGGCATTGATCAGCCGGTAGCGGGACATCATTGCGATCTCTTCCCGGAATTTATAGATGATATCGCTGGTATGAGCGACATTATCCGGGATCGTGAAATCCCTGCCCGTCGAGTTTTTCAGCTGCCGGCGGGATTGTTCCAGGGCTTCCGGGAAATGATGCCAGGTTTCCAGCACTTCTTCATAAACACCAAATGAGGTGACACAGGAGGGGACAAAATTCCGGTATCCAGCCTTATTCATCAGGGAAAACTGGCGCGCCACCACAGCCCTTGTGGTTTCGAAGGGTATCAGCCCTGCATGGTAGGCTATACCCGTGCAGGTAGTCTGGTGCGGATCATCAAACAGATCTTTCCCCAGGTAATCCCTCAGGATCCGGATGAACGCAATCTCTGAACCGGGAAAAAAGTTCTGCCGGATACAACTTCGGGCATAATAATAGCGGTCATCCGCTATCTCTTTATGGTAATCTGCCCAGGCGTGCTTCTTGGTTTCCATGTTTACGATGCGTCACTGATTTCTTCCTGCAGATAGTGCTCCAGCATTTCAAACCTTTTCAGAGCACCGGTCTCTGCAAAAATAGTTTGCAATTCATCCAGATCCTCCTTGCTGATTGTCCGGAGAGTTCCCGGCCCCTCCTTTTTATAGGCAGCTCCCAACCGGTTCAGGATGCTGGCCGCATGTCTGCGATACCACTCCCATACGGGACCCTGTTCCGGATGTCCTTCCAGATCCATCTCGTCAATGTAAACACAATATCCATAGTTCAGGATGTTTTGTCCGATGGTCCGTTTTACCTCCAGTTGCTGACGTCCCTTCGCAGACCTGCGGAAATATCCGAGTTCCTGGGAAAGGTTGCGGAGCGATTGCACAATATATCCGGGTGTATTCCCCCGCGGACAACGGGTTTTGCAGGAGAGGCACTCGCCGCAGTACCAGATGGTATCGGAGGAAAGAAGTTGCTCTATCTCTTCCTCATTGCCCCGTTGAACTGTTTCCACAATAATCCGCGGGTCATATTCATAAAAGCCGGCTGCCGGACAAATGGCCGTGCAGGTACCGCATTGAAAGCACCGCTTCAATCCTTCCTGCATCCGGATGTCGGCTTCCAATCGTTCACGCAGATTCATCCCTGACCATTTTTTTTCCACAGTCCGGGCATACCTCTTGTCTGCATGGATGGCCCGGCTTATGGATAACTCGTGTGTTACAGGATGGGCAAATACAATACCCTTTCGATTCTTGAGACTTCATATAGGGAGGTTTTATTACTTTCCTGGATAAATGCCGCAGGTTTGCTGAATGACAGTAGGAACATTGAGTAGCCTGAAGAGAGGAGATCATCAGTTGATGACATGCCTCGCACCGGTACCAGAATTCACTGGTCATGAAGTCTCCCCCCTCAATGATGATGGCCTTTCCCAGTGTAAATGCCTCGGCAATGGTTCGCCTGGCCCGGTCGTAGACCCGGGTCAGGGTTGGGCGTGAAATCCCCATCTCATTTGCTGCCTGTGCATGAGTCTTCCCAAGATAGTCCACCAGCCGGAACGCTTCAAACTCCTCCATGAGCAGGATGACAGGATCCAAATCCTGAACCGGGACGCCAAAGGGCCTGAATCCCTCCATCACAGGAGGCTGTGTAATGAACCGCTTGCGTTTTGGCCTGGGCATGATGGTACAAAGATAGAGAAAATAATGAACATATGTTCAAAATAATTTGTGATATTAATCACACATCTGACCTGTTTCTTTCTGACCATTCATTAATTCCGTAACTTCGTAGTTTCGATCTGTTTCGCACGTAAACTATAAAAGATGAACTCAACATTCAGGACCGGTCCAGTCGTACTACTTGTATCGCTGATCGTTATCCTCACCGGATGCAAAAAAGATAACGACCAGCCTGTTCCCACCCCTACATTCGGTAGTATCAACATCCAGTTCAAGCACGTATTCAACGAGATTCCCCTGTTGCTGGACACACTTGCCTGGACGGATGATTTTAACAATTCATTTGAGATCAATGAGGTGCAGTACTTTATCTCCGATGTACGGTTGCATCTCAAAGGAGGAGGGACTTACCAGATTGCCACTTCAGACGGCATTCATTATGTGGATGCCCGGATCCCTGAATCCCACCAGTGGCTGCCTGTTGATCAGATCCCTCCCGCCACGTACGATTCGGTCTCCTTCACCTTTGGCCTGAATGCCGTGAAGAACCAATCCAACCGGTTTCCCGATCCGCCGGAACGCGACATGTTTTGGCCCGAGATCCTCGGAGGAGGGTATCACTACATGAAACTCAACACCAAATGGAAAAACGATACGGTAGCCGAACTCCGCCCCTTCATGATGCACCTGGGCATCGGTCAGATCTACGATCCGGATAAACCGGACTCGATCATCGGCTATGTCCAGAATTATTTTTTCGTTAAACTCGACAGCTCCTCGTTTGTGATGGAAACCGGGAAGCTGAAAATCCTGGTTCTCACGATGCATCTGGACCGTTGGTTCGACGGGCCGCCTGACGCAATCAACCTGGCTACCATGCCCCAGGGGATCATGCAGAACCAACCATTGATGCACACGGTTTGTCTGAATGGGAGAGGGGCTTTCTCCGTGAAGATAGAATGACGAGGGACGAGGTTCAAGGGTCGAGGTTCAAGGTTCAAGGGTCGAGGGAAGACTTATGACCAGAAATACCCTGTATATTATCCTCATCCTGGCGCTTTTTTCCTGCAAAAAGAGTGATCCGCCTGCACCATCGTATCAGCCGACTCCCTATCAGATTGAGATCCCATTTCGTTTCCCGACGCACTTAAATATCCCGGACGACAATCCGATGACGGTCGAAGGGATTGAACTCGGACGAATGCTCTTTTACGACGGCCGTATCTCCGGCCGTACCGATCCCGATTCCATGATGTGCTGTGCGACGTGCCACCTGCAGTCCAGGTCGTTCGAATGCGGTATTGATCACCCGGTTTATACCGGAGGCCATCCGTTTGGCGTGACCGGTATTTCAACCCCCCACTTCATGATGCCCTTGATCAACCTGGTGTGGACCCACACCGGGTACCTCTGGAATGGCGTGATTGAAGAGGGGAATCCGGATCCCTCCCGCCGGCATTTGGAGGACCTGGTCTGGATGGGCATAGTTGCGCCCCACGAAATGCATAGCGATACAAACCAGGCGAAAGAACTGATCCAGCGTATTCCGGGCTATCCGCAGCGATTCGAACAGGCGTTTGGAAGCCCTGTGGTCACCGTAAAAAATATGGGGAAGGCCATTGCCCAGTTTGTCCGGACCCTGATCAGCGCCGATTCAAAGTTCGACCAGTACCTCCGGGGAGAGGTACAACTGAACCCTGCCGAACTAAATGGCTATATTCTATTCGTCACCGAGCAGGGAGGCGACTGTTTCCATTGCCACGGAGGAGAGGGCAACCCGCTTTTTACCACAAACTTGTTCTACAACAACGGGAAAGATTCTGTGTTTACCGATCCGCGCGACCGGTATCAGGTTACGGGCAATCCAAACGACATAGGGGCATACAAGGCTCCCACGCTTCGCAACCTGCTATTCACCGCTCCATATATGCATGACGGAAGATTCAGGACCATCGATGAGGTTCTTGACTTTTACAGTTCCGGGCTGGTCTGGTCACCATACATCAATCCACTGATGCACCACATCTCCACCAATGGAAATCAGCTGACTCCTGCTGAGAAAGCCGACCTGAAGGCGTTTCTGTTGACGCTGACAGATAGTACCTTTGTGACCAATCCGGAGTTTGGGATGCCCGATCTCCCCTGAACATATGCATTTACCTGATCAATTGGACGCTTCTTTATTAGTATAATGAAAAGGGTTATGAATCGGTTCATAGGGTTCTGATTTATGATTTTGTAAAGATAGTACGGAAATCGTAATTTTACATTTTGCATGTTGAATTTTGAATTGATCCTGTGATCTCGTTTCCCAACGCTAAAATCAATCTCGGCCTTCACGTTACGGAAAAACGTCCCGATGGCTTCCACAACATCGAAACTGTATTGTATCCCATACCCATCACTGATATTCTCGAGATCATCCTGTCGGAAAAAAAAGGCATAGCGTTTACGGCAACTGGTACCCCTATCCCCGGCGATCCTGAGAAGAACCTGGTGCTGAAAGCGGTTAACCTGATATCAGATACCGGATACAGGATCCATCTCCACAAGATCATCCCCACGGGCGCTGGCCTGGGTGGCGGATCCGCCGACGGAGCCTTTGCCCTGAAGCTGCTGAACGACCTTTGGAAGCTTGACTTGTCGGTTGCCCAGATGCAGGATTTTGCACGGCGGCTCGGCAGCGATTGTGCTTTCTTCATCGAAAACCGGCCGGTATTTGCCTTCGGTAGAGGGGATCGGTTTGAACCGATGGCACCGGATCTGTCGGAGTACCGGATCGTCATTGTGGTTCCGCCTGTTCAGGTCAGCACCCCGGAAGCATACTCCCTGGTTACACCCCGGCAGCCGCTTCACTCTTTAAAGGAGATCATCTCACAGCCTGTGGAAGAGTGGACAGGTCTTCTCACCAACGACTTTGAGGAACCGGTTATGAACAACTACCCGGTGATCCGGGAGGTCAAGGAAGAGCTGTACCGGCAGGGAGCGATCTATGCTGCCATGAGCGGAAGCGGGGCGGCCGTGTACGGAGTCTTCAGTAGGCAGTGGGCAGTGGGCAGTGGGCAGTTTGATCCTTCGTTTCGGGTTTACATAGGCTAGATCCTGTTGCCGCGTCGCTCCGCTCCTCGCAATGACAAGGTTGCTGGTTGCTTTCTGCACACTGCCCACTGCCAACTGCACCCTGTGCCCTTATGCCCTTGTGCCTTTATCTCGGTGTTTTCCAGAGCATGATGGCCGCAATGATGGCAAAGAAAATATTGGGCAACCAGACCGCCAGCAGCGCAGGAATGTTGCCGAAGATCCCAAATACGGCAGATACTTGCATGAACAGGATGTACAGGAAGGTCAGCGCAAGACCAAATCCCAGATGATACCCGATTCCTCCACGTACTTTACGCGACGAAACGGCCACTCCGATCAGGGTAAGGATGATGGCGGCAAAAGGGTGGGCTATCCGTTCGTAATTCTTGACCTGGTAGTGAATGACATCGGGATCTCCCCGCAGCAGTTTCTTCACGATGGTTTCCCTGAGCTTCATGTACCCCAGCACCTTGATCTCCTCCACATCCTCAATGAAATCTTCCGGTTTGATGGGTATCAGGGTATCCATTCGAACTCCCTTGTGCAGTGTTTCCGTTACGCTGTCAATCTTCCGGGTGTAGTAATTCTCGATGTTCCATTTGCCGGTCACGGTATCGTATGAAACTTTTTCGGACTTGAGTTTGAATTTCAGTTTCGGTCCGTCAAACTCCTCCAGCGAGAATTTCCATCCGGCGTTACTTTTCAGGTTGAAGTTCTCCATGTAGATGAAGGTGCCGGGACTGACCTGCTTGTGGACGTTCATATCGCTGTATTTGCGCGGTTCGCGGAGATACAGGTTTTCAAATTCGAACATCGTCCGGTTGGTGTATGGGATGATGAAATTAGCCAGCAGGAAGGAGATGATCCCGAGGATCATGGCAGAGACCAGGAAGGGGACCAGCATCCGCCAGAAGCTGATCCCGCTGCTTAAAATGGCGATGATCTCGCTCCGGGAGGCCATCCTGGAGGTAAAGAAAATGACTGCTATAAAGGTCAGCAGGTAACTGAAGAGGTTGACAAAATAGGGGATGAAGTTGAGGTAATAATCGAAGATGATCGCCCCCAACGGGGCATCGTTTTTCAGGAAGTCGTCTATCTTTTCGGAAATATCGAAAACAATTACGATAAATATCAGCAGTAACAGGGTAAAGAAAAAGGTGCCCAGGAATTTCCTGATGATATATAGGTCGATCGTTCGCATCAGAAGATATCCATTCTGTACCGTTTCCCGTTCTGACTTGCCGGGAGCCAACCGGTTTTCAGGGAAATATAAAACTCATACTGTCCGGGTTTCTCAGGGGTGATGATGTGGATAACGGTATCGTATCCTGAGGCCGGGACTTCAATGTAGGTGATCTCAGGTCCCTGTTTTTCTCTGACCATACTCTCCTCGCCCTGATGGATCGAATAGACCAGAAAGGTCGGCTGATCCGGATTTCGGTCAAACCGGAGGGATTGGTCCCCGGGGTTCAACACCCTGACGGGAAGTGCAATCTCTTTTCCCGATGGGAATCTGAGTGGATCTGTTGGAATTACCAGAGGAATGGTGGTATAGGAACTGAAATCGGTGACGAAGGTGAACATGAGGCTATCCCCGGAAGGTAACTTCAGCACTTGTTTGTCGGGAATGAATCGCCAGTAGTCGTGATCAACGATCATGACGGTTTGACCCTGGAATTCCCGAATCAACTCCTCCCAGTAATTAAACTGAGTCACATGGCTATCGTAGTCACATATATTGAAAGCCGGTTGGCCTGTATAAAAGATGTATTTCGATGCATTCTGGTATGAATTAAAGAAGATAACCGGATGTCCGTCAGCTTTTTCGGCAATGGCATTGGCCCAATCTGCTTTTCGCTGCAGTTCCGTAAGGTTGACCAGTTTTCTGGGGAGGTGTAAAAAATCGTGGATGATATACACCCTGAATCCGATAATCAGGATCAGGCTGATCGCTGCCAGGGTATAGAATACAGGATGGAGCCGTTTTCGCTTTTCCAGGGATCGGATCGTCAGGATCATCAGCGGGATGAAAGCCGGAAGAGTCCAGTTCGGTTCAATTTTTCCCCGGAATGAATAGAGCAGAAAGAAGAGCAGGATTCCGATGGCCGTGAATTTCAACGCACGGTCAAACGGATTTCCGGTTTTGTATGAGAAGGTCAGCCAGAAGAAAAATATAGCGGTCAAAGGCCCATAAATACCGAATTGTCCGGCGATGTATTCGATAAAGTAGGTCAGATACTGGTGTTCATGGATATTCCTTTCAACCAGGTGATAGCGGATCGTCGGAAAATCATTCATGTAGAGCCATATCATGTGCGGCAGGAACAAGACCACTCCGGCGGCGATGGCGAGATAGAACGTCTTTCTTTTGAACAGCCCGAAATTGCTCAGGATGGTGAACAGGATCACCAGGATCCCGTTGTATTTGCTGTACAGCAGGCATGCCATTGTGAGACCCAGAAGCAGGGCGGATAGGGTGTCATCTTTTTCGAGGTAGCGCTGATAGATCAGAAAAAAGAGGGCTGTAAAAAGCAGCAGGGGATCGTCGGGGGCAGCAAGGAATCCCCCCGCATTGGCAATGAGCGTTGAAAAGAGCAAGGCTGCAAACAGCAGGGGTTTTTTCGTTTCCGACAGCCGGATAATCAGAAATACACTGAAGGTACTGCAGAGAACAAAGAAAATCCTGACTCCGGTTTCGTTGTGAAGCAGGGTATAACCTGCTCTGATCAACAACGCCACCATAGGTGGATGTTCGTAGTATCCCCAGCCTAAATGTTCTCCGTACAACCAGAACAATGCTTCATCATCCATCAATCCTGTCAGTGCCGCCTGTGCCAGGTTGACGATGAACCAGACCACCAGGATAATCCATAGTCCGGAAGTCATATCTGGTTTGGATCCAGTCAAAGTTTCTTCGTTATGTGCCATGATGCTGTTATAACCGGTTCATTAGTTGAATAACCATGGTGTTTTTCCAGGAAGCGAAGCTTCCCTCGATAATTTTGTTTCGGGCTTCCCGAAGCAACCACATATAAAAGCCGAGGTTGTGAACGGTAGCGATCATGGCCGCAAGCACCTCCCTGGAGATGAAGAGGTGTCGGAGGAAAGCCCGGGAGTAATCCCGATCCGTAAATAGTTCCCCTTCCGGGTCGAGCGGGGAGAAATCATCCCGCCACTTTTCATTCCGGATGTTGATGATCCCCTGCCGGGTGAAGAGCATTCCGTTCCGGCCGTTCCGGGTAGGGATCACACAGTCGAACATGTCCACTCCGAGCGCAATGCTTTCCAGAATGTTGGCTGGTGTGCCCACCCCCATGAGGTAGCGGGGTTTGTCGGACGGAAGGATCCGCGTGACCGCTTCAGTCATCTCGTACATCACAGGAGCCGGTTCTCCTACCGACAACCCTCCGATGGCGTTCCCCTCTGCGTGGCAGGAGGCGACGAATTCGGCCGATTTGACCCGCAGCTCTTTGTAAACGCTACCCTGCACCACAGGGAAGAGGCTCTGGGTATAACCATGCGGACAGGCAGTTGTTTCGAACCGCTCGATGCACCGGGTGAGCCAGCGATGAGTCCGTTTCATCGACTTAGCGGCATAGGCATATTCACAGGGGTAGGGGGTACATTCGTCGAAGGCCATGATGATATCAGCTCCCAGTGCCCGCTGGATCTCAATGACCGATTCGGGCGTAAAAGTATGTTTCGATCCGTCGATGTGTGACTGAAATACCACGCCGTCTTCCTTGAATTTTCGTATATCGGAAAGGGAATAGACCTGGTACCCGCCGCTGTCGGTAAGCACCGGCTTGCTCCACCCGTTGAATTTGTGGATCCCGCCGGCTGCCGAAACCACATCCACCCCCGGCCTGAGGTAGAGGTGGTAGGTGTTGGAGAGTATGATCCGGGCCTGTACATCTTCCCGCAACTCCTTCATGTGTAACGCCTTGACCGCCCCGGCGGTCCCTACGGGCATGAAAAAGGGGGATTCGACGGTGCCGTGGTCGGTCGTTAGCAGACCCGCCCGGGCAAAAGTTCCGGGATCGGTATGGGTGATGGTGAAGGTCATAAATTGCGCAGGGTCATCTCGTAGAATGCGCCGGAAGCGCAGCTATTAGCGGTTGTCGCAATTTTTCGACAAAGGTAGGTTTTATTTTAGGAATATGAATAAATTTGCCTGTTCCACCTGTTAAATCTTGTTAAATGCCCGACGCCTTCATTCACCCAAATCCGGTTCTTTTCACTCTCTTTTTACTTTATGGATTTTGTTTCCTGGTGCAGATGGTGTTTTACTGGGGAATCTTTTTTAGATTAGGCACAAGGGCACAGAGGCACAGGGGCACAGAAAACCTTGACCCTCGACCCTCGACCCTCGACCCTGCTCCCGGGGTTTCGGTCGTTATTTGCGCCCACAATGAGCATCATCATCTGGTCTATACCCTGCCCCAGGTGCTGGAGCAGGATTATCCCGACTACGAAGTGGTAGTGGTGGACCATGCTTCCGAAGACGATACCGGTTTCCTGCTTTCGGAACTCTCCGACCGGTACAAACACCTGAAGATCGTGACCATAAAACATGACCTCAACTTCTTTCACGGGAAAAAATTTCCTTTGTCAATCGGGATCAAATCGGCGCAGCATGAGATCATCCTGTTGACCGATGCCGATTGCCGTCCCGCAGGCAATCAGTGGATCCGTCGGATGAGCGAGGGGTTTACGGATGGAAAGGAGATTGTTCTGGGATATGGTGCGTACGAAAAGCGAAAAGGGATATTAAATGCCCTGATCCGCTTTGATGCGGTACAGGTGGCTATACAGTACCTCTCCTTTGCCCTGGCGGGGATCCCCTACATGGGTGTGGGAAGGAATCTGGCTTACAAAAAAAGCCTCTTTTACACCCAGAAGGGATTTATTACGCACTATACTATCAGCAGCGGGGATGACGATCTCTTCATCAACCAGGTGGCACGGGAAAAGAATACGGGAGTGCAATTCCATGCGGATGCATGTACCTACTCTGAGCCAAAGCGCACCACGGGTCAATGGATCAACCAGAAACGGCGCCACCTCACAACCGCCACTCACTACCGGTTTATCCACCGGTTTCTGCTTGGTTTGTTCAGTGCCTCCCAGCTCCTCTTCTGGGTCCTGCTGATCCTCCTCCTTTCCCTGAATTTTGCCTGGATATTCGTTTTAAGTGTACTTTTGCTGAAATGGGTAAGCCAGTACGTGGTCCTCGGCAGGGGATTCTCCCGGCTGCAGGAGAAGGGATTGATCGCCTGGATTCCCCTTCTGGAGTGGGTAATCCTGCTGCTTCAACTGCTGATCGCCGGTTCGAACCTCATTACCAAACCCCGTAAATGGAAGTAGCCTCTCACCTCACCGAGAAAGCACAACGCGATTATAAACTGGTCATCGAAGCCCGGGAAAACGGGGATCAGAGAGCCTACGCCGAACTCCTGAACAACTACCGCGACTCTCTCTACTTCCTCCTGCTGAAGATGACCAACAACCCTACCGATGCCGAGGACCTGACTATCGAAGCCTTTGGAAAGGCCTTCAGGAACCTGCACCAATACTCACCTGAATATGCTTTCAGCACCTGGCTCTTCAAGATTGCGGCCAACAATTGCATCGATTTCCTGCGGCGGTCCAAACGGATCATCTTTGCCGACAACCCTGCTGAGGAGAACAATGGCCGCGACGAATACCCGACCAACCTTCCGTCTACCATCCTGGATCCCGAAGAGAAAGTGATCGAAAAGCAGAAGATCAAGTTGATGCGGGAGGTAGTGGAGAAGCTCAAGCCACACTACCGGAATCTGATCGAACTAAGGTATTTCAAGGAGTGGTCGTACGAGGAGATCGCTACCGAACTGGACCTTCCGCTGGGAACCGTAAAAGCTCAACTGTTCCGTTCCCGCGAGTTCCTCTACCAGATCCTCAAGCATGCGGAGGAGAAGATATAACATGCGGAGGAGAAGATATAAGTAGTGAAATAGTGAGGTAGCGAGGTAGCGAAATTTCGCTTTTCGCTTCTCGCTTTTCGCTTCTTGCTATCTTTTTCTGCCCACTGCCTACTGAGTACTGCCAACTAAAGCACCACTATTTTTCGAACATCCGTAGTTTTCCCGGACCGGAACCTGATCAGATAGACCCCCCGGCTTCTCCCTTCAAAGTTGATCATGATGGATCGCATGTGGCTGGCATCTTTCTCCTGAAGCAGTTTTCCTGATTCATCCACCACCTGTATCATCATGTGATCAAAGGGTGTTAAAAACGTGATCTGAAGAAGATCCCTCACAGGATTGGGAGCCATTATGATCCTGTGTTCTATGCTCTTTTCCGGAATCCCTGAGATACTGTTATTTGCCGTGATCAGCCAGAGGTCAGGATCGAACAGCACCGAATCGATGGCAAAGGGAATAACGACCTGGAAGGTCTCCCCTGAAAATGTATGATCCAGGCGGAGCAGTGTATACTGTGCCTGGTTCTTGAACAGGATGGGCAGTGGCAGTTCGAAAAAGGAAACCGATGGGTGCGACTGCGTCTGGTCGATGGTCAGGGACACCGTGTCTCCCAATTGGGTCCAGGTGATCTGATACGATGGAAAACCCTGCCCGGTGAACCAGTCGTCGAAATACCAGGTGAGATCCTGGCCGGAACTCGCCTCCAGGTGTGCTTTCAGATCGGCTGTCCGGGCAAATCCATGGTTGACTGCAGGATCGTACAGGTAGTTGTTGACTGCCGAGAAAAAGGCTGAATCTCCGATTACCCATCTGAGCTGATGCAGGATCATGGCTCCTTTGGCATAGCTGAGCCGGGAGCTGAAAATGCGGCTTACCGAAGTGGTATCATCACACCATACCGAACCATCCGGCTTGCTGGTTATACTGGTGATCCGGCTCCGTTTAAACGGCATCCACCATTCTCCTCCGAACATGTGTTCATAGGCGAGTCCCGACAGATACGTGGCGAACCCTTCGTTCAGCCATATGTCTTCCCAGCTGCCGCAGGTGACCATATCGCCGAACCAGCTGTGAGCCAGTTCATGCGCCATCAGTTCAAAGTTGAAGGAGCCCAGGAAGGTGAAGGTCTGATGCTCCATGCCACCTCCCCAGTTGAACTGGCAATGGCCGTACTTTTCAGTGGCAAAGGGGTAGAGTCCGAAGAGTGTGTCATAGAGTTGCATGATGGGGATGATTCCTGGCGTTTGTGAGGCCGCTGATGCTGAATCTTCCGGGTAGGGGTAATTAAGAACCTCTACCTGGCTGGCGCCGAACGGGACATAATCGGAATACCTTGAATAATTGGTTACAGCCAGGCAAACCAGGTACGTGGCGATCGGGTACCGGTGCTTCCAGTGGGTGATCTTAGTTGACCCTTCCAGGATTTCTGAAACCAGGCGGCCGTTGCTGGCGCTGCGGTAAGCGGCCGGAGCCGTGATAAAGATATCCAGCGAATCGGCTTTGTCGGTGAGGTCATTCTTACAGGGCCACCAATCGCTTGCTCCGTATGGTTCCGAAAGGGTCCACAGCACCGGGACTCCGTTGTGGTCGGCGGTGATGAAAGAACCGAAACCGGTTACCGGAGGAGCCCCCTGGTAAAAGACTGAAACGGAATCAATATGGTAGATTCCGATGACCATCGGGAGGGGAATGGTGATGATTCCTCCGGTATGGATGAATCCCACCTGCGCATGATGAAAGACCACCGAGTCGACCGTCAGCGAATCGCTGAGGTTGAACCGGATGGAATCGAAATTCATAACGAGCGGTTTGAACCTGGTGGTCACCTCTCCACGGATGTAGTGCTGGGCCGGATCAACTTGCCAGGCAATCCGGTGGTACACCAGGTCGTACTCAGTGATCAGGTTTTCGGGGAATGCACTCCATCTGCCGACACGTGCATTCTTCTCCGCTTCGGCTATTTGGTCTAACTGACCGGGAGAAAACGGATCCTGGGCCCGCGTTAATATGGATGATAATAGGACCAGGCAAAGGAGATAGGGTCTCATATGGCTAGTTGGTTTTAAATTCAATTACTTCACTTTTGAATGATAAAGGTACGAAATTGCATTCTATTGGCAATTCCTGTCATCGGACACATTTCTTATCTTTGCAATGGACAAATTGGACACGATGATTTTCAAAGAAGCAATCCTTCAGGGGATCCCGGAAAGTTTACCGGAACCTCGCCCTAACGATCCTGCCATTAACCACGCTCCCGTAAGAAAAGATAGTTTATCTGCAGATGAGAAGAAGCTGGCTCTGAGAAACGCCCTACGCTATTTCGACAAAAAACATCATGCAGTTCTGGCTCCAGAGTTTGCTGAAGAGTTGAAGAACTTCGGACGGATCTACATGTATCGTTTCCGTCCGGCCTATGAGATGTTTGCACGCCCGATCAGTGAATACCCGCACCAATCCATTCAGGCGGCCGCCATCATGCTGATGATCCAGAACAACCTCGATCCGGCGGTGGCCCAGCATCCTTACGAACTGATCACGTATGGCGGGAATGGCGCCGTATTCCAGAACTGGGCGCAGTACCTGCTCACCATGAAGTACCTGGCGGAAATGACCAACGAACAGACGCTGGTGATGTACTCGGGCCATCCGATGGGATTGTTCCCGTCCCACAACGATGCCCCGAGGGTGGTAGTCACCAACGGGATGATGATCCCGAATTACTCCAGCCAGGACGACTGGGAAAGATTCAATGCACTGGGTGTAACGCAGTATGGCCAGATGACGGCAGGATCCTACATGTACATCGGTCCGCAGGGGATCGTCCACGGCACGACCATCACCTTGCTGAATGCAGCCAGAAGAAAGTCCGCAGTCTGCAGTCCTCAGTCCTTGAATCTCGGTCACGAGTCTCGGGTCACGGGTCACGGGTCACGGGTCACGGGTCACGGGTCACGAAATGATCTTACGGGCAAGGTCTTCGTCTCCTCCGGCCTCGGAGGGATGTCGGGTGCTCAGGCCAAAGCCACAGTTATTGCCGGCGGCATCGCCGTAATCGCCGAGATCAATCCCAAGGTGGTACAAAAACGGTTCGAACAGGGATGGGTGGATGAGGTCTATACCGATCTCGACAAGCTGATCGGGCGGATGATATCCGCCCGGAATGAGAAAAAAGCCGTCTCTCTCGCTTATCAGGGAAACGTGGTGGATCTCTGGGCACGCTTTGCTGAAGCGGAGCTGCAGGTGGAGCTTGGTTCCGACCAGACCTCCCTGCACAATCCCTGGGCCGGAGGGTATTATCCGGTCGGATTGACCTTCGGGGAGTCGAATGAACTGATGGTCAAAGATCCGGCAGCCTTCAGGAAGGCAGTTCAGGAATCGTTACGCAGGCAGGTGGTTGCGATTAAAACGCTGACTGACCAGGGAATGTACTTCTGGGATTATGGCAATGCCTTCCTGCTGGAAGCTTCCCGGGCAGGGGCGGAGATCGTCAATCCCGACGGGACCTTCATCTACCCCTCTTATGTCCAGGATATCATGGGACCGCTCTTCTTTGATTACGGATTCGGACCTTTCCGGTGGGTCTGCACTTCGGGCGATCCGGAAGATCTGCGGATCACAGATGAGATCGCCGCTTCGGTACTGGAAGAGATCGCCTCTCAGGCACCCATGGAGATCGAAATGCAACTGCGCGACAACATCCACTGGATTCGGGAGGCCGGAAAGAACAACCTCGTGGTTGGATCACAGGCCCGGATCCTCTATGC
>QYQJ01000216.1 GCA_007280875.1 Bacteroidota bacterium
CCGCATGCTCGTTTCATAAACTTGAAGTTTAATTGGTTATGCGCTAATATACGATTGTGCTTCGAGCACGGAAAGCGCTGGAGTAGCGGACTGGATTTTTATCCGTCTGTGTGTAGTCCGGTGGATTACATGTACATTTGTGAACAAAACCTCGACCCGATGGTAATGTTCAAAAAAGGAGTAAAAGAAAGTGGTTTCGGTACGGCTCCGGTATTCTTTACAGCCATCGCCACTATTTTCGGCGCAATCCTTTTCTTACGGTTTGGGTATGCCGTTGGCACGCTGGGCTTCTGGGGTGTCATTCTGATCATCATCCTGGGGCATCTGCTGACCATTCCGACAGCCCTGGCAATTTCCGAACTGGCCACCAACAAACGGGTGGAAGGGGGGGGTGAATATTTTATCATATCCCGTTCATTCGGTTTGAATATTGGCGCAACCATCGGAATCGCTTTGTTCCTCTCCCAGGCCATCAGCATAGCCTTTTATGTGATTGCCTTTACAGAGGCCTTTTCATTTTTCTTCGATTGGGTCAAACTGAGGTATGACATCTTGTTGCCAAGGCAGGTTATCAGCGTGCCGGTCATGCTTCTCCTCGCGCTGTTACTGATCATGCGTGGCGCGAATATGGGAGTTAAAGCTCTCTATATCGTGGTTGGCATCCTCGGCGTATCTCTGATCCTCTTTTTTGCCGGTTCGACTGAATATGCTGCCACATCCGATTTCTCTCTCGGAAGCGCCCAGTTCCGTAACATGGACAATTTCTTTTTTGTGTTTGCCATTGTTTTTCCTGCATTTACAGGTTTTGCAGCTGGAGTGGGATTATCGGGTGAACTGAGAAAACCATCCCGGTCCATCCCTCTGGGAACCATCGGAGGCACGCTGATCGGGATGATCGTATATGTATTTGTAGTCTACAAACTGGCAGGATCAGCCTCTTCCGAAGACTTGTTAAGCAACCAGTTGATCATGAGCAAGATCGCCATCGGAGGGATTGTCATCATACCACTCGGATTAGCCGCCTCCACAATCTCTTCTGCCCTTGGTTCGGCCATGATCGCACCGCGCACACTCCAGGCACTTGCCGGAGATGAGTCGTTTCCGATGAAACGAATCAATAAATTTCTGTCACACGGGCGGAAAAAAGACGGTGAACCACAGAATGCCTCTATCGTATCCTGTGTCATCGCACTGGTATTTGTGATGCTGGGAAACGTCAACGCTGTTGCCGAGGTGATCTCCATGTTCTTCCTACTCACTTACGGATCGTTGAGTCTCATCTCATTTTTGAACCATTTTGGCTCCTCCCCTTCTTACCGCCCATCCTTCAAATCAAAGTGGTACCTTTCGTTGATCGGGTTTCTGCTTTCTGTTTGGGTGATGTTCAAGATTGATACCCCTTACGCTCTTGCATCCTGTGTGATCATGGTTGCCATCTATCTCACCATCAACTACTATCATAAGGGAAGGAAAGGGCTGGAAGCCATTTTTACCAACTCGATTTTCCAGATGAGCAGGAACCTGCAGGTGTACTTGCAGAAAAACCGGAAAAACAGAACCAAGCAGGAGTGGCGCCCAAGCGCTATCTGCATCTCCGAGCACTCATTTGAGCGCCAAACCGCTTTCAATTTTCTGAACTGGATCTCATACAAATACGGGTTTGGTACCTATATTCATCAGATTGACGGATATTATTCCCGACAGTCGCATCTTCAGGCAAATCAGGAGATGCAACGGTTGTTAAAGCTATTTGATAATGTCAGTAATCACGTCTATATCGACACGATCATCTCTCCCTCATACTCTTCTGCTATTGTTAATGCAATCCAGGTCCCGGGTATCGCAGGGATGGAGAACAACATGGTCATCTTCGAGTTTGATAAGGAAAACCCTACTAATCTGAAGGATATTGTGGATAACTTCGCCCTCGTTAACTCAGGTGAATTTGATGTTTGTATTGTAAGCAGTTCACGCCGTGAGATCAACTACAAGGGGGATATTCACCTATGGATTCACAGCAACTTTGAAGAGAATGCCAACCTGATGATCCTTCTCGGATTCATCATCATGGGACATACAGACTGGCGGAAATCCAATATAAAGATCTTCGAGATCTGTAAGCCTGACAAGCTGGAGGAGAACCGGCTGAAGATGGATAACCTTATCCTGACGGGCCGCATGCCCATCACCAAGAAAAATATTGAGATCATCCTTGATGACAATAAAGTGAGTACGAAAGAGATGATCAATCAGAAATCTGCTGATGCCGGCCTAACACTGATCGGGTTCGGCAAGGAGTCCTTAAAGCACCAGGAGGTGGATCTTTTCACAGGATACGACGAATTGGGGACTGTGATATTTGTACATGCACACGGCCCTATGGAGATTGAATAGTCTCGTCGCTGATTACCTTTCCGTCTTCCAGTTTGATCACCCTGCGGGCCTTGTTGACGACCCGCTGATCATGTGTAGAAAAAATGAAGGTGATCTGTTCT
Organism: Bacteroidota bacterium; assembly: GCA_007280875.1. Taxonomy (GTDB): domain Bacteria; phylum Bacteroidota; class Bacteroidia; order Bacteroidales; family FEN-979; genus QYOJ01. Next base: position 2,496 of record QYQJ01000216.1, read on the forward strand.
TCCCTGTTCAGTTTCTCCATGATATCGAGAAGATTCCCGGTTGACACGGAATCGAGGTTCGCCGTAGGCTCATCGGCCAGGATGAATTTCGGCTTGGAAGCCAGTGCCCGTGCTACAGCGACCCGCTGCTGCTGCCCCCCGGAAAGCTTGGAAGGACGGCTGTCGATCCGGTCTCCCAGCCCGACCGCCTCGAGCAGTTCCACAGCCCGTTTCCGCCGTTTTTCCCTGCTATACCCCTGCAGACTCATGATGAATTCCACATTCTCATAAGCTGTCAGCACGGGGATGAGGTTGAATGACTGGAACACAAATCCGATATTATTCAAACGGAAGTTGATCAGTTTCCGGCTGGATAAACCGCCTATGTTGATCCCATCGATTTGAATGGATCCTTCGGTGGCCACGTCGAGTCCCCCAACCAGGTTCAGGAGGGTGGTTTTGCCACTGCCTGATGGACCAACAATGGCTGCGAATTCGCCTTCCTGAAATGCCAGGTCGACTCCGTTCAGTGCATGAACGGCTACTTCCGAGTCGTTGTAGATCTTTTTCAGATCCTTGATCTCTATGATGTTCATGTGCATGATTTTATTCTGTCCTGACGGCTTCCGCCGGATTCAATTTCAGGGCCTTCCTGGCCGGATAGATCGAAGCCAGGATGCCGATTAGGATGACCATGACAGTCAGGGTGATAAAAAATTTCACGTCCAGATAGGGATACAGAATCGGGCTGTACCCGATCTTTTCAAGTCCCTGGGCGAAGTTGCTGAGATCGATCCCCGTATAGGCAGTCCATATGGTCAGCAGATACCCCAGTGCCATCCCGATGAGGGCCCCGGTAAGGGAAAGGTAGACCGATTCCAGCATGATCATCAGGAAGACCCGGCGCTTGTTCATGCCGATCGCCGTAAGCATTCCAAGCTCCCGGGTCCGTTCCAGGATGACCATCAACATGGTGTTGATGATCCCAAATCCCAGGGCCAGCAGGATGATGGCCATGAACATATAGAGCCAGACATCCATGAAATCGGCCATGACCCCTACGAGTGGATCGACCTGCTTCCAGGTTCTGACCAGCAGTTCCGGGAACCGGTCGGCCAGCTCCTGCTGAACCTGATTCATCTCGTCAGCATCGGTGAGACGAACAGCTACTTCCTGAAACTCTCCGGCGTCCATCGCGAGGAGCGGCGCGATATCGGCTTTGGCAACAAACACACTCATTTCATCAAACACCGAATTATTGGTCCGATATAGCCCGCAAATCCGGAATGCAGCGCCGGTCAGGTTCCCGTTGATGTCCTGAAAGGTGAGGACAATCTTTGACCGGAGCCGGAGCTTCAGTTTATGGGCCAATGCTTGACCCACCACGATCTGGTTCTTCCTCTCCCCATCCAGGTAGGTCCCGCAGGAGTCGCAGATCATGGCGGAGATCTCGGAGACCATCCGTCCCTTCTCCGGATCCACTCCGTAGATCATAACGCCGGTACTCGCATTGGCGCTGCTGGCCATCGCAGGAAACTTGATCCGGGACGACCAGGCGCCTATCTGTGGCAGGGAGTCAAGCATGGCGGTCAGTTCCGCTGGCTGATCGTCGATGGTGTACTTGACCTCATTGTCCTCGATGTACTTCGGGTTGTGTAGCTGGATATGGGCCGTTTCACGGCTTACTGCTTCCTTGATGCGTTGTTCCCCCGTCCCTTTCATGACAGCAGAGGAAAAAACTCCACCAAACAGGCCACAGGTGATCGCCATGATCACCACCAGGCTGCGGACCTTGTTTCTCCAGATATTTTTCCAGGCAATTATCCAAATCATAGCATGGTATATTATCGTCTTAACGCATTAATTACTGTAAGCCGGCCCAGTTTGACCACCGGCACGATCATCACTACCAGCATGATCACAATGACGGTCAGTGACTGGCCAATGAAATAGGAACTCTCCCAGGCGGCCGGCATGATGGGCTCGAAACCCATTTGAATAGTGGTCTCCGCCATGTCCCCGGTCAACGGGAGGGGATGCACAAAGAAGTAATAGATCAACGGGATCGCTGCTACAATTCCGGCCATTACTCCAAGCAATCCGATCATAAAGAGTTCGGTCACTACAATACGGATCAGCTTCAGCTTCTGCATTCCGATCGCAATCATCATCCCGAACTCCCGGATCCGTTCACTGAACATCATCAGGATTGTTCCAAAGATGCCAAACCCGACGATCATGTACAATATGGCCAGCATGATCAGGCCGGAAGCATTGTCGGCCTGGATCTGCTGTACCACATCGGGCATCATCTCCTTCCAGGTCATCACCTCATAGTGATCAGGATTCAGTTTCTCTTTCAGCAAACGGGCTGCTTTCTCATCCTCCTTGGTGTTGGCTACGTTGAATGCGAGTGAGGTAAGCCGGTTGTCGGCCGAGAAGAGCGACTGGGCTTCAGGGAGGCTCAGGTAAACCATCCGGGAGTCCAGTTCAGGAGAAGGAAATTTAACGATTCCCCTCACCGGGAATATTCCGGCCGCACTCACGCCATGGAATCCCTGGCCGATCAGCACCAGGGTATCCCCTACTTCGATTTTCAGGTATTTGGCCAGCTTCTGACTCACCAGGGCACCTTTGTCATCGGGAAGCAGGTACGCTCCCTCTGCCAGTTTCTTCCTGAGCGCAGTGAGATGATCCTCTTCAGCTGGATTTACCCCGTTCACCAGCACCCCTTTGGTTTGCATACCGAACGATCCCAGGGCAAAGGATTCCAGTCGTGGAGCATATCCGTCGATCTCCGGC
>QYQJ01000207.1 GCA_007280875.1 Bacteroidota bacterium
CCTCATTACTTATTCCTCATTCTTGTCTTATCCATGATTCCTTCTTTCAAGGTATTTTCCCAGGCTGATAGCACGTTTGAGCAGATCCAGCGGGCGATGAATGAGCAGTTCCGGGCTTTTGCCGCACAGAATGAGCAGGAGTTCAACCAGTATGTCGAAGAGATCGACCGGGAGTTTTCAACGTACTTGAAAAAGGCCTGGGAGGAGTTTGCCCTTTTTGGCGCTATAAAACCCGACACCACACCGAAACCGAAAAAGCTCCCTGTGTTTGAACCGGCTGCACAACGCCTTACCCCGCGGGAACTGGTGTTCGAACCAGCGGTACAGCAACCCGTCGAAATTCCCCCTGTGCCGAATGTCCCAGTGGTTCTGAAAACGGACATGGAAGAGGTTGAGAATGAATCGGCATCCATCGATTTTTACGGCACCACCCTTTCGTTCGATTACGATCCGGGGTTGTCGGTTAAGTTCCCTCCCTCCTTCAGCAACCAGCAGATCGGGGATTTCTGGGAACAGGTCAGCAACATCGATTACTCCTCCCTGGTAAACCAGCTTCTGGGAGCTAAAAGCAGGATGAACCTGAACGACTGGGGTTATTATCTGCTTGTAAACCAGTTATCGGGGAAGATCAGCAACTCCACTAACACGTCGCGGCTCCTGGCCTGGTATCTGCTGACTAAATCAGGATACAAAATACGGGTTGCCTATGCCGAAAACAAGATCTACCTGCTTTTCCCTGCTACCAATACCATTTACGGGATCAAGTATTTCCTGATCGATAATATTAAATACTACGCGCCAGATTTCCCCTTCGACAGAGTAGCGACCTATGAAAAAGACTTCCCTGATGCCACCAAAATCATGGACCTGAATATATACAACGCCCTGAATATCGGAACCCATTATGCCGACCGTTCGTTCAAGCTTACTTACGAAAACAAGCCATGCAGTTTCACCGTTAAGTACAACCAGAACGCTATTGAGTTCTACAAAGATTATCCCTTATGTGAGCTGAAGGTCTATTTTGATGCAGCGGTATCCCCGGAATTGAAAGAGTCTCTTCTGTTGGCGCTTCAACCGCACCTGGAGAACAGGTCGGAATCTGCCGCCGTGAATTTCCTCCTGAATTTCGTTCAGAACGGATTTGAATACAAAACCGATCCGGAGCAGTTTCATGGTATGGAGAAGTTCTTTTTTCCTGAAGAGGATTTTTATTATCCCTATTCCGATTGTGACGACCGAGCCGTGTTGTTTGCTTACCTGGTGAGAGAACTGCTCGGACTCAAGGTAGTTGGAGTAGAATATCCAGGACATATCGCCACTGCGGTCCATTTTACGAATAACGTCGAGGGCGATTTCATCATCTGGCAGAATGAAAAGTATGTGATTGCCGATCCCACTTACATCGATGCCCCGGTAGGGATGACCATGCCCGGGATGATCAACGAAAAAGCACGGATCATTGAACTAGTCAACGAACAGAATACATCCCTGCAATACGCAGATATCTGGAAAGTAGTGGAAGCCTGCGGAGGCAGGCCGGGTGATAATCAGCAAACCATCGTCACTGACAGTGACGGGAATTCCTATGTGACCGGCTATTTCTCCGGGACTGCCCAATTCGGGAATACCACCCTGACCTCTATCAAGGGACAAAACGATGTGTTTATAGCCGCTTTTAACAAGGCCGGCATGCCACTCTGGGCCACCCAGGCAGGCGGAGACCGGAACGATCTGGGATACAACATCGCCATGGACAAAGAGGGGAGCCTTTTTGTTACCGGAAGCTTTCATGGAACCATAAAATTCGGTAACAGATCGGTGAGGGCACCGGTCTATACCGACCTTTACATGGCAAAGTTCTCAACCGACGGAAAACTACTCTGGCTGAACCAGGCAGAACTGGATACCACGTCGGAAACAAGCGATTACATTTTCGTGACCTCTTTTACACCTGGTGGTAAGCACATCGACACCCGGCTCTATCCTGAAGATGAACACTTCACCGATTACGGGATCAGCTTTGACAATAACGGGAATGTTTATTATACAGCTTCCTACACGAGTACCGTCGGACTGAATATTGACATGATCTGGCTCAATGAACTCACTGAGTTCAACGTCACCTCCACGCTCAAGGAAGAGACCGATAAAATGATTTCGGCCAATACCGAAAAGACCATTGCCGGCCTCTTCGCTGCCCTCAATCTCATCCGGATCAATAGTGTGACCATTTCAGGGAAGTCGGTCCAGGATGCATTCGGGAAATACAATCCGGGCTTCAGACAGGTGGCTCCCAAGGTTTACACCTGCATCGGGAAGGTCCAGGTGATGAAGAATAATGAGGGTATCGTCACGGTTACTACCCAAGATGAAGATCCGGTGATACTGGACAAGATCAAGATCTACCACGATGCACGTCTGAAGGTAACCATGCTTCCCTCGGGAGATGCGAAAATCGAGATCCTGGGTGGTGTGAAGGTGGGAAAAGCCTTTATCTGGTTCCCCCTCAACTACGTCAAGTTATTCCGGGCCAACGGCAATGTCCTCTTTGACTATGACGACGATCACAGCCAGGTGACGTTGAATATGAAGAAGGATATGCTGTTCTAGTTTCGGGTTTCGGGTTTCGGGTTTCGGGTTAATTTTCAATAGTTGTCAAATCCATTCTTTTCTCAGCCTGAAGCATGCCTGGTGCGGTGGATTTCATTCCCCGGAAGTTCTCCATGATTCCTTTCACATCCTCTTCAATAAACAGGTAGCCATCCTTTTTGACCGTTTTCAGCGGCTGGAACGGGGTGGTCTGGGCCAGTGCCTGGAGGGTTTCGGAACCATAGGGAGCATCACAGATAAAGGGATAGGGATAGCGGATGGGGATGTTTGCATTTTCAATGGGGACCTGAAAGTTATCAACCAGCAGGGTTTTCTGTCCGTCGGCCAGATAATAGATCAACCGGATATAACAGGGTTTGTTTACCTGTACGAAAACCATCATGGTATCCCCTGCCTTGAAGAGCGGATCATCCGATCCCCTGTTGGTCCATACCGCTACATCCAGTTCATTAGCGGGGACATCGGATCCCAGCAGCTCTTTCTGGCGTGAGATGGCTTCGGTGTAATTCCCGGGGATAATTTCCATTCCGTGTTCCCGGATCCATTTCTCCGGAATGTACTCTTCCATACTGGCCAGGCTCTTGCCGTCATTGATCCGGCGAATATTGGCGATGATCTTGATCTGCTCCCCTTCGTCCCAGAAAGTTCCCGTGAGGCGGTAGACCAGTTCCCCCTCTTTCAGGGCATCCCGGGCGTTATCCGCCGTTTTGAGGTTGAATCCGGTCACCGTCATCTTTTGCTCCATGGTGGCGGCCAGGCGGGAAGCAAATTCGCTTCCCATCCGTGCATCCTGGTAAGTGAATGTCCCCATAATGAGGAAGCCTTCGGGATCGAGGTAACGGACCTGCTTTTTTAATCCGTTGGCCAGGAAGGTGCAGGCTTCATCCAGGCTCAGCCCCTTCCCCCGTCTGAGTTCGCTGATCCCCTTATTGACCTCATATTCCAGCTGGGATGTCTGGGACGCAGGTTGCTCGCGCCCCAGCGCCACGATGAGCGATATATCGTTCTCCATCTCCCGGATGAGCGGATAACAATCATAATACGCTGACATGGCGGATTCCAGGTTGCCGGCAGCGGCCAGTTCCGAAGCAAGCCGGATCTGAGCTGTCACCTTCTTCTCCTTTTCAGCCAGTCCGGCCTTACAGGATGCGACCAGGTCTGTGATATTCAGCCAGGCGATGGCAAAGGCTTCGCGCTTCTTCGGATCCACGTAACTCTCGGTCTTCAGTCCCATAAGGCTCGCTTCGGCCGTTGAGGTGCTGGCCTGCTTGAAGTGCTCCAGCGACTGACTGTTCATATTCTCCAGGTTAAAGGTGGCCGTGCTCTTGATGGTGACACGGATCTGCTGGACCAGGTCGGACTTGGCCAGCTTGATCAGCCGGTCAGTACTATTCTCCGTTTCACTTTCCCGGTCAAACGGCTCTGATTTAAATGATGAGAGGTATTTCCCCTCCGGGAACATGGCCCGCCGGTTTGACGGGTTTATCCAACCGGGGGCATCCTGGGCAATTACGAATGACGAATTAAGAATGAAGAATGTCAGAAGTAGGCCGGTTGCTTTGGCACTCTGAAGAGTGCCTCGCAATGACGCAGGGGTGGGTTGCAGACTGGGTTTCATTGTGAATGGGATTGGGAGAGGGCAAATATAGTAAACCGGAAGGGAGAATGCAAATGGTTGCTTCGGCACTTCGTGCTTCGCAATGACAGTGGAGGGCGCAGCCCGAGCGAAGCAACCATCTACCCCTCGACATTAAAGCAAGCCCGCATTCCGTAATATCTCAGCCAATCGGGACTGTTATCTGGCATATTCGCGCAAGGCGCTTTTGATCTTGTCCTCTTCACGTTTCATGGAGGCCAGCGAAAGTTTCCGGTCCCAGAAGGCGAATCCGAACACGCTCACCATCATCGCGGTGAATATGCCGATGATCGCCCAGAGGAAGTTGAAGAGCTGGTCGAACCGTTGATCAACAGCTTCAAACTGTTTAATTACAGCTTCGAACCGGGCGTTCATTTCTGTTCTCAAGCCATCAACCTTTGCATCAATTTTCACATCCAGTGCTTCCACCTTCTGCTCGGTCCGGATGATCCTGTCCCGGTCATCCAATGTAAAAGGAACCTCTTTCGCTTCCGCTTTGATGATCAGTGGCAACAGCACGAGAATAATGCCGGAAATCCGTTGGGTTGTTTTCATCTGTTTTGGATTAAGTTTTATTCCTTAATCCGGTTTGTGATACAAAGGTAATACTCTTTCAGGAAAAAGTTTTCAACAGCCATTTTAAGTGGCGATTGTTCGATTTACGATTTCCTCCTCCCCACAATGCCCTCCTTTTCAAATAATCAAATCATCAATCCTGAAGGCACCGGCAGGAAAAACCGTTCGTCTTGAGGTAGTAGTCCCTGTACACATACTTACCATCGTTATAGAGTAGCCGGCGCCACGCGTTGGCCGCACCGCTCTGCGACGACGACCAGAAGTAGGCGTAGCCCGCAAGACTGCCGAAAAAGCCATTGGCGAACCGGTATCCGCCCGGAAGCGCAGTGAATCCACTGCTGTTCGTGGCGCCTGCATTTGGCGATTCCCAATGTGCCGTTCCGGCTTCCTTCATCTTACCTCCTCCCACACTACTACCACTAACAAATTCAGTCAACTTAGTCCATTCTTCATCACTGGGTAAATGCCAGCCCGAAGGGCAAACTCTTAAGGCAGTTTCCCAATCGTATAATCTGCCATATGTATCACAGTTAGATGACTTGTTATCATAACACCAGCTATTCCCGGTTTGGTAATTCATGTTCTTTTGCAACCAGCATTGCGTTCCGATCTGAACGGTTGGATAGACCTGCCCATCCCGGGAATCTGTTATTGTGGACATCCCAGGACAGGGTTTCCCTGATGATGCAGTGGTTGAAATGGACCGGGGAGTATATTCGGCCCGGATCTTAAACGCTATCCTATCTCCCTGCAAACGTTCCCTGCCGGGCTCGTTCAGCACATCCCAGGTAAGTTGTCTGGAATATCCTGCCGTGATACCGGCACCAACATCACCGCTTACTGCAGTTACCGGTCCTTTCCAGGAATACCCGCCGTCTTCGCTCAGCAGGAGTTTCACAGTATAGGTTTGTCCGGCATCCCCGCCGGTGAGATCGTAAGTAATGACGATCTTCTTGTCTTCCTGCCGGGCATGGACGTTGGTTACGCTCTGAGTGTAGCCAATTGCATAGGGAAGGAAAAACAGGAGAAAGGATAAAATTTGCTTGTTCATGTGACGTTTGCTTCGTCGGCACGCCATAGGCGTGCCTCCTCGCAATGACGTTCCTCGCAATGATGTTCCTCGCAATGACGAGTGTCTCTGCATGCTACTGATTTATTTAAACTTCCACGTTTCCCAAAGGGTCTCTACCTCCGGGCTCACCAGCACCTGGGGTGTCTGGGGTTTGCTGATCAGGGTGGTTTCACGGGTTACGCTGGTTGTCAGGTAATCCCCCATATCCTTATAGGTGATCTCACCGTTCGTCTCCTGCAGTTTCTTTAACAGGAACCAGGTAAAATACCCATGCTGTTTCTCACGATCAACACCTGAAGATTCTTCTCCTGAACTTGATGCAAATATCACCATATTACCTTCAAGAGCAGCTTCATTAGGTTTAATCTTCACCGATTTCATGGCCAGCAATCCCTGGCCTCGTGCGCCACCGCTGAAACAGGCATCCAGAAAGACAGTGACCCGTCGGCATGGATTCTCTGTGAGTCTCTTGTAGACTTCGCTAAGCTTGATTCCCTGTGTGATGTTGGTTCCACTGACATCTACCGGAATCAGGTAGGGTTCATGACTGCTCTCATCCGGCAGCCCATGACCTGAATAGTAGAAGATCAGCTCGGCATTGCCCTTTTCAAGCCGGGAAAGACTGCAGATCCAGGCTAATTCCTGTTTGATCCTGGCAGCGGTTGCATTTCCCAGGAGATGCACCTGTCTTTCCGGGACTCCGAGCGTATTGATGAGATACTCCCTGAAGATCCGGGCATCATTGAGAGCAAAATCCACGTTGACCTCCCTGGAGAGTCCGGTTTGATATGAGCTGTAATCTTCGTTGCCGATGATCAGGGCGTACCGGTCGGCATGTGTGATTCCCGAATTGGGGATATTTTTATCCACCTGTGCGGTCAGCGAGGCGATCTCTATTTTCGGCGGTTCATCGGGTAAGTATGAGCCATCCACCACGATCTTGGCTGAGGCCATTGTCTGGTTGAGCGAGAGATCGATCCTGCGGTCCTTTGAAAATTTACCATATTTCTCAGATAATTTTACATTTACCGGGATATTCATACCTGTATAGAGATCACTCACGATCAGACTGTAGATGATGCTCTGCTTCTCACCGGGATTCAACAGGGGTATGGAGCTGAACGGGTTGCCTGAGATCAGTAACACATTTGCTGGCAGTGAGAGGGTCACTTGTATATCTTCCGCTTTACCGTATTGTGTGTTTTGTACCAGTACCTGAAGATCAAAGGGGGATTTCTTGACGAGTGTGCCCGCATTTCCCCCGGTCACTGAGTAATCAATGACTTCCACCAGGGGAGAGACAAATTTCAGGGTTTTCACCTCCAGCAACTTTTCGTCGGAGCCAAATCCATTGGGTTCTTCCACCTTTAGGGCAAAGGTCACAGTACCGTCGAGGGTGTTGAGGTTAGCGCTGATAGGGATCTCCACCTGCATTTTTTGTCCCACCTTCAGGTCGCTGAGTTGCCTGGTACCGGTAAATGAGAGGCCCTGCGTGGTCCCAATGGCCTTCACATTCAAGGTTAGTCCTTTCCCTTCGCCCAATCCACTGTTTTCGACCGTGAACAGGATCCGGCATGTCTCTCCGGCATTGATGATGTCATTACCACCAGGTTCCACAAATTTAATGGAGCCATCTGCGATGTTCAGGATAGGAGGTTTTACCTCTTTGGTGATGCTGAAGCTGTAGGTGGGGCTTTTGCCTTCGATGGTTTGCTGGGCAAGGAGGAATGGGGAGTTGAGGAGG
>QYQJ01000008.1 GCA_007280875.1 Bacteroidota bacterium
AGGGGGATTTCGTATTCATAGAAGTTCTCCGTGAAGTCGCTGCCGATCCGCATGAATACGGTCAGGTCACCCGCTTTCAGATCCTGGCTCTGGATAGACTTTTCGGCATGAACAAACATCTTAAGCCGTTTGAACTGACGGAAATCAAATTCCACTGTCTTGTAAGTCGCCCGGGCATCTCCGTCGACCAGGTTACAGACGTTGATCGCCATCGATTGTTCATTGAGCTGCTGAAAGTTGGTGGAGGCCCAGTTGGTCTCCCGCTGGATACCCGGAGGCATCACATAAGGGATCGGTTCCTTGCTGCCATTCTCTTCAATGCTGACCGTACTGACATCGAAGGTGGTCTGGTTCTGGTACTCATCGGGAATGTATTCTCCCGGCGCGAGGAGGCTGAAGTCATACCGCCTCCATTCTCCGCGTGTCAATTCCAGGGTGGCAAAACGGCAGACAACCTCCCGCTGAAATCCTTTGAAAAAGACCCGTATGAAGCGGATGGAGGTGAATCCCTGGATATCGCCTACCACCTTGTCAGGGGTCCGCACAGGGATCTTGAACTGGTACCATTTTACCCTTCCGCGTGATCCGTCGGCCAGGGGAATATCGGTGGCTTCATATACATTGGTGATGTAGTTCATCCCCGGCATCATCTTATCAGGCCGCAACAGCACCTTATACTGGTAATACCGTTCCGATTCACTCAGGGTGTTGTCCTTGTTGATATCCTCCACGTTGGGAAGGGTAGTGGCCAGCGTGGGATACCCCTCCGGGGAAGTTTCTGCTGAAGGAGAGTTCCCTTCGGTGTTGTTGTAATGTTTATACCGTTCCAGGACACTTTCGTACCTGGGATCATTATCGTAATCCGTCCCGCGGAAGTAATGATAATCATCGGCCGAGGGGTCGATTGCTGCCTGCTGATAAGCCTGGGATCCCGGGCCAAAGACGTTGTTGAGTTTAACGATATAGGTGGTATCGAAGAAGGAGAGCTCATCCGCATCGCCCAGTCCATCATAACCGACATCCTGGTAGGGCCGGGAAGCAGGATTGTTGTCGAACGCTTCTACCAGGGCCTGAATAGTGGGAACCCGTCCCCATATAGTGGTATCTACATTGATCGGGACAGCATTCACAGGAAGTCCGTTCTCGTAGCTCTTTCTCCCGTCACGGAGAATATCCTCGCTGATATCCCCGAGGTTGAAATAGAGTTCTCCGGAGTTGGTGGAATCGTAGGCAAAGGGATCCATCATCCAGAATTCAATGTACTGGATATTGGCTGCATCGAAGTCGGACGATTCGATCCGTCGCATGATCCCGCCCCATCGGCTGGTTGGGTTTGCGAGCAGACCATCTGCTGTCACTCCCCCGGAAAGAGTCGTGGGCAAAACATCATAATTATTGCTTCCCCTTTCCGACGGGTAGTATGCCAGATTGAGGACAGCCAGGTTGACCGGCACACCGTTTAATGGCTCCTTGTTGGGGAAGACCTCCGATTCCCACACCTGCCGTACAAACTGGTTGGAGAGTTCGGTCTTGTTCACATTAGGTGGTATCAGCGTAGTGTTTCGGTCGTAGAAAAGGGGGTCGATGATATACCAGGCCAGGCGGGCGCGGTTATATCCGTAAGCCAGCCCTGTGCCGGGCGCTCCTTCCGGGAACATGGTCCCATCCGTCTGCCCCTGGGGGGTGCTGGCCATGAACCAGGTTCCAACATTTCGCAGGTCGATGGTCGATTTTGCCCCCTCAAAATCGTCGATGTAGGTAGTGCCTGCCCGACCGATTGCTTTGGAATGGCCCGGGATGAAATGGGCAAACTCCGCATCGATGGCTATGTTCGATTGGGCTTTGGTGGAGATGAGCGGAAGTGCATCGATGATCCGGGTGAGAAGCCTCGACTCCTGGCGATACATCATGTTGACCCCCCAGATGGTATTGGAGATGGGTTCATCGCCGTAATTCACCTTCTGGGTCAGGGGACGCTCATTGAGGTTCATGACGGTAGCTCCCATCTGGAAATTTTTATTCAGCTTGAAATCAACATTGGCTCCCATCAGTCGCTTGGTCTGGATGTTGAACATCTCATTGCTTTCGAGGGAGATGTTGATCGGGGTGCCCGAATTGAGGATCCCCTCGTTGATAATCCGCACCCGCCCCAGGGTATAATCGACCGTATAATCCACATTCTCCGTAAGGAGGATGCCACCTGCGTATACACGAACTGACCCCTGCGGTACATTCAGCGCATTGAGGGAGATCTCCGATCCGGTAGTCGATTTATAGAATCCATCCAGTACGAATTTATTCTTATCAGGAAACTGCCTCGCCATAGTTTTGGTAACCGTATAGAGGGAATCAAAGCAGTACTTGTCGGCCAGCTCCATCGATCCTTTGGGATCGGCCGGATCGAAGATCGAATCGCGGAGGTCCTGCCCGAAAGGTTCCAGCACGGTGAAGAAGACCCGGCCATTCGACGATTGGATGGTCCCTCCCTGGGTAGTGGCGTTGTCGATGAAATCGAACAGGCCGTCGGCAGGAGGGTTGAGCTGCTGGTTCAGGTTGTCCCAGTTCAGTACTCTGATCAGCGGGACCCCTTTAATCCGTGTTTCTTCCAGGTAAGCAGTCGGCACCCCGTTGGCATTCCCGGAATAGAGGATATTGAGGGTGAAGTCGTTCGGCTGAACCTGGTAGGCTCCGAGCGGATAGACATTCTTCATCATCAGCTTCCAGATTGGAATCCGGGTGTTCAGGGCGGTACTCTTAAGCAGCTTGACCATGAGACACTGGGGAGGAATAATTCCCTGGTCGGAAAATTCACCTACCTGGTAAACCGTTGTATCGCCAACCAGCTGATATTGAAATGCCACGGCCAGGATCTGGTCCGGATTCAGCGTGGTGTTGAGGGAGATGAACCCCAGCTTGGCATTGAAGGAGTATTCGGTGGGCAGCAGTTTCCTGGCACTCTCTACCTTCTCAAAGTCGATCCCCGAAGTGAGGAAAAACGGAGCTCCTTTAAGGTATTCGGAAACCACGTTGATATTCCTGACTTTGGTGGTATCGGCCGGATTCGGCATGATCCGGTTGAAGAGGGTATTGGCGTTGTTTTCCGGATAGAACCGGCCCGGAATCCCCTGAAAGTTCCGGGTGTTATACGGATTGTTCTCTCCCAGGTCCTGAAACGCCACAATGTTCCTGTTCTCGCTGACGGCAGCTCCGATGTTGGTTACCCATACCTCGATCTTCAGGATGTTGACATTGGTGTTGATGATGGGCAGGGTGCTCAGGGATTTCTTGTAAGTGTCGCGGAAATACTGAGCCACGAAGAAGTGGCGGTTCTCTTCGTACTCATCCGCCCGTATGCTGAACTCGGTCCGTTGTGCAGCTCCTTCCACCGTGATGTTCTTGGTTTCGCTTTTTTGCTGTGAATAGAGTGCGGTGATGGTGGTCCGGCCAAACCGCAACTTGGTTTTGATACCGAACAGCGCTTCCGTTCCCCGGATCAGGGTACTGGAGAGGGGCATATTTACGTCCCCGGCTTCAATCAGCTGTATGATCTCGTCCTCTTTCCCTTCGTACTTGAGTTTCAGTTTGTTTTCAAAGTCGAAGGTAGCTTCGGTGTTGTAACTGGTCCGGAACTCGATCTTATCCCCGATCTTGGCGATCACGTTCATCTGGATCCGCTCATCGAAATCAAAGTTGGTCTGCCTCCGTTGCCGGGTATTGAGTGCAGGGTCGTCGCGCTTGTTGGAAACGAGCCCGAACTTGATCTCGGCGGAACCCTGCGGACGGATATCCACTGTGTTGTTCCCGAATATGGTCTCGAACACCTTACCGGGAATATGGATCTTGGGGATCAGTCCCCCGCTGTTGTCTATGCTGGCTGCCTCCGCCCGTTCCTTCCAGTAGTTCCTGACCATGGTTTCCATGTCCTCCTCCTGGAAATCATCGAACGTGAGGGTAGTGGGAACCCGGTAAGTCTGATTGCCAATTCTGTACTCCTTGACATACTGGCGGGTAACCGGATCGTAGATGATTTCGGTAGTGATGTTGGAGGGATTCTCGAGGTAAAGGGGGTGAATTTCGGGATTGGAAGGATCCACCATGTCACTGGTAAAGGGGTAAATCAATGACGTATCGGTGCCGGTGGTATCAGGCGGGAATAATGGTGTCTGAAACATACTGCCTTCACCAGCTGAGGCCTGTTGGTTCAGGCAGCTGAAAACCAGTAAAAGAAGTAAGCAGACAGAACGGTATGCAGGTAATTCAGTAAAATTCCTCACTAATTATAGCATTTTGAGCGCCAATTTTATCAGCTCTTCCACCGATACGTCTGTCCCTTCCTTTTGGATGATCTTGGACAAAGTTTTTTCCGCAAGCATCTTCGGGAAGCCCAGTATTATTAAACCAGATAACGCTTCTTCCTGATTTGTATTGTGCAGAAAACCCAATTTTTCATGGGATACAAGGCCTTTGGCCACCTTGTCTTTCAGGTCGACCACGATCCGTTGCGCTGTTTTAGCTCCGATGCCCTTGATCTTCTGTAACAAGGGAACATTTGCTGTGCCGATAGCCTGAATGACCTCACCGGGTGAGAGCGAGGAGAGGATGAGGCGGGCTGTATTGGCTCCCACGCCGGAAACACTGATCAGCTGCCGGAAGAGCTCCCGCTCCTCCCGGTCGGCAAAACCGAACAGGATCAGCGCGTCTTCCCGTACAACCAGGTGCACAAAAAGGCGGCAATGTTCTTCCCGCAACTGCGTATAGGTATGCAGGGAGATATTCAGCAGATACCCGACACCATTGGCTTCGATCACGGCAAACGCCGGATTCCGCTCAGTCAGTTTTCCCTTGATGTAATCGTACATACGGCTTGTCAGTTCAAAGGGAGGCAAAGATAGGAAAATAAGTCAGATGTCAGAAGTGGCAAGTACAAACTTGTACTTGCCTGAAATAGGTTGACTTTTTTTCCGATCTTTACAAGAAAAAATGAAAAAACTTGTCATCCTCACCGGTGCCGGTATTTCAGCTGAAAGTGGCATCAAAACCTTCCGGGATGCCGATGGCCTTTGGAATCACTATAACATTCAGGAAGTGGCCAGTCCGGTTGCCTGGGCCAGGGATCCGGGACTGGTGCTGGAATTTTACAACATGCGCCGGAAGCAGCTCTATGAGGTGGAGCCCAATGCAGCCCATTATGCTTTAGCAGAACTGGAAAAGGATTTTGATGTGGAGATCGTGACGCAGAATGTGGATGACCTCCACGAACGGGCCGGATCCACCAGGGTATTACACCTTCATGGGGAACTGAAAAAGGTACGATCGACCGTGGATCCCGATATCGTACTCACCCTGGATGGATGGGAGCTGAACCTGGGCGACCTGTGCCCGAAAGGATCTCAGCTCCGCCCCCACATCGTCTGGTTCGGGGAAGAGGTACCGAACATCATGACAGCCGGTACGATCGTCCGTGATGCAGATATCCTGGTGGTTATCGGGACTTCGCTCCAGGTTTATCCGGCAGCCGGCCTGTTGCATCATGCCCATCACGATATCCCGAAATACCTGATCGACCCGAACGCCGAGCCCGACCGGTATGTGATGAACCTCACCGTGATACGGGAGAAAGCGACGGTGGGGGTGGTGGAGTTGAAAAAAGTGTTAAAAAGTTAGATGTCAGACAACCTTTATCCTTATCTTTGTCTTAGTTTTGATACCTCACAATCAGCCACATGAAAAAGATTTTTACAAAATTATTGTTCATCACAATCGTCACGATTCTGATGAATCAGACAGTGTATGCCGAAATTGATTCGGTTTCCTGCACTTTCTTTATGTATCCCAAAGCTTCTGTGGATTGTCAAACCTACATTGTCTACCAGGGTAATGCCGGGACAAACGCGACCTATACCTGGGATTTCGACGGCGCGACGGTGGTTTCAGGCTCCGGCCCGGGACCTTATATCGTTACATGGAGTAGTATCGGATACAAAACGGTTACCCTGACTGTGATTTACTACCAGGATTCCTGCACCAGTTCCCGTACCATCCATATCGTGGATTCCCCCACCGTCTACTCGGTCACAGGAGGGGGAAGCTATCCGAACGGCGGATCAGGCGTCCACATTTACCTGAGCGGGTCTCAAGTGAACTATACTTATTATCTGTATCTGAATGGAAATACTTCTCCCGTTACCAACAAGGCGGGTACGGGAAGCCAGTTGGATTTTGGGCTGTTTACCACACCGGGGGTTTATACCTGCAAAGCAAAGGTGGATAGCTCTTCCAGTATGTGTCTCGTGAATATGAGTGATAGCGCCGTTGTAAGCATCTCGGGGTATGTCCCAATCCCCTATATCTGCATGGTGAAATACGATACCACTACGTCACAGAACCTGATCGTGTGGAACAAATATCTCACCCAACTGCTTTCACACTACAACATCTACCGGCAGACTTATCAATTCAATGTATTTGAAAAAGTTGCCGAAGTACCTTACACCGACTTCAGCACCTACCTGGATACAACGGCCAATCCTCTCATCATGGCCTATAAATATGAACTTACGGCCTCTGATACCGCAGGCAATGAATCGGAGAAAAGCCCGTACCACAAAACGGTCCACCTGGAGGTGAGTCCGGGAATCTCCGGGTTCAATCTGATCTGGAACACGTATGAAGGATTTTCATTCAATACCTACCGGATTCACCGGAAACTGGGAACCGGCCCCTGGCAGGTGATTGATTCCATTCCAAGTGACCTGATCTCGTATACCGATCCTTATGTCACCACCGGTTATGCATATTATTATCTGGAAGTGAAAAGACCTTACCCCTGTTATCCAAGCCTGAAAACCGGTACATTTGAATCGGTCATTTCCAATATCGGGATGGCTGTACCACTTGGATTTACGGAAGCCACAGAATCCAGAATTCTCCTGTACCCGAATCCGGTTCAACAGACACTCTATATTCTTTTCCCCGGATCAGATCAACCCTCCGGGACGATCGAACTCTTCTCCATAGATGGCCGAACCCGTATAGAACAGGTTTTGCTCTCTTCACGGAGTGAGTTGAATTTGTTCAGCCTGCCCGCTGGATTATACATAGTGAGGATCAGAAACAATGACGGTATTTTCGTCAGAAAAGTATTTAAGGAATAAGGCTGTTTTGTCCTTTTATCTGACTTTAGACTTCGTACTTGCGGACTAACTTCGAATCTTGTACCTTTAACTTTCTTCGAGGAATTTCTCCAGCTTCCTGATATTCAGTAAAGGAATCTTAAACGTATATTCCTTCCCGTCTTTATGGAGAAAGGCCGTTCGTTTTTTCCGGCTGACCCGGGTCAGGCAGACGACATTGATGATGACCGACCGGCTGATACGGAAAAATTGACCCTGTGGAAGCATCGCTTCCAGCGATCCGATATTCATCGTTACTAACTCGTGGCGTTCCTGGTCGAAAAAGAGGTCGGCGTAATTCCAGTCGGCCTGAATGTATACAGTGTTAATAATTTAAAGAGTGGCATTTACCTGGTGAAAATACTTACTAAGGAGGGAATTGAGAGTAAAAAGTTGGGGATTCTCCTAAGAATAAACTTCGTCGATTTTCATTCTTCGTACTTGCGTTGTCCTTTGTACCTCTAACTTCTAACTTTTCATTAGCGGTATCGATATCACACGTTCTCCTTCGCCCACTTCGCACACCATTCCAGCACATAAGGTATTTTAGATATTTTTGCCTGGAAGATCTGATCTTCCCTCATCAATCCGGGGTAATGCCGCTCCATGTAGGACAGCATCTCTTCCAACATTGCCAGTTCGCCTGAAAGGCCATAATCCAGTATCAGCATCTGCATATACAGCAATACCTCCTCCCTGCAAAAAGAATTCCGGCCGGGAAAAAAATTCTTGAGATGAAGACTATCGGAAATTCTTCGTGACGTATCGACCGGTTTGTTCGTGATAAATGACATGGCATACATGTAGGCGAAGGGCTGATAATCCGGATCCCGGTCGGCAAACTCCTTGAGTTCAGGCAACAGGGCGCTAATACCTGTTTTCAATTCCATGAACTTCAGGTAAAGGTACTGAAACACCGGAATATCAGGATATTGTTGCATCATTCTCTCCGCCTCGTCAAGACCTTCTTTAATGTGCTTATCTGTAAATAATTGTTCATCGGAAGCCATATGATACAACCTTTCAGCCTGTCTCCGGATCTCCTTGCTGATTGCGGGAAGCACAGTCTTTCCAAAAAGTATCTCACGGGAAAAAAGCTCTTCGCTGATCCGGAAGTCGAACAGTTCTTTTATAGTTGCTGATGCTTTGCCTGACTCTTCCTCCGTAATCATATATTCGGAGCAGATGATCTCGGCATTTTCCATAATTTCCACAAGTTTTTCGGGATTTCTCTTCATAAACTTTCCCGGACTCTCTGCGGTGGCGATGAAACTTAGGATCAGATTCTTTTTGACCTCCGGGTCGTGGTAATCGACAGCATCGCTTTTATCCTCCTCTTCCCGTTCAAAAAACTCATCCGCCTCCACTTCGGTGATAAAATGGTAATTGCCGGTTCCCAACCTTTTCTCCAGGTGTGCAAAAACCCTGTTTTTTTCGCCTGGATTTTCTGGACTGCTGATGTAAAGCGGTTTGCCTTTGAACCCGAATTCAATATCCATCAGCTGGATATGATCCGTATCTTCTTCCAGAATATATCTTGTCACTTCAAACGATTTATGAGGATAAAAGCCAAACTCCTCCGCAAATTCAATAGCCCCGTAGATGATGTTATGTGCCACCTGGTAATCCACTGTTCTGATTCTCAACCCAAAATCATTCGCCCGTTGTTGTTTTTCAAGAAGTTCACGGAATTCCTGTGGATGCTGGTTGAAGTTCCAGAAGCTATCTTTCACACCAAGGCAGTACAGATCAACCATATAGGCTCCATGCGTGATGTTGCCGTTTATGTGTTGCCTGGTCACAATTATCATGGCAAACCCGGAATCTTTCCAGTTATCGTTGATATAACAGGCGCCGATGGGCAATATTCTGGCCCGGGTACGGATATATTTTTCGGGGGTCAGGAGGGGTTGTTTGTGATGTTTGCTCATGTTTCAGGTTTTTCACGGGTTTCTGTACCACCCATAACTCTGCCGTCGCAGCTCTTCTTCCCGTTCGCGCTTTTTCTTCTCTTTTTCAGTTCTCTTCTTCCATTCTTCCAACTCCTTTCGGTGCTTATCCAGAGCGTGTTCCTTTAAATCATTCAGACTGATCCCCTGGCTGTCAATAATATCCTTCACAGGCGTCCAGATATCGCGATACCGGATCATCATGCCGGGATTCCGGGAAGACTGCCCGGCGGGTTTATCGGTGTCTGGGCTGAAAATCTCTCCCGAGAAA
>QYQJ01000186.1 GCA_007280875.1 Bacteroidota bacterium
GATTGATGAATGGCTTTTTTTTAATGGCGCGTCTGATAATACACTTCCTGCCGGAAAACTCCAGGATAAATTTGCCGTATGTTTCTGGCCAACGGGGTGTTGAGCATCAGATCAACCTCATCAGCAAGCCACCCCTTCCCTTCTTTTCTATGAAATGATCCAAATATACCCGCGCTTCACCGAGACGCGAAGGATCGAACCCTTCCTGTTCAAGATCTTTCAGTAACCGTTCCAGTTCAATCAGGCACCAGGCGCTGAATGAGGCGTCCGGGTTAAAAAAGATGGAATCCAGTTCCGGATCGGTCTCCATCCCGGCCAGGATGAACGCCAGGCTGCCCAGGAAAGCCCAGATCAGCCGCAGGCGCTGGATATACCGGTTCGACCGGCCCAGGTCGCCGATGGCTCCATGAAAGTCGAGAATGCAGATTCGTGATTCGATCAGGTCGAGCCACCCCTCTTCACTGGTCGGATCGAGCGAGAGCGATGTCTGTTCGTACGGAATACTTAGCCTGAATGTCTCTCTCCTGTCCTGTATGGTCAGATCGGATTGCTTGCAGGCAAAGCTCTTCATGGCGGCAGCGCGCATCCAGTAGAGGTTTGCATCCTGCGGATTCAGGGAGATCGCCTGATCAATGGAGGCTACGGCTTCATCCAGCTTCCCCTGCAACCGGAGGGCAAAGGAGATCCCGCTGTGGTAGCTGTATTCCGTGGGATCGGCTTCGATCAGCCGGTGATAATATTGTTCGGAAGTCTCGTAATCCTTGTTCCCGAAGGAATTATCCGCGAGAAAATGCAACTCCTGCTGGTGGTCGTCTCTTTTCATGATGTTCTGTTTTTATGTTACGTAAAACTGCATGTGAATAACTGGTCCTGCCAGTCGTTCAGGTCGCATTCGAGGGTGTACTTCGTTCCGGGATCCAGCATCCCCAGCGAATAGCTGTTGTGCAGCAGGCATCCTGCCTGGTTGAACAGTTGCTGGTACCGGACAGGTTGCCGTTTCGATTCCGAGATCACCTCCTTCATTACCGGCTCCACCCGGTCGATCGGTTTTTTGTTCTCCTTCGCCGATGAAATCACCGAGAGCATCAGGGTATTCACCACCCACTCGGTAAAACCATTGAGCGTCGACTCTTCCGGAGGGATGACCTCCATGGCCTTGTACTGGATGTTTTTCGGCCGTTTGGCGCGGATGGGATACTGCACGGTAATCTCGGAGGAGGGATCGATATCGGCGCCGATGTACTCGACCGATTCGTCGGGACGTGATAGGTTCCGGATTCGGACCACCAGCTCCTTGTTTTCGTTCATCGACATCTCACAGACGATGTTCGTGAAGAACGCATTCTTCACGGCAAATTTGAGGATGCTGACGAATTTGTACTCGCAGGAAGCGGATCCCGCCAGTGGGACCTGCTTGATCAGCTTGAACTCATACAATCCCATCCCATTGCTGTACCTGACCTGAAGCGCTCCTCCGGGATGCGGGTAGACCGCATTCATCGGGATCAGAATCTCCGGTTTGTACTCAATCTCTTCATCCCGGATGACGATCTCTTCGAATCCATATCCGAACGGACATCTGTCGGACACATAGGTATGATACATGGCGCCGCCGATGGCTGTGGCCGTCATGCGGTTCACCATCCCCTGTTCTTTCTCCCGGTAGAACGCATCGAGTTGCCTCAGTACCCTGGCATTCCCCGAGAAAATATCCCCGAGCAGATCCCTGAATATAGGTAGTATGATGGGGCCTCCGATCAGAATGAGGGTATCCACCTTATCCGGTGAATACCCTGCCTGATCCAGCGCAGCGAGAACCTGGCTCCGGAAACTGTCCAGCAGTTCTTTACACGTGTGAGTCAGATCATCACGGGTGATTGTGACCGATCTGCCTTCACCCCCGATATCCACCGGAAGGCACACCTCCTGTTCCCGTGAAAGAGTAATCTTTGCCTCCTCTGCAAGCTGGAGCAGTTCCCCCCGGGAATCGGCCGGGACCTCTTTCAATGTCAGTTGATCCAGGATATACCGGCTGATCCGATAATCAATATCGATCCCTCCGCAACTGGTATTTCCCGTGTTGATGAGGGTTTCATACCGGACCTCCCCGTCATCGGAACGGAAGATCATCCCCAGGCTGATGTCTAGTGTTCCGGCCCCTAGATCGCAGGTCAGGGTGATCTGCCGGGAGGAATCGATTGTCATATTCCGCGCGATGGCCGCGGCAACCGGTTCGGCCAGGATGAGGATGCGGTCGAATCCGGCCATTCGTGCCGCCTCTTTCAGGCGGCTGTTGCGGCTGCTGTCAAAGTAAGCCGGTGCGGTGAGTACCACCGAATCGAACGGAGCGCCTGCCTGTTCTTCCGCATCTTTTTTCAGTTTCTGCAGGATGATGGAGACCAGTTCCACCGGGGTATAATTCTTTCCCACCGCACAGCGGCACTGACCGTCGTGCCAGTCGGGAAGAATGTCGTAAGTAAACCGGTCCAGTTCGCCTTGCTCTTTCAGGTAGGTATATGGCAGACCAAGCAATCGCTTGAACCCCCAGACAACCTCTTTCGGATGAGTGACCGCCAACGACTTCGCCTCCTGGCCGATGCTCCTCACCGATCCGTCAGGATGAAAGGCAAGAAAGGATGGAAGGTGCTTGGTATCTGAATTGCTTGCCGATTGCCCGTCATGCCGGATCAGGATGATGTTCCCCTGGTCATCCGTACAGGCTGCCAGGCTATTGGCCGAACCAAAATCGATGCTCAGTGTCTTCATGATTACATGATTTGTTTTATGTATCTTTGAGAACATTCAAGAATTCAAAGTACATGCCGGGATTTCCTTTTTATGCATATTTATCAGGTTATAAGCGCGTTATGTACAGTCTTATCTTGAGATGGTTGAGTTGAGATTGAGCAGTAAAAGAGCAAATCCGGTTGACAAATCCTGAATCCTACAAAAACATAAATATGGATCCGAATCCCTCATCCAAAAGCCACCACGACAACCTCAAACGGTTGGCGCCGCTATTCATCACCATCCTGATCCTCATCGTCATCATCCTGGGCTACTGGGGTTACCGCATCAACGAGGTCAGAAGATCGACTGATCCGTTGAGCATTCTGTACGATACCATCCTCATGTTCAAGATGGAATCCTACGAATCGGGGGTCTATAACTGGCAGCTGGTGGTGGCACGATACCTGGCTACCCTGATTGTTGGTTATGGAGTCTATGTCCTCGTGATCAGCCACTTCAGGAGATGGTGGTCGCGGTTGAAGGTCCTGCTGGCTTACCGTGATCATACCATCATAGCCGGACTGGGATTGAAAGGGTATATTCTTGCTACGGACCTGCACAAAGTCAAACAAAAAGTGGTGGTGATCGAACACGATCCGGAAAGCATCTACCTGGACCGGATCCGGAAAGAGGGGATTATCGTTTTCATCTCGGACGGCCTTGAAAAGCGTTGCTGGATCAATGCCGGACTCCTGCGGGCCAGGCAATTTATCCTGGTGATGGGTTCGGATGATAAAAACATCGAGGCGGCCCGGTTTATCTCCGACATTTGCTCCCGGAGAAAAGAGAATTTTCATGTCAGCGGATTGGTTCACATGGAGAATCTCCACAACTTCAACCTGCTCAAGGATTACCTGGACATTGAATACGGGACCTCAAAACTCGATCTGAACGTGTTCAATGCCAGTCAGCTGGCTGCCCAAAGGATCTGGGACCTTTATCCTCCCCACGATCCCGGCAGGGAAAATCCATCAGGAGACGGAATCGTCATTCTTGTGTCGGGGTATACTGAAACGGCCGAAGCCTTCCTGGTTGAGAACATGATCCTGAGCCGGTACAGAGACCTGGTGAATATCCGGGTGTTGATCGTGGTTCCCGATACCGAACGGGTGGAAAGGGAATTGAAGCAGAGCTACCCGTATATGGCTGACTACCTCTACTACCAGGTCATCGCCCAGACCGATGAGGTATTCTGCACTGAACATTTCATTGCGGAAGAAGATTACAAAAAGCTGCGGCGTGTCTATGTGTTCGGCGAGGAGGATGCCGAAGTGGTGCTCCGGGCGAAAAAGCTGAAACAGTTCCTGTATAACCGGAATGTTGAATTCGTGAAGAAGGAAGCTGCCACTACTGAGGATGCAGGATTATTTCAAAAACTGCTGGAAGCGCCCCAGGTCATCGTATGTCTTCCCGAGAAGACCGGTATTGTGGAACTATTGAACTACAGGCCCTCATCCCTGGCGCACCCCACAGAGATTCAAAAAAGCAAACCTGATCAGTCCAAGTTCGAAGAAAAACTAGCTGAAGAATTCCGCATCATCTTCTTCAGGCAGTTTACCGATTCGTTCAACAAATCAAGCCTGGTGGACCAGAACGAACGGATCACGGTCATGGCCAAGGTCATTAATTATCTTTATGCCATAAAATATGATTTCAGGGAGCTCCTGGCGATGCTGTTCGACCAGGCTGCTATCAGCTATAATCCTGAATCACTGGACGGTGCGGTCCGGGACCTGGAAAAGACCTTATTGACCATCCGGCTAACCACCCAAGTCCCGGTCAGGGAGATCGATGAGGCCATTTTTCAGAAGATCAGAACAATCTTTCAGCTTCCACGGGAGTTCTCCCTGGAGACACTGAAGATCAACCATCGTTGGCAACTGCTGAGCGATCGCCTGGAAGATTCGAATATCTATTCGGCCCGCCATGCAACAATCAAACTGCTATACCCCCATGAGACAGAGGCCGATTTTGCGGCGCTTGCCCCGATGGAGCATGTACGGTGGATGGCGGAGAAGCTGGCATTTCAATTCCGGCCAGGATTCGTTCCAAAACAAAAACCATTAAGAGGCATGGCCAGGATCATTAAAAATGACCTTAAGATCAACCAGCTGATTGTTCCGTTTAATGAGATTCCGGAATCTGAAATTGACAAGGACTATGATCCGTACAGGTTGTTGAAGGTAATACAGCAGATAATGACCAGGGATGGTACCCTTCCCTGATAAAGTTCTTCATTACTCTTTCATCCATTTCCACCCAGGCATCAGCCGGATGATTTTATTTTCTTTTGTGATCTGATCCTCC
>QYQJ01000206.1 GCA_007280875.1 Bacteroidota bacterium
GGGGAATATCCATCATTTGTGCACCAACGCTCTTATCTTCTTTGAGGATTCTTCCTTGTGTCACTACCGCAGTAATGATCGGATAAGCGACGATCCCTGCCATGATAAAAAATGAAATAATGAGTGAGATCGTCATGTACTTCTTGTACTTTTTCCGAAGAAAGTAGGCACCGTAGGCTTTATTCCTTTTTTTAAAGACCATTTCCTCGAGCGATTCAACGTGCTGATGTTCTTTTGTCATCGTACTCTGTTTTTACTGGTTGATCTTTCGCCTATTTCTCTTTCACCTGGATCTTCGGATACTCCGTCAGCTGCGTGCCCGCCCGGTAAGCCTGGATCATCATATCCTCTACCTGTCCGATATCCACCACGGCATAACTGGCAATATCACAGATGGCCATTTCGTCGATGATGTTTACAATATCCCGGTACATGGCGGATGTATCGGCCTTGATCAGGACAATCGGGCCTTTCTTGTCATCCAGCTTCATCTGTTTGACTGTTTCATCGTAGGTCGTATCCGCGACAATGATCTCACCGGTTAGCCGTTTATCCCGGTATTCCGTGATTTTAGTAAAGAGGTCACGGTTCCGGTCGAGTAACATCTTCCGGATTCCATCTTTGCTGAAATCACTCTTGATCAACTGGGGCATCGGACTACCAGGTGCGACCAGCCCTTTGTAATAGTAAACCTCATCATTCCCGGAAAGTAAAATATTCAATGTCCGTTCTTTTGAGATTTTTGGCTGCTCTTTTTGATCCTGGTTTTTATCTTTCTCCGGCATGGTGATGACCATTACCTTGGGTTTGGCAAAAGCGGTAGTAAGCATGAAGAAAGTGATCAGCAAGCACATGAGGTCGACCATGGGGGTCATGTCAATCCCGGTCGAATGTTTTTTCGCTCTTTTCTTTCCACCCTTTTTCCCGCCTTGATCCTGGGATTCTATTTGAGCCATAGTTGTATTTTTTTACATGAAAATTTTCTTCAACCATTACTTTTCCGGGGGGAGGTCTTTCATACCGATCTCCTCTTTTTGCATGTTAGTGATGAGATTAAATTTATTCACTTTATTTTCCTGCAGCAGATCCATGACCTTTTTCACAAGCATGTAATTGGTTTCGCCGTCGCCTTTGATAGCGACTTCGGCCTGAGGATTCACGATACGGGAATAGAGGATCCAGTATCCAAGCTGGTTGTCGGTAGAATCCATCGGCATTCCTACCTGCATTTTATCCCGTTCCTTCGATTCCTTTACATCGATCCATTGTTTCAGATCCTTCAATGGCATGCCAAAGGCGGAGAGACGCCCGAACAGGTCGTATTCCGTTTCAGTGAAGGTCAGGTTGTACCGTTCTGCCATTTTTTTCAGGATCTGGGCACGGAAATGCGTAGAGGTATCCCTGCCGTTGTCGATGTTGAAGAACACCTTTCCATCCTGGCTAATGAAGATTGTCATGAGGTTGAAATCGGGAGCCTGTTTTTCCGATATGGAAGCCGGGCTATCGATCTTGGCAACTTCCTGGGGACGGAATGAGGCAGTCAACACGAAAAAGATCAGCAGCAGAGAAAAGAGGTCCACCATAGGCGTCATGTCTATGCGCGGCGTTTTGACTGGAGGTTTTATCTTAGGCATTTACTTCAATTTTAATTGATGAATAACAGATCAAAACGTACAAACACGTTTGATGTCAACCAGGTCGGTACTACTTGGTCGAAGCAGCAAAGGTCTGAATCAGGCTGAATCCGGCTTCATCAATTTTATAGGTGAAGTTGTCTATCCGTGTGGAAAAATAGTTATAGAAGACTACAGCCAGTAGTGAACCAAGGATACCGAAAGCGGTGTTGATCAGGGCCTCAGAAATACCCGTTGCCAACGCAAGTGCATCAGGGGCACCGGCAGTAGCCAGTGCGGCAAATGCCCGGATCATCCCGAGTACGGTACCGAACAGACCGGTCAACACGGAAATGGTGGCAATGGTTGAGAGAATAACCAGGTTACGGGAAAGAATCGGAAGCTCCAGTGCAGTAGCCTCTTCAAACTCTTTCTGCAGAGCGACAAGCTTCTGGTCTTTTTCCAGTGTCTGGTCTTCCTTTAAGGCTTTGTACCGCAGCAATCCGGCCCGCATGACATTGGCAAGGGATCCCCGTTGGTTGTCACAGGCGTCAACCGCATCATCAATCTGATTGGAATCCAGATAATTCTGAAGATTTTTCACGAATATGTTGATTCTCCCTTTTCCTTTGGCACGACTGAGTGTAATCCAGCGTTCAACCGAGAAAATCAACAATACCAGGTTGATGGTTATCAGCACAGGAACAACCCATCCGCCTTTATAAACCATACCCAGGTAGTTCCCCGGTAACGGCGCACCTGCCGGGTTTCCTCCTTCAAAGTTTATGGGGTTACCCATGACAAACAGGTATATCAAAACCGCAATAACAAATGCAACGATAATAGCACCTGTTGTGAAAATAGACCTTAAGGCGTCACCTAAGCCTGCTCCACCTTGTTTATTCTTCTTGCTCATTGTTGAAGTTTTTAAGTTGATAAAATATTAATTACTTGATTTCTTCTTAGTTGAAAGGAAAGGCAAATTTATAAAAAAAATTAGAATGCAAATAGTTTATTTGATCACCCGCTTAAGTGCCTCGACCATTTGCTTGGCTTTTTCGTTTTCCGGATCAATAGCCAGTACATCATGGTTGTATTTCAGTGATTCACGGGCATAATCCAGGTTCTTTTTATCGAGGACATACTGGTGATAAAAATAATAGGCCAGATAATAATAAGCCTCCAGGCGCTGGCTATGGTATTTGACCGTGTCTTCCCTGGTAATCTCCAGGATCTGCTCATATACCGGTTTGGCCAGGCCTTCATCACTTTCAGGATCCAGGTTGAACAGGGTTCTTGCCCACCAGGTAAACCCGGGAATATAGGTTGGCTGTTCCTTGGCAAAGCGCTCGAATAAGACAGCGGCATTGGCGTAGTCCTGGACATTATAATAGGCTTTCGCCCAGTTGTAGACATCCAGCACATTGGCCTCAGCTACAGAATCCTTCAGCGCATAGATCCGGATGGCATGGGGATAATCCTTATATTTGATATAACTCATGGCCACCTCAGAAAGGAGATCTATTTTTGCGGTATCAAATTCCCAGGCTTCATACAGTGCAATGGCAGCCAGGGAGTCCTTCTCATTCTTGGAAAGCAACCTGCCATAATAGATGACATCCGTGGGGCGAATTTTATCTTTGGGGGAACGCTCAAAGAATTTTTCAATGGCTATAAGTCCTTTCTCATATTCCTCATTTTCGTATAGCGCATAGGCACGGGCCCGATAGAGATCAATGATCGTTGTATCCATGGCCAACACGTTGTTGATTTGCTCCAGGGCTTCAGGGTAGTCCTGCAGTTCCATCAGGGTATTGATGTACTGCAGCCGGGCAGGAATGTTTCCGGCCGACAATTCCAGGAATTTTATAAACATCCTCTTGGCATCTGCATACCTCCCGGCTTTGGAGAGCAGAAACCCCAGCTCTCTGTAAGCCGGAGCAAAAGTGGAGTCAATGGTAACCCCCTCCTCGTAGTAGTTGAGTGCCATCTGGTACTGTTTGGCCCGCATCCAGAGCTGTCCGATTCGCAATTTGGCCATCGAGGAGTTGGGATTAAGGGATTGCGCGATATTGTAATTGGATATGGCATTGGATCCATCATTCAGCAAGTAAATGTAAGCATCTCCCCGCACGATATACAATTCGACATCCGATGGATTTTTTGCTTCAGCTTCATGCAGGTACTTGAAGATCTGTGCGGTATCTTTCACATTAGACTTCACAAATGCATCGGCCATCTTCACCAGGATCCGGGCATGTTTCTCCGGAGTCATCGGAATCTTGTTCTTTTTTGTGGGAAGCAAAGAGTACGCTTTATCAAAGTATTGCTGAGCCTCAGACAGGTTGTTCTTCATCAGCGCCACTTCAGCCAGACCTGCGTAGTTACTGGGATTGGTTGGTTCGGCCTGAATCCCTTTTGTAAATAATTGCTGTGCCGCGTCGGTCATCTCCTGGAAAGAGACATTCAACGTATCGGCAAAATAGCGTTTGAGGTAGTTATCCCCATAGTAGAAATAGACATCCCCGTCGGAAGGATTTTCCTTCACAAGCGCACTGAATAGTTTATCAGCGGCACTGAATTGCTCACTTCGGGTCAGTTTGATCGCCTCGTCAAGGTTCTGGGATTGAGCTGTCGGGATAAACGGAAACAATAGCAGCATGAGAGCCAGCATGCCATACCTTTTCGCAACGCGTACCATAATTGTTATCTCCTTCTGATTAGTGTTTTATTTCGACGATTCTGATGGGCTGTGTAGCCGGAACAAGTCCTGAATGTAAAATGATAAGCTGGCCTTTGTCACTGGCAATGTAGGCAGAAAGGCCGAATGCCAGCCCACTGTATGTTTGACGGTTAATGCAGTATACTTCCCGGATGAATGGATATACCCCTTCAGCTATGTACGCCTGATAGGGCTGATAATAACTGGCGTCCGGGCCACTGTCGCCCGGAGTGCTTACTCCAACCACTTTGATCCGGTTCAGAAAATCATTGGAAACTGAATCCCGTTTATCGCTGATCCAGTTGACACTGATCACTCCAAGGACATTTACGTGACTCTCCACGTAACTGATCACCTCCCTGTTGGAAAGTACGGCATAACAATTGGCCGGGAGGCTGTCGAGCTCAAATTTCTCCCTGAAATACCTCGGATTTCCCGATTTGTAATGGTCGAATACCACGTTGACAGGGCCCAGCCGGGAAGAGGGATTGATCTGGTTCCAGGCTGTTATCTTGCCGGTGAAAATATCCCGGATCCGGTCATACGGGATATCCTCATCCGGATTCTCATTATTCACAATTAAAGCCACTGCATCATAGGCGATGAGGGTGGTCTTGGGGACGATCTGCCGGGAGGTCAAAATTTCGTTTTCCCGTTCGGTTAATTTCCGGTTCACTATAATAAGAGGAACACTGTCGTTCATAAAGTCTTTAAAAACCTCCGTTTCGGTATTGTAAATGGTATCAAACCTGGAATAGTGATAGATGGTTTCAAATGTGTAGATCTCTGACTCCATGAAAAGCCGGTAAGAGTCGTCGATAGCTACTTTGATGGTCCCCCGGGTGGGAGTATCCACCTGCTTGAAGGGGTCCCCGCCACAACCCAGGAGAAATAATGTAATAACAACTCCCAGAACAGGGAGTATGTTCCTTCCGTTACAATGATTTCTCATAAGGTAAATATTGCTTAACGCACTGGTATTCTTACTCAAGGAACACAAAGGTATACATTTTCTTATTTGAACGGCCAAAATTTTCCGCATGAAATTACAGAAAAAGACTGTTGTTATTCCTCTTCCGTGTTCTGTTTTTTATGTTTTGTCAGAATTCGTAAGATCCGGAAAGCTCCATAGAGGTACAGAAACACGGCAAAAACCACGCGTATCTCAGTGCTTAGATAAGAGAATGAGGGACTTATAAGTAAATAGGTAGCCAGGATAAAAAAACCCAGCACGATCAGGATAGAAAAGTAGAAGGTGAATTTTTCCATGGACAATTAACGTGGAACCTGCCAGTATGGTATCCCGGTATCCGCATTTTTTTGTTCCCAGTAGGCAGCGGTTACCACCTTACCGTCGGTCCTGAAAAGCTTTTGCTCGTACACAGCAATCATGGGATTAAAGAGGATATCCGTGACACCGGTGATATAGGTTTCCAGGACATTACCCTCTTTGTCTTTCCCCTGTTCACTCTTCACCTCAAAGCCATTATACGTAAGCAGTTCAGAAAGAAAATCCACCCGCTCTCCGGGAATCCCGCTTTCAACAACTGTGCACCTGACACCGTCGATTTCGGCTACATTGTGTTTTCCTTTTAATGCCATAACAAAGGGTTTTTCCGGCTCCTAGTAAATGCCGAAGGTGAATCGATTAATGAATTCATACACAGGGCTGTATATGCCGATAATGATCATACCGGCCACACAGAGCGCCAACCCCAGACGGGAATAACCATCGCTTTTAAAATAGGCAATCGGCCGGTCGCTGCGGTTCAGGAACATCGCCTTGACCACCAGGAGATAGTAATAGAGAGAGATGATGGTATTGAGCACGGCAATCAACACCAGGATGTAAAGCCCCTGTTTGGCAGCGGCGGTGAACAGGAAGAACTTTCCGAAGAATCCGGCTATCGGAGGAATCCCTGCCAGTGAGAAAAGCGCCAGCATCATGGTCAGGCTCAGCAGGGGATTGGTCCGGTATAGCCCGTCGTAATCATCGATGGTCTCTTTCCCGGTCCGGTTGGAAATCACGGAAACCACACCAAAGGCCCCCAGGTTCGAAAAGATATAGACCAGGACAAAATACATGACGGTCGTCATGCCGAGCTGACTCTGGCCGATGATGCCGAGAAAGATAAAACCGGCCTGGGCAATGGAGGAGAAAGCCAGGAACCGCTTGAGATTGCGCTGTCGCAAAGCAAACAGGTTACCGATGGTCATGGTCAGGATGGAAGTGACATAGATGACATCCTTCCACATGATGGTAACCTTTGAGAAAACCGTATACAATAAGATGGTGAAGATCATGACGGCAGCCCCCTTGGAGATCACCGAAAGATAGGAAGTGATGTTGATAGGGGCTCCTTCATACACATCGGCCGTCCACAGATGGAACGGTACGATGGAGATCTTGAACGCCATACCGGAGAAAAAGAAGATGAAAGCCAGAATTTGGAGCGGCGCTCCGTTGATGCCGTTGATTACCTCGTCGAAATAAAGTGTTCCGACTGTCCCGTAAATCATGGAGATACCATAAAGCAGGATCCCCGAGGAAAGGGCAGAGGTAAAGATCAGCTTCACCCCTGCTTCGGCCGATTTTTCCTTGAACCGCTCGAAGGCTGCCAGGGCTGCCAGCGGAATAGTGGCCAGTTCCAATCCCAGGTAGAACATCAGAAAATCACCGGATGAGAGCATATACTCCATTCCGATCAGGGTGGTCAGCAGCAGAAGGATAAACTCACTGATTTTTTCCTTGTTTTCCTCTTTCTTCAGCCAATCGACAGACTGAAGCAGTACGATGAACATCCCGATGGTCAGCAGGTTCTTCATCAGCAGGGTCAGGGGGGTGGTACTATACATTCCGCCGAACAGGGTCCCTGCAGGTCCGGGGAGGAACCCCAAAATCATCACGGCCCCAAAAAGGATGAGCGAAGGAAGGATGATCTTCTGCTTCCTGTGGGCCGGAAGGACTAGTTCAACCAGCAATAGAATCACCGTGATCAGCACCAGCAGCAATTCATGTCTCATGATCAGCATCAGCATATTATCTGAATTTTATAAGGTCTTTATCTTTCTTTCAAAGTCTGTTAATTCATGGCCAGAAATAGCTTTTCAATGACCGGTCCTATTCCTCCTGTGATCATCGTGGATAGCCACAAAGGTGCAAGTCCGATGGCGGTGATCCCAAAAATCAGGGTTCCGACACTCAGCCGGTCATACCATTTGGCATCGGTAATGAGCTCATACTCTTCCTTGTTGATCTTTCCGTACAGCATCATGCCTACAACCCGCAGGATGTACACCGCTGTGGCTACAATCGAGGAGGCTGCAATGATGGTAGCTACCCGGTGGAAGGTATCTGCATGCTGGAATGCGCCGACAAAGATGGTCATTTCAGCCACAAAACCGCTGAATCCCGGAAGGCCCAGGGAGGCCAAACCGGCAATGACATAGGCGACCGCCAGGAACGGCATCACCTTCATAAGGCCGCTCATCTCATTGATGTATCGGGTATGGGTGCGTCCGTAGATCATCCCGATCAGGGCAAAGAAGAGGGCTGTCATGATCCCATGCGAGATCATCTGCATAATGGCGCCGTTCATTGCTGTCTCGTTGAACATCAGAATGGCGAAGAGAACCAGCCCGCAGTGGCTCACCGACGAGTAGGCATTGATGTATTTAAGGTCTTTCTGCCAGATGGCTCCCAGAGCGCCGTAAATGACGCTGATGGTGGTCAGGATCAGGAAAATCCAGGCCAGCTTGTGGGCGGCATCCGGAAGCAGGAAAATGGCTACCCGGTAACAGCCGTATCCCCCCAGTTTCATCAGCACGCCGGCATGAAGCATGGAGACAGCGGTGGGAGCAGAAGCATGACCATCGGGCGACCACGTGTGGAACGGGAAAAGGGCTCCCAGCACCCCGAATCCGACAAAGAGGAAGGGGAAGAAGAAGAGCTGCGTGTTCAGC
Organism: Bacteroidota bacterium; assembly: GCA_007280875.1. Taxonomy (GTDB): domain Bacteria; phylum Bacteroidota; class Bacteroidia; order Bacteroidales; family FEN-979; genus QYOJ01. The sequence goes on from QYQJ01000206.1 coordinate 8,299, forward strand.
GGGATATGCGCCTTGGCAATCTTCAGGATCTCAAATGTAAACGGACCGCCATCCGGATTGGAGTTGAAGTAGAGTCCCAGCATTCCCAGCAGGATCAGGGCTGAGCCACCCATCAGCATCAGAGTCAGCTTCATGGCACTGTAATGCCTCGGACCGGTCCCCCAGATGCCGATCAGCAGGTACATGGGGATCACGGCGATCTCGTAAAACAGGAACATGGTAAAGAGATCCAGCGAGATGAAGAAGCCAAATACTCCGGAGGAGAGAAGGATCAGGAAGGTGAAAAACTCGCGTGGGAGATCATCCACATCCCAGGAAGCAAAGATCCCGGCAAAGATCACCATGGCTGTCAGACCGATCATGGCTACCGACACTCCGTCCACTCCAATGTAAAACCGGATGTTGAGCGTTTCGTACCAGACCCAGTTGCTGGCAAACAGGACCTCCGCAGTGTTACCAGCGTGACGTTCAGCCAGGTACCAGATGATGATGATGGCTGCGGTGATCAATTGGAATGTCATCCCGATAGCAGATACGACGCGTACCTTTTTATTATCCCGCGTAAACAGGATCCCGATGATGGTCAGGATCGGAATAATGATCAATAACAGAAGTATATTCATTCGTCAGCTGTTTATTAGGTCCATAAATAGATGAATACCAGGGCGAGGATTACCGTACCGGAAACAAATACCAGAGCATATTGCTGGAGTTGACCCGACTGAAATCCCCTGATCCTGTCTGAGGCCTGATTGGTAACATAGGAGATGCCGTTCATGGAGCCGTCTACAATGTGGCGGTCGAACCATGCAATCGGTTTGGAAATATGATTGAAGATGATCTTTTGCGTTATGAACAGGTATACCTCATCGATATAGAATTTATGATATGCCGCAGTATAGAAGCCATGCAGCGAATGAGCAACCCTCCTGGGAATATCGGTTGGTTTGAGGTACATCACGTAAGCTACCCCAATACCTATGATCGCGATGACAATGGAGGGGATGGCGATGATCCATTCGGTGTGGAGTTCAAACAATTGCCTGTCGGACGTAACCAGGTGTGAAAATGGGATAAATCCGGCAAAAGCGGCCCCCAGCGCGAGGAAAATTAACGGGATCGTCATGGAATAAGGCGCTTCATGTGGAGTATGATGATAATCCTGCTTCTTCCCCCAGAAGATGCCGAAATAGAGCCGGAACATATAGAATGCAGTCACACCGGCTACGATATATTCAATGATGAAAAGAGCTGTATCATGATGATAGGCAGCCACAAGTATTTCATCTTTACTAAAGAATCCTGCAAAAGGCGGGATCCCTGAAATTGCCAGACAGGCAATCAGGAAGGTAATATGGGTAATGGGAAGGTATTTCCGCAGTCCGCCCATTCCGTAAAGGTAATTGCTGTGCACGGCATGGATGATGGCGCCGGCGCAGAGGAAGAGCAGGGCTTTGAAAAAGGCGTGGGTAAAGAGGTGGAACATGGAGGCCATGTACCCAAGACCCTCATGTCCTCCCATACCCGAAACTCCCAGGGCACACATCATGTATCCGATCTGCGACATGGTAGAGTAGGCAAGTACCCGCTTGATATCATATTGTGTACACGCGATGATCGCTGCGAACAGGGAGGAGAAGGCCCCTACCCAGGCCACCACCTGTAAGGCTATCGGCACGGTAATGTAGATCGGGAACATCCTGGCAACCAGGTACACACCGGCAACGACCATGGTCGCAGCATGGATCAGGGCCGAAACGGGTGTCGGACCCTCCATGGCATCCGGTAACCAGATGTGAAGCGGGAACATGGCCGATTTTCCGGCTCCCCCAATGAAGATCAGGATCATCGCCCAGGTCAGAACTGACAGGCCGATAAACGTAGCTGCCGGCGGGGTTCCTATAGCCGGTCCCGTCGGACTGGTCAGTGTCAGAAAGTCAAACGTTTTGGTATAGTAGGAAAGCAACAGGATCCCGATCAGAAAGCCCAGGTCGGCAAAACGGGTGACGATAAACGCTTTTTTGGAGGCGGCAACCGCCGTGTCTCTAGTATAATAGAACCCGATCAGCAGGTAGGAGGAGACCCCGACAAGCTCCCAGAAAATGTACATCTGGAAGATATTGGTGGCTACCACCAATCCCAGCATGGCAAAGGTAAACAGGGAAAGAAAGGAATAAAACCGTTCAAAACCCTTTTCTCCTTTCAAATAATCTGTGGAGTAGATGTGTGCCATCAGCGATACGGTGGTGACAACGATCAGCATCATCACGGAGATTGGATCAATCAGTACGCCCATGTCGATGTGCAGGGTGTCAGTGAACCGCAGCCACAAGGTGTTATACCCTATGATTTGCTGGTATACGTCATCCACCCTCCCGACATCAAAGAAATATTTATAGGCGGTAAAGATGGAAAGAATCCAGGAGGTAAACAGACCGGCAGACCCCACAATCCCGGAAACGGCGGGTTTGAATTTATTGCCCCAGAAACCGATCAGGATGAAGAGAAAGAACGGTATCAGGAGGATCCAGATGGTGTACGAGAAGTCAAACATACCTTTTATCAATTACGAATTACGAATTACGAATTATATACGTCTCACGTCTTACGTCTTGCGTTAGTACTTCATCTCATCCATCTTCTCCACGTCGATGTTGACGATGCGGCGGTAGATGTTGATAATGATGGCGATCGCCACAGAGGCTTCGGCCGCTGCCACGGCGATGATGAAGATGGTGAAAAACATCCCCTCCATGTGTTCCGGATAGAGGATCTTGTTGAACGCCACGAAGTTGATGCAGACCGAATTGAGGATCAGCTCGATCGACATCAGCATGGTGATCAGGTTTTTTCTCACCAGGAATCCGTACACCCCCACGAAAAACATGACGGTGCTCAGGATCAGAAACCAGGATAATGGAACTCCTTCAAACATATACAGGTTCTTTTACAGTTAATCTTTTCGTTTTTTTGCCAGGACGATCGCTCCGATCATGGCAGCAATCAGCAGGATGCTGATGACCTCAAAGGGTAGTGCATACCCATACCTCCCATAATTGATCAAACTCTCCCCGATGAGTCGTACATTGACCCGCTCGGTACTCCCCACGGAGCCCGGGAAATTATACTGGAGAATAACCACGATGCAAAGGGCTGCCCCGATCAGCGAGACCAGGGCTGCCGGCCATTTCTTCATCAATCCTGCCGCCGGTAACTTTTCTGCGATGTGACTGGTGAGAAGGATCGAGAAGATGATCAGCACGACGATCCCTCCCGCATAGAGTGTCAGCTGGATAGCTGCCAGGAAGTTGTACTGCAGCAGGAAGTAGAGGCCGGCTGTGGACACCAGAACAAACAGCAGGAAGGTGGCTGCCCGCAGGATCCGCCGGGTGGTCACCGTGAGGATGGAGAAGATCACAATGACCGCCGAGAAGAGTAGAAACATGAATTGATTGCTCGTCATCATTCTATATCTTTAATAATGGATGATCCGGGTTTATTTAAAATTTTCGTCAGTTTGGCACGATCAAATACCGCATGTTCAAAAGTCTGATCCCAGGTCAGGGCATTCTCCGGACACGTTTTGACGCATAGGCTGCAAAAGGTGCACATGGAAAGATGGTAAATGTGCTTGTCGATAATGCGTTTCTTTTTGCCATCGGGTAACTCGATACGCTCGGATATCACTTCGATGGAGCCGTTCGGACAATTGGTTTCACAGATCCCGCAACCGGTGCAATGATGCTGATTGTTTGCATCGTGAGTCAGGATCAGGTCTCCTTTGAAACGCTCAAACATTTTCAGTTTTTTCCGGTTCTCGGGATATTGCTGTGTGACAATCTGCCCGGGACTGAAAAAGTATCTTCCGGTCACCGACATGCCGATGAGCAGGGATCGAAATCCCCAGAAGATATCTGTAAAGTATTTGGTGAAACTGTTCATAATCTTAGAAATGCCAACCCATTAATACAATGAAAGCCATGATGAGAATATTGACCAGGTTGATCGGAAGGAGGTACTTCCACTCCAGGGTCAATAACTGGTCGATCCGCAACCGCGGGAAGGTCCATTTGAACCACATCATCAGCCAGATCACAAAGGCGGTCTTCCCGAAGTACCAGACGAAGGGGGGAATGAAGTCCATTAC
>QYQJ01000103.1 GCA_007280875.1 Bacteroidota bacterium
GCACTCCTATGGATAAAAAGGATCGGTTTTTCATACGTTTCATTTTTTTTGTTAAACCTATAGGTATTACTAACAAAGTTACTGGAAAATTCGACATCCCCGTGCGGCCCGGTAAAATTATTCCCTGTTCGGAACAATTTTTACTCTTCCGTCATCCAGGTTCCAGGCAAGCAGGTTGCCCAATCCGGGGTAGTCCCGGTACACACATCCTCCGTCGAGATTGATGATACGGAATGCGGGATCCGCTATCCGGGTCAGGATCTGCGGAAGGGGGAGGAAGGTATGACCGTGCACCAGCTTCCGCCCTTTCAGGAATTCCTCATGGTAGCTCTCGTGCCTGGACCAGATCATTGCATCGGTATCAGCGAGCGGATCCTTGCTGATGGGATTCAACCCGGCGTGGACCAGAAAAAATCCTTCCGTTTCGAGGTACCAGGGCAATCCGTTAAAAAATTCCAGGTAGGCAGGTGGAATCAAACCGGCCGCTTCCGGACCGGTAAATGAATCCACCGGAATGCCAAAACCCTCCAGGGTAGTGTATCCTCCATTCCGCATCCACAGGGCAAACTGCTCTTCCGATAAGCCCGCCTCAAGGAGCATTACTTCATGGTTGCCCCGGATTGTCCGGGCATCGATGGATTGATCCTGTAGCGACACAACATAATCCACCACCCCTTTGCTGTCGGGTCCGCGGTCAATCAGGTCCCCCAGCAGAAAAACAGAATCCCCGGGGGAAGGTCGGATCTCCTGCTCCACCAGGTGACGGAATGTGTTGATACATCCGTGGATATCACCAATAACCCAGCGGCACTGCATGGCTCACTTAGTACATGCGGGAAGGGGCCATGAACCCCAGGGTTTGTATTCCCTGCAGGATCCGATGAGTGGCCCCCTGCCCGTGTTCGACATAGGTCTGGCAGACAGAGGATACCCGGCTGTATTCATCCGGTTCGCTTATAAGTTCCTCCGTGATCCGGATCAGATCGGATGCCTGCTTCACACAGAAAGCTCCCCCCAGCCGGATCAGTTCCCGGGCCTCTGTAAATTTTCCGTAGTTGGGACCAAAGAAGACCAGGTTTCCGAATGCCGCAGCCTCCAGGATGTTGTGGATGCCTACTCCGAATCCTCCGCCGATCATCGAAAACGAAGCGTACTGGTACAACTGTGCCAGGAAGCCAATCGAATCCACGATGATGACCCGGGCGGAAGAGGCGGTTTCGGCGGTCAACCTGCTGTACAGGATCACGGATCCCGGATCCCGGATCCCGGATCCCGGATCTGAGATACGCGATTCGAGTTCGGCGATACGCGACGCGTGCACCTCATGGGGGGCTATGATGAACTTCAACCCGGGGTGGTTCAGTTTCATCAAATCCAGGATCAGGGCTTCATCCGGCTCCCAGGTACTGCCTCCGAGGAAGACCCGGGCATCCCCTGCAAACTGTTCGATCAGGGGAAACGGGGTACGATGCTGCCGGATGTTCCAGACGCGGTCGAAGCGGGTGTCGCCGGTAATGGTAAAGTGTTTGATTCCCAGCTCTTCAGCCAGTTTCTGGCTCGTTTCACTTTGCAGAAAGAACCAGGAGACGTTCCGGAGTTGTTTCCGGAACCAGCTGCCATACCATTTGAAAAAGGGCTGATTGCGATGGAGGATGGCCGAGATGATAAAGACCGGGATGTTTTTCCGGTTCAATTCGGCCAGAAAATTGAACCAGTATTCATATTTGACGAAGAAGACCAGACGGGGTTTCAGCAGACGAATCCAGCGCCTTGCATTCCAGGGGGTGTCAAGCGGCAGGTAAAAGATCCCATCGGCTCCGGGATAGTTCATTCGCACCTCGAGTCCGCTGGGGGAGAAAAAGGTCAGGATGATCCGGTAGTCGGGATAGAGTTCCCGGAAGTGCTCGATCACCGGACGTCCCTGTTCAAATTCCCCGAGAGAGGCACAGTGAAACCAGACATTCCCTTTCCAGCTGCCTTCTCTCTTCAGGCACTCTTCCAGCCTGCGAAAATTACCCAGCCGTCCGTATACCCATTTGCGTGCTTTGGGATTGAACAACGCAGCTACACGGATACTGAAGCCGTAGAGGAGGATGCTGAGGGTGTAAATAACAGACATGGTAAGTCTTCAGTTAGCAGTTGGTAGTTGGAAAATTGAAATTCGAAATTCGAAATTCGTAAATTAAATCGAAAATCGAATCAATCGTAAATCTAATAAAGGTAGTATTCCTTCGGAGTTCTTCTGTACAGCGGAATGTCCCAGGTGGCCTTGATACCGTAAAATTGTGTGGATAATTTAGCCTGATCCGGTTTCCCCGTATTGAAATCGAGTTCCCGTTTGCTTTTGGTCCAGGCCTGGATAAATTCGAATGCCAGGCTGAAATTCAACAACCGGCTGGAACTCATATAGAGATAGCCGACAGAGGCTGAGAGGGCAAATCCGCCATTCAACCGGTCGTATCCCTTTTTATAATCTCCCTGCAGTTGCGGAGCCGTATTGTCAGGATTCAGGATCCGCATCTTGTTCTGGAGGTATCCGCCACCGGCTATCAGGGTGAAGCCGCAGTTGGGATTGGGCCCTGCCCAGGGAAAGAGCTTCCCCGCCAGGCCAAAAAAACTGTATCCCCGTTCGTAGAGGATCACGTCAGCGACTTTCCCGTTGGCATCGATGATATATCCTTCAGGGGTAGAGATTGGTTTCAGCAGGCTATCCTGATTTTTCACCGTACTGCCGAACTGGAAATTTCCCTCTACCCCGAAGATCCAGTTGGATTTGGTTTTAACAAGAAAACCTCCGCCGATGCTGGAGTTGGAACCATATCGTGCGGCCAGGTCTCCTCCCGGAAACTGGTAGCTGAACGTAGCATAGATCATCGGTGTGGTGATGGAGGAGTCGCTGATGCTGACCTGGCTGTACACAGCGTATCCGGCGAATGCAGTCAGAACTGTACAGAGAACGATTTTTTTCATCATACCTCTCGGAGCTTCTATAATCTGAATGAAATTCCCAATCCGATATTGAACGTGGAGATCTTCTTTTTCATTTGAAATTCTCCTCCTTCAAATACATAATGAGGATCGCCATGCTCATCTACATAAAAATGTGCCCAGTAATAATCCTTCTTCCGGGATGGATTAGCACCCGTGTAATTGATATGCGCTGTCAATGTTACTTTATGCGATATCGAATAGCCGGCGACGATCATTCCCTGCACTGCCACCCCGGCTCCGACGCCCTGCGAAAGGTAGGGGGGGGAAACCGTATCGGGAGGTGGCATGGTGATGTAAAAATTGGAACTTCTGGACACCACAACGCCCCCTTGCAGTCTGACCGCCAGGAAGAATTTACCAAATGTATTTTGGTAGACGGGACCCGCCAATAAATAATGGTTATTCCAGGCAGTAGATCCAAGCTGATATTGATGCCCATCGGGTGTTACATTCTGCGCAGATTTGTCCAGTGCATTGTACTGAAAACAATAGGAAAAGGCTATTCCGAGATTTCCTTTTCCGATAAATGATCCGGTTACCTGGACAAAGAATCCCCCGTTGGCATACCCTGAGAGCTTATTGTTGGTATCGACACGGGCATAGTTACCGAACGGCAGCGAATACCCGGTAAGCACATCCAGCGTGAAATTCCGGTTTTTTTTCACGATCATGCCTGAGTCCTGCTGCGCAGCCGCCCATCCGGCAAGCAATGTGAAAACAAAGAGTAAAAAAGGTCTGCTCATAAGTGCCAATCCTTGGTTTTACAAAAGTACATGGAATTCTGAAGATAATCATGCATGCGCAGGGAAATCGACCAATGATTCAAATTAACATATGAAGGGTTGTAGTTTCAAGCAGGATGTTTACCTTTGCAGGAAACAAAAAAAGATATTTATGAAAAAAAACCTGCTGATTGTGGCATCCCTTGCGATGATGATAATGCCTGGTACGATGACCAGCACATCTGCCTGTACCAATTTCCTGATTACAAAAGGTGCCTCTACCGACGGCTCCACCATGATCACCTATTCAGCCGACTCCCATGTACTGTATGGAGAACTCTATTACCGGCCTGCGGCCGACTACCCGGAAGGAGCCATGCTCGAACTCATTGAATGGGATTCGGGCAAACCGATGGGACAAATTCCCCAGGTAAGGCATACCTTTTCGGTGGTTGGGAACATGAATGAAAACCAGGTGGCCGTCGGAGAAACGACCTATGGTGGCCGGGAAGAGTTACAACATCAGCCAGACGCCACCATAGATTACGGTAGTCTCATCTACGTCGGGCTTCAACGTGCTACCTCAGCGCGGGATTACATCCACATCATCGCCGATCTGATGGAGAAATACGGCTATGCCAGCGAAGGGGAATCCTTTTCCGTCTCTGATAAAAACGAGGTCTGGATCCTGGAGATCATCGGGAAAGGGGAAGGGGAAAAGGGAGCCGTGTGGGTTGCCCTGCAGGTGCCCGACGGTTATGTCTGCGGTCATGCCAACCAGGCCCGCATTACCACGTTCCCGTACCAGACAGTGAACCGGTGGGATGATCCGACCGCCACTTGTTACAACGCCCCCGATGTCATCTCTTTCGCCCGTGAAAAAGGCTGGTTTGACGGTCCCGATTCCGAATTCAGTTTTTCCGACACCTATGCCCCAGTCGGCTTTGGCGGAACCCGTTTCTGCGAAGCCCGCGTCTATGCCTTTTTCAACCGGGTGAACGAAAACATGAAACCTTATGAGGATTATGTGCTCGGACACATCGAGCATGGAGACCATGGGTACGCTACCAACCGCATGCCCCTCTGGATCAAACCCGATCATAAAATCTCCGCGTATGAAATGATGAACCTGATGCGCGACCATTTCGAAGGCACCCCCATGGATATGAACAACGACATCGGAGCCGGTCCGTATCAAAGTCCTTACCGGTGGCGTCCGCTGACCTGGGAGGTCGACAGCGTTACTTACTGTAACGAACGCGCTACTTCCACCATGCAAACCGGTTTTGTCTTTGTGGCTCAGGCCCGCAACTGGCTGCCCGATCCCATCGGCGGCATCTTCTGGTTCAGCGTGGACGACACCTATACCGACTGCTTTGCCCCGATGTACTGCGGGATCCTCCGGGTTCCCCTGCCCTATGCCGCGGGCAACGGCGACATGCTCACCTACTCTCCCACGTCCGCCTTCTGGACCTTTTCCTTTGTTTCCAACTGGGCCTATACTAGGTATAACTGCATGATCAAAGATATCCAGAAAGTACAGAACCGGCTGGAGACGCAGTTTATCAACGCAACACCGGCCATTGATAAAGAGGCATTGGCCCTGTACAACGAAGATCCGATGGCCGCCCGTGAATTCCTGACCGGATACTCCGATGCGATGGGGAACTATGTGGTGGATACCTGGCGGAATCTGGGTCAGTACCTGCTGGTGAAATACCACGACGGGAACATCAAGAAGGAGAAAGACGGTACATTCGAGCGGAACGAGTGGGGTATTCCCGTGATGCCGGCCCAGCCCGGCTATCCCGAGTGGTGGTACCGGGAGATCGTGAAAGATCATGGTGAACGGCTCAAAGTGATCGGTTCGGCACATTAATTAATACTGATGTGCAGTGGTGAAATGGTGGAGCGGTGCAGTGGTGCAGTGGTGAAGAATTTGTACCTTTGTGCTGAAAGAATAAATCTGATAAACTGAGAGCGAAATGGAAGAACAAACCTCTGCCGCCCGGAAATGGAAAATCTATGTATCCGTCCTGGCACTGATCATTCTGGCGTTGTTATTCTGGCTCTTCATTCAGCGGTCGCAGCTGCTGAAGATGGTTGATGCCCGTGAGGCCGAAAAGGTGGAGTTGCAAAAGGAGCTGGACTCTCTGATGACCGAGCATAACTCCATCAAGGAGATCTACGGCACCCTGTCGGACTCACTGGCCGGCAAGGACAGCGTCATCCAGGCGCAGGCCAAGGAAATCAGGAAACTGCTGGATACCCAGTATGAGTATTACAAAGTCAGGAAAAAATTGGCCATGTTGCAGCAGGTTGCACAGGGTTATGTGCACCAGATGGATTCCCTGTATACCGTCAACCGGGAGCTGAAAGAGGAGAATGAGCGTATCCGGGAGGTGGTGAAGACGGAGCGGGGACGGAACCAGGAGCTCATCAAGGATAAGGAGGAGCTGACCCAGAAGATGAACCAGGCTGCTGTGCTCCAGGCTTACAGCGTCTCCACCACCGCTTACAAGCTGCGTGGCACCAAAGAGACGGAGACCGATAAAGCAAACCGGACCGACAAACTCCGGATCTGCTTCACCATCGGGGAGAATTCCCTGATCGAACCGGGAACCAAAGTGCTTTATGTACGGATCACCCGTCCTGACAATGTGGTGGTGACCAAAAGCAAGTATGATGTCTTTCTTTACAACGGAAAGGAGATTCCCTATTCGGTGAGGGAAGACATCGCCTATACTGGCAAAGCGATGCGGGTTTGTGTAGACTGGATCAAGCGCGACAACGACATCCCTGCTATGAAAGGACGGTACATGGTCAATGTCTTCTTCGGCGACCGCGAAATTGGCTTAGGATCATTCGAGCTCCGGTAGGGGGTCTGTAACCAAAACACCTCACGTATGACCTTAGTAAAACATGCTCCCCGTATCGGGATCCTGACTGCCGGGGGTGATTGTCCCGGCATCAATGCCGCCATACGGGGTGTCGGTAAAACCGCGATCCTTGAACATGGCATGGAGGTCATCGGGATCTCTTCCGGGTTCCTCGGACTGATCAACCAGGAGTACACTATCCTGGAAGAGAATCAGCTTTCGGGAATCCTGACCGTTGGTGGAACCATCCTGGGAACATCCCGGGAAAATCCATTTAAAAAGAGCCATTCGATGCTTTCGATCGACAAGCCCAAGTTGATCCGGAAGCATTACCAGGAATTGGATCTGGATGCCCTGGTATGTATCGGGGGAAACGGAACCATGCGTACCGCTGCCTTCCTGGCTGAAGAGGGGTTGAATATTATCGGCATCCCGAAGACAATCGACAACGATGTATGGGGTACGGATGTCACATTCGGTTTTGACTCGGCTCTCTGGATTGCCACCGAATCCATCGACCGGCTGCATTCCACTGCCAACAGTCACAAGCGGATCATGGTGATCGAGGTAATGGGCCATCATGCAGGATGGCTGGCGCTCTTTTCCGGCATTGCGGGTGGAGGGGATGTAATCCTGATCCCCGAGGTGGAATTTGATATCGAACTCGTAGCGAAATGCCTGAAGAAACGAGCGATCAACAAGAAACCCTACTCTATCGTTGTGGTGGCCGAAGGCATTCCCACCGGTAAGAAAGACGAGTCGGCCGGCCTCTTCATTGCCAATGCAATTAAAGACCTGACCGGTCTGGAAACCCGCGAAACGATTCTCGGTTACGTCCAGCGCGGGGGAAGCCCCTCCCCGATGGACCGGGTGCTGGCCACACGGTTTGGCGCTGCTGCAGTGGAGCTGATCGCTCAGAACGAATACGGTCTGATGGTCAACCTGAAAGGGAACCAGATCAGTTCAATTCCTCTGTCGGAGGTGGGAGGCAAACTCCGTCTGGTTCCCATGGATCTACCCCTGATCCATAAGACACGCAAAATGGGGGTTTGTTTCGGGGACGAGAACCTTTAAGTTCCGACCCTGATATCCTTTACATTCAACTGGAGTGTAACCGTTCCGTTCCATTCGTTCTCTTCGATGTTGTAACAGAGATCGAAAGGAATGCCTTTTTCGATGTGGGTCATATAGTCTCCCTGTTGAAAGGCAATCCCGGAAAAGGGTCCTCCATGTACCTCCGGATGGACCACGCATAATTTCAGGTGGTTCTTCCCGACGATACGGGAACCGCCGGCATTCACCACTCCTTTGGTGATGAAAAGCGGAGCCATATTCCCGGGGCCAAATGGCGCAAACTGCTTCAGGATATTAAAAAATCTGGAATGAATGGAAAAAAGAGGTAATTCGGCATCGATCTCGATTTCGGGAACCATCTCGATTCCTTCCAGCCGCTCAGCCACGATCTCTTCAAAACGATCCTGAAACGCTTTCAGGTTTTCAGGCCTGAGGGAGAGACCTGCAGCAAATTTATGCCCCCCGAAATGCTCCAGCAAATCGCTGCAGGAGTCCACCGCATCGTAGATGTCAAAATCCTTTACCGATCGGGCCGATCCGGTGACGAAATCTCCCGCCTGGGTAAACACAATGGTGGGACGGTAAAAAATTTCGGTCAGCCGGGAAGCCACGATGCCGATCACCCCCTTGTGCCAATCGGGGTTGAATATTACCGTGGAGCGGGCCCGTTTCAACTTCTCATCAGTGCTGATCATCTCGACAGCCTGCTGGGTGGCCAGGGCATCCAGGGTTTTCCGCTCAGTATTGTAAAGGTCAATCTGTTTCCCGATCTCCAGTGCCTGTTTAAAGTTATCGGCAACGAGCAATTCCACGGAGTTCCGGCCACTCTCGATCCGGCCGGCAGCGTTGATTCGGGGACCTACCAAAAAAACCAGGTCGGAGATTGAGAGTTCGCGGTTGAAAAAAAGATTCCCGTTCTCCTCCTCTTTTTTGATGATATTGGCATATTTCAGTATCGCCTCAATTCCCGGCCTGGGCCGGATATTGACCAGTTTCAACCCATAATAGGCCAGGATACGGTTTTCTCCGGTAATGTCGACGATGTCGGAAGCGATGCTGACGACCACCAGGTCGAGGTACTCCTTCAGGTCTTCAAACGGGATGTCGTGCCACTGGGCATAACCCTGGATTAGCTTGAAGCCGATACCGCATCCGGATAGCTCCTTATAGGGATAAGTACAGTCGGGTCGCTTGGGATCCAGTACGGCGATTGCATCAGGGATCCCGGCTCCCGGGCGGTGGTGATCACAGATGATGAAATCGACTCCCTTCTCTTTTGCCTCCCTTACCTTTTCCACGGCTTTGATGCCGCAATCGAGGGCGACCACCAGCGAGAATCCCTCATCAGCTGCAAACTCGACGCCTTTGGCAGAGATGCCGTAACCTTCGTTGTACCGGTCGGGGATGTAAAAATCGATCCGGTCGGTCAGCTTCCTGAGAAAAAGATAGACCAGCGCCACAGCGGTGGTCCCATCTACATCGTAATCCCCGTAGACCAGGATCTTCTCCCCGTTTTTCAGGGCCCTCTCAATCCGGTGGATTGCTTTGTCCATATCTTTCATCAGAAAAGGATCGTGCAGCTCTTCCAGTTGCGGACGGAAAAAAGTTTTCGCTTCTTCGAATGTTCTGATCCCCCGCTGGACCAACAGGTTAGCCAGGTGCTGATCGATGTTCAGCTCCTCCGAAAGATGCGCGATCACAGCCTCCTCCCCGCGCTCCTTGATGATCCAGCGTTTTTCCATGAAGGAATTCTTTTCAGGGTAAAAGTACTGATTTTTTGACAATTTTTGAAAAGATAATGATAAGTCAAGAATCAAAATATGCAACTTACTGTATTTATTTTTTAAATTTGTCTGAAGAAAGAACAGAACCTGGCGGAGTCGTTAGAAAAAAAAGTCACACAACGCACGAAGAAGCTGAAACGAATGAATCAAGCGTTAGGCGAGTCGGAAGAACGGTACAAAACCCTCTTTAATGTAAGCAGCGATGCAATCTTTGTCCATGGAATGACAAAAGGAAAGAAAGGGAGTACGTTTATTGAGGTGAACGATATCGCTTGTTCACGGTTGGGTTATACCCGGGAGGAGTTATTACGGATGACACCTGAGGATATAGATGCCCCGGAAAGCCAGGGAATTCCCCAGGATAAACAAAAAGAATTAACCCGGACCGGTACCATTTTTTTTAATCAGGTTCATATAACCAAAACCGGCGAACGTATTCCGGTGGAGATTCACACCCACCGGTTTGCTTTCAGGGGAAAAGAGTTGTTTATCTCGATGGCACGGGATATTTCTTTACGCCGAATAGCAGAGGAACAACTTCAGCTTCTATCCAGTGCGATAGAACAAAGTCCTGTCAGTGTGGTCATCACGAATCCTGATGGAGTGATTGAATACGTGAATCAAAAGTTTTGTGATGTAACCGGATATGCATCCGGCGAGGTCATCGGAGAAAATCCCAGAATTCTCAAATCAGGACACCAGTCAGATGAGTTCTACCGGGAGTTATGGTTAACCATTTCAGCCGGGGATTTATGGCAGGGAGAGTTATGCAACCGGAAGAAAGACGGCAGCGTATATTGGGAATTTGCACGGATTGTTCCCATCCGGAGTGACCGTGGTCAAATCCTGCATTATGTTGGCATAAAAGAGGACATCACCAATCAGCGTCAGGCTGAACAGGAATACGAGTTCATCAAACGGACCTCTTTGGATGGCTTCTGGATTGTAGCCAAAGACGGCTCTTTTCTTGAAGTCAATGATGCCTATTGCGAAATGACAAGCTATACCAGGGAAGCATTACTGACCATGAGAGTTTCAGATGTTGAAGCCAGGGAATCAAAAGAAGAAACGGATAAGCACATTGCAAAAATGATAGAGTATGGATATGACCGCTTTGAAAGCCAGCACAAGAAGAAAAACGGAGAGATTATCGATGTGGAAGTCTCTGCACGCTATCTGGATCTCAGAGGGGGGATATTTATCGCTTTCATCCATGATATAACCGGGAGAAAGATCATTCAGCAATACCTCGACCAGGAGCTGGGGCTGCATCAGTCGCTGGTAAAAATTTACGAACCATTGATTTCTGCGACGCGAATAGAAGAGGTCACGGAAGAAATCCTGGTACAGGCAAAACTGCTTACCCAAAGTGAACACGGGTATGTAAGTACCATCGATCCGGTTACAAAAAATATGATCGTACACACCTTTACAGCCATGCTTCGTGGGCATTGCAACGTTGAGAAAGCCCAAAGAAAGATCATCTTCCCTATCGGAAAAAATGGAGATTATCCAAATTTATGGGGACTCTCCCTGAATACACGTACCTCTTTTTACACCAATCATCCATCCAAACATCCTGCCTCCAAAGGATTACCAAAAGGTCATATTCCTTTGCACTCTTTTCTCTCCGTTCCGGTGTTGTATCATGACCAGTTAGCAGGTCAGATTGCCCTGGCAAATTCCGCCAGGAACTATACCGACAGGGATCTAGTCGCCATTGAGTGGCTGGCCGCTAATTATGCGATTGCGATCCAGCGTCTGAACATGGAAGGAAAGCTAAAACAAGCCAAGATTGAGGCAGAACTGGCCAACCGTGCCAAAAGCACTTTTCTGGCCAATATGTCGCATGAGATCCGTACCCCCATGAATGCCATCCTGGGA
>QYQJ01000118.1 GCA_007280875.1 Bacteroidota bacterium
ATCTCAAGGCAGCTAGTTTTCTATTACTACAACTCGAAATGAATTATGAAGAAAACGGTTTTAATTTTAAAAATAACCATGATCTCACTGGTGTTGGTTACACAGGAAACTATAAAACAAAATATATAAGCATTCCGTTAACAACAATTTTTGAAATAGGGAAGAATATCAAATATTATGGTTACGTTGGGATAAATTTGAGGTTACTTGTAAAAGCCGATAACTATACATCTGTCTCCTCAACTTCAGAGCCTGTTGCTCTTCATACATATGATTTGAGCTATGATCCGACTTTTCTATTTAATAAATCTGAATTTGGTGGATTGGTTGGGCTGGGTATCAAAATCCCATTGTGTGAAAAAGTAAGATTACTTATAGACTCGCGTTATAATTTTGGAATAACCAAAGCAGCGAAGAATACAGAATTTGATTATAATGCGAGTCATTGGACAACAGATACTCCTGATAATTTTCAGAAAGTACATAATCGAAGTCTTGTCTTGAGTCTAGGAATTTCATACTGCTTAAAGAGTCAAAATAAGAATAGGATCACCAAACCTCCTAACATACAGTCAACCAAAACAAAGCCTACTTTGGAGTGCTTATAAATGAATCTCAAGAATTCGACAATATCCCTTTCACTATTGATCACTTTCGGTTGTATCATTTCAATGATACTCTTTGTTCCAGTTATTCTTTTAGGTCAGGAGATAGAGGCAAAACAACTTTATAAGGAAGCGGCCAGAAAATTCAATGCTGGCAAATATCAACTTGCAGAATCCCTTGCCTCAGAATCGATCAAACTTAATCCCACAAAAGACACCTATTATCTACTCGCAAAGATCAAAGAAATACAAGGAGACTCTTGTGAATATTGCATGAATCTAAAAGAATCATTTTCCTGGATGGAAGAAGATCGATATCAAGAATATCAACACCATTGTTTGACGATAGATGCTTTCACTTATAATGAGTGCCGTATTGACCGACCTTTCACATTTCCCGATCCGTTTTCCCGGACCCTGTAAATACGAATTACAGACCCGGAGGATGTTCCACAATTCCCTGGAGGTGAGATTGCGCTTTACAACTTTCTTGCACGAACTATATATTATCCGGAAAAGGCTAAAGAACTGGGGATTATGGGAAAGGTAGTAGTTCAATTTACGGTTGAAAAAGATGGGGCTCTTTCGGATGTTTCAATAACAGAAAGTGTTCATCCCCTTCTTGATAATGAAGCATTAGAAGTACTTAAATACATGCCCAGGTGGATCCCAGCAAAAGTAGAAGGAAGGCCAGTAAAAGCGGTAAAATATAGCCTTCCCATGAAGTTTACTTTACGATGAAGAACGAAATTATTCCACAAAATTATATTTGTGTAACAATGTCAAAGTTCCCTTGCAGTAGTAAAATTTGAGAATAAAGATAACAAATGGAGGTTTATTGCAAAGGATATTATTTGGGCAAGTATAAATCTTGGGTCGTCTTGCCACGGCAGCCAGGGACTGTTTGGTCACAAAGGAATAGAACTACTCATCAAATCATCCTCTGAAATAAAATAGGGAAATATAAACGGGTGGAACTTGCGATCCTTTCTGTAAAGATCAAGGATCTCCAACGCTTTGTGGGTCAGCTTTACGACCTGAAGCGCACCGGTTTTTTTGGTCCTGACCGACACCCTCCCATCGGTGATATCCTTCCATCGTAGCTGCAGCAGATCGGATATTCTGATCCCTCCTGTATAGCAGGCAAATATGAAGATATTGCGGGCATGAAACACGGGAGGACGTCCCTCCAGATTTAACATTTCGATGGCTTGTAACTCCTCTTCAAGGAGGTAATCCCGTTGGGTTGGTTGCAACTTGATCCTGTATCTATGAAACGGATTATTATCCCGTGAGAGGAGGCCTTCGTCGATGGCATCGTTCAAAATCTTCCGGATCATAGCATAGTCCTTGAAGATCGTGTTGGAGTGATTTTTACAATCCTGGCGGAGGAATAGTTCATACTCTTTTAAAAGTGTACCGAATTGGTTCCCGCTTTCCAGCCCTTGTGCATATTTTCTGCTAAAGACAAAGAAGTCGACCTGTTCAGCTCCGATAAGTTCTTCTTTCAACCGCCAGGCGGAGAGGTTTCGTTATTTCGACAGTACCACAAACTATGGAACGGAAGTGGGGATTGATTCCTACATTCCGTTGAACAAAGATATCCCGGGCCGGTATGAGAAAGCAATGATAGGACTTGGCGTCCATTACGATCCGGCAAAATGGATCCAGCTTTCCCTGGGGCTTGTCACCGGAGGAAAAGTGGGAACCAACGTACCGCTTGGGATAACCTTCATCCCTGTGAGGAAAGAGCATACTACCTGGCAGATTGGATTCGCAACCCGTGACGTGATCTCATTCTTCAAATCAAAGAACCCCACTGTTTCGTTTGCCTTCGGATTCCTGCGGTTCAGCTTCGGTGAGTTGAAAGGGAAATAACGGAAGACTTTCGATTTCGTTCACATTTTTCGATCTTTGCCGCTTTATCCCCCGGATGAAGCGGCATGATCATATAGGGATACGCCATGCGACGGAAAACAACCTCCGGTCGGTCTCCTTGGAGATCCCGAAGAACAAACTGGTGGTCATCACCGGGGTGTCGGGTTCCGGGAAATCCTCCCTGGTATTCGACGTGATCTTCCGGGAAGCTGAACGCCGCTACCTGGGGACCTTCACCTCATACGCCCGCCAGTTCATCCAGCGCACCAGTAAACCCCACGTCGAAGAGGTGACCAGCCTCTCCCCCGCCATTGCCATCGACCAGCACACCATTACAAGGAATCCCCGTTCCACCGTCGGCACACTGACGGAGATCTACGACTACCTTCGCCTCCTGTTTGCCCGGCTGGGGAAACGCGATACGGGTTTTTCTGATCCCGGATCCCGGATCCCGGATTCCGGATTATCCTCATCTGGTATCCGGCATCTGGCATCTGGCATCAGCCGAAGCCTCTTCTCGTTTAACTCGCCCGAAGGTGCCTGCCCGCTCTGCAAAGGGCTTGGCGTTGAGGATAGGTTGGACCCGGAGCTCCTGGTCAGTAATCCGGAAAAGACACTACGGCAAGGAGCGCTGGTGATCACCGCTCCGAACGGATATATCATTTATTCCCAGGTCACACTGGAGGTGCTGAACCAGGTATGCGAAGCCGAAGGATTCTCCATCGATATTCCGTGGAAAGAGCTCACCCCGGATCAGAAACGGATCATCCTGTTCGGAAGCGATAAGATCGAGATCCCCTATGGAAAACATCCCCTTGAATCCCGGATGCGATGGAGCGGCATCACGGCGAAACCACGGGAAATGGGCTTTTACAAAGGGATCATCCCGGTGATGGAGACCATCCTGAAACGGGAACGGAATAAAAACATCCTCCGGTTTGTCAGAACAACCCGTTGTTCGGCCTGCCAGGGCAAACGGCTCAATCCGGAAGCCCTTTCAGTTACGATTCAAGGTCATTCGATCGCTGCGCTTGCATCTCTTCAACTGGATGAACTGCGGCAGACACTGGAGTCCCTTTCATTCTCAGCCCGGGAAAAGATGATCGCTGCCCCGATCCTGGAGAAAGTCCTGAACCGAACCGGCATTCTGGAAGAACTTGGATTGGGTTACCTGACCCTCGACAGGGACTCTTCTTCCCTCTCAGCCGGGGAAGCGCAGCGGATCCGGCTGGCTGTTCAGCTTGGGATGCAACTCCAGGGACTTCTGTACATCCTGGATGAACCCTCGGTAGGGCTTCATCCGGCCGACTCTTTGCGGATCATCCGAGCCCTGAAGAGACTGCGTGATAAAGGCAATACGGTGATTGTGGTTGAACACGAGGAGGAATTTATCCGGCATGCCGACTGGCTGATCGACCTGGGCCCCGGCGCCGGTTCGAACGGCGGCGAAGTGCTGGTGAACTGTGCTGTGGCGCAACTCGGCGAACTTCCCGAAGAAATGATTCAAAAGAGCCAAACGCTGAGCTATCTGTTCAGACACAATGGCACAGGGGCACAAAGGCACAGGGGCACAAAGGCACCACAGCACCACCTCACCATCCAGGGTGCTTCCCACCACAACCTGAGGAACATCGATGTTTCATTCCGACTTCAGGCACTGAACGTGGTAACCGGTGTTTCCGGGGCCGGAAAATCCTCCCTTGTGCTGGATATCATCGGGAAACGCCTGCCGGGCACTTTCCGGGAGACGAGTGGGTGGGAAACGATCGGCAAGGTGATCTCAATTGATCAGTCGGCTATCGGAAAAAGTTCCCGGAGCAATCCGGCCACTTATACCGGTCTGTTTGACCACATTCGCGACCTCTTTGCCTCCCTTCCGGATTCCCGGTCCCGGGGCTATACCAAAAGCTGGTTCTCGTTCAATACTCCCGGAGGACGTTGTGAATCCTGCCAGGGCGCCGGTTTTCACCAGGCCGGGATGCACTTTCTGGGGATGGTGGAGATGCGCTGTGACCACTGCCAGGGGAAACAATTTAACCAGGAAACCCTGGAGATCCGGTATCAGGAGAAAAACATGGCAGAGGTCCTGGATCTTACCTTTTCGGAGGCAATCCCGTTTTTTGCCGGTCAACCTGCCATCCAGCGATACCTTCAGGTACTCGACACGCTGGGATTAGGATACCTGCACCTGGGTCAGCGATCATCGACCCTGAGCGGAGGAGAGGCGCAACGGGTGAAACTGGCCACGGAACTGGTCCGGCCTGCTTCATCCCATACCTTATACCTCCTGGATGAACCGACCACGGGTCTGCACCCGGCAGATGTAGCCCGGTTATTACAGGCCCTGCAGTCGCTGGTGTTGCAACGCCATACGGTGATCGTGATCGAACACCATCCGGCTCTGATCCTGGCCGCAGATTATATTGTCGACCTGGGACCGGGCAGCGGCCGGGACGGAGGAAGAGTGGTGGTTGCCGGTTCTCCACAGGCGATCCTGGAGTCACCACATTCCCTCACCGGTCAGGCTTTAGGGAATTACCTTCAGTACCCGATTACAGATGCCGGATCCCGGATCCCGGATGAGAGTTCGCAGTTGGCAGTTGGCAGTTCACAATTGGCAAATCGTGATTCGAAAGTCGAAAATCGGAGATCGGAAATCGTTCTTTCCGGCGTCACCACCAACAACCTGAAGCACATCTCCTGCGAAATCCCCCACAATAAAATCACCGTGATAACAGGCGTGTCGGGGAGCGGAAAATCATCCCTGGCTTTCGACAC
>QYQJ01000225.1 GCA_007280875.1 Bacteroidota bacterium
GAAAAAAACTGACAGATAAGAGCAAAGCCCCGGCTTTGGACTCCTGTCCGCAACGCAGAGGAGTTTGTGTACGGGTTTACACCACCACTCCCAAGAAGCCCAATTCGGCCATGCGTAAAGTGGCCAGGGTTCGCCTTACCAACGGGAAAGAGGTGAATGCCTACATTCCGGGAGAAGGTCATAACCTGCAGGAACACTCCATCGTGATGATCCGCGGAGGTCGTGTGAAGGATCTTCCGGGGGTTCGTTACCATATAATAAGAGGTGCCCTGGATACATCCGGCGTGGAAGGCCGCAAGCAACGCCGGTCCAAATACGGAGCCAAACGGCCCAAGGAGAAGAAGTAACGGGTACGAGCGACCCGACGGGTCGCCCGAACATGTAATATATACGCCCATACCTATTTATATAACGTATGAGAAAATCAAAACCAAAGAAGCGTCCCCTGATCCCTGATCCAAGGTTTAATGATACCCTGGTCACAAAGTTTGTCAATAACATCATGTTACGGGGGAAGAAGAATGTAGCCTACGATATCTTTTATGAGGCGATGGATATTGTGAGCGAAAAGACCGGGGAGGATGGGCTTGAGGTGTTCAAAAAGGCGCTGTCCAATGTGACCCCTTCGGTAGAGGTTCGCAGCCGCCGGATTGGCGGAGCCACCTTCCAGATCCCTTCGGAGATCAGGCCTGCAAGGAAAATGTCGATCGGCATGAAAGCACTGGTGAACTTCTCCCGTAAACGGCATGAGAAGACCATGGGACAAAAGCTGGCTGCCGAGATCATTGCTGCATACAAGGAAGAGGGAGCCGCCTTCAAACGGAAGGAAGATACCCACCGCATGGCTGAAGCCAACAAGGCTTTTTCGCATTTCAGATTCTAAGATGTATGCCAGGTAGAATAGAATATATACGCAACATCGGCATCATGGCCCATATCGACGCGGGGAAGACCACGACGACCGAGCGTATATTGTATTATACCGGCATCAACTATAAGCTGGGAGAGGTGCACGATGGTACGGCCACCATGGATTGGATGGTACAGGAACAGGAGCGTGGCATTACCATCACCTCTGCAGCGACAACCGTTTACTGGAATTACAATAACGAAAAATACCGGATCAACATCATCGATACGCCGGGACATGTCGATTTTACCGTGGAGGTGGAACGGTCGCTCCGGGTACTCGACGGAGCCATCGCCATTTTCTGCGCTGTAGGAGGTGTGGAGCCGCAATCAGAGACTGTCTGGAAACAGGCCGACCGGTACCATGTTCCCCGCATCTGTTACGTGAACAAGATGGACCGGGTAGGGGCCGACTTTTTCCAGGTGGTACACCAGATCGGCGACAAACTGGGAGCCCGGCCGGTCCCCATTCAGATCCCGATCGGGGAGGAAGAGGAGTTTACCGGGATCGTTGACCTGATCAGCGGAAAAGCATACACCTGGGATGAGGCGTCACTGGGTATGACCTATACCGAAATTGCCGTTCCGGACCATCTTCATGAACTGGTCAGGGAGTACCGTTCCAAACTGATCGAAGGAACAGCAGAAGAGAGCGATGAACTGCTGGCCAGGTTTATCAACGATCCCGACAGCATTACCGAACAGGATATCGTTTACGCCCTGCGGAAAGCCACCATCGAGAACCGTATCACCCCGGTGATGTGCGGGGCCTCTTTCAAGAATAAAGGAGTGCAGCTGCTCATTAACAACATCGTCCGGTTCCTTCCTTCCCCATACGAAGTGCCGCCTGTTAAAGGGATCAATCCCTTTACCGGCAAAGAGGAAGAACGCCATCCCGACCCATCGGAACCATTTACCGCCCTGGCTTTTAAGATCGCAACCGATCCTTTTGTGGGGCGCATTACCTTTTTCCGTGTCTACGCCGGAACCCTGGTTGCCGGACAGCAGGTGCTCAACACTACCACAGAGAAGAAGGATCGTATCATGCGACTCATCCTGATGCATGCCAACAAGCAAAATCCCATCAAGCAGATCGAAGCCGGGGAGATTGGCGTGGCCGTGGGATTGAAAGAGGTGCGTACCGGTGATACCATCTGTGACCCGAAGCATCCCCTGGTACTGGAAACAATGATCTTTCCCGAACCGGTGATCAACATGGCCGTGGAACCGAAAACCCAGGAGGATGTGGATAAACTGGCCGTCGCTTTCGCAAAGATGGCAGAGGAAGACCCTACCTTTAAAATCAGGGTGGATGAGGAAACCGGACAGACTCTGATCAGCGGGATGGGTGAGCTTCACCTGGATATCATCTGCGACAGGCTGAGACGTGAATTCACGATCGAATGCAACCGCGGAACCCCGCAGGTAGCCTATAAAGAAGCCATTCTGGACACAGTTGAACACCGGGAAATCTATAAGAAACAAACCGGAGGCAAAGGCCGTTTTGCCGACCTGCTGATCGAAATTTCCCCGGCCGGACGGGGGATCAAAGGACTCGATTTTATCAATGAGATGAAGGGAGGAGCCATTCCCAGGGAATATATCCCGGCCATCGAAAAGGGATTGAAATCAGCCATGTTAAATGGCCCGCTGGTTGGATTTCCTATGGAGAGTATCCGGGTAAGGCTGCTCAACGGCTCATTTCATGCGGTCGATTCGGATGCGCTGTCGTTCGAGGTGGCAGCCGGTATGGCTTTCCGTGCCGCAGCTAAAAAGGCAAAGATCGTGTTGCTGGAACCCATCATGCGGTTCGAAGTGATCACCCCCAGCGAATACATGGGAGAGGTCACCAGCGA
This sequence comes from Bacteroidota bacterium, assembly GCA_007280875.1. Lineage (GTDB taxonomy): Bacteria > Bacteroidota > Bacteroidia > Bacteroidales > FEN-979 > QYOJ01. The sequence goes on from QYQJ01000225.1 coordinate 2,766, forward strand.
TCTGACCAAGCGCAGGGGACATGTGGAAGAGGTGGATTCCCGTATCGGGAACCAGGTAATCCACGGAAAGGTGCCCCTGGCTGAGATGTTCGGATATGTGACTACCCTTCGGAGCCTTACTTCGGGACGGGCGACCTCCATGCTGGAGTTTTCGCACTACCAGGCCACCCCGCAGGATATCATGGATGACGTATTATATAAACTAAGAGGATACATCCCCATTTATAACTAATAATAATCACCGTACAGACGCGATTCATCGCGTCTCACAAATAAGAAACAACGTGAGCCAGAGAATCAGAATTAAATTGAAGTCTTACGATTATAACCTGGTAGACAAATCGGCTGAAAAGATTGTCAAAACAGTGAAGGCAACCGGTGCTGTGGTGAGCGGACCTATTCCCCTGCCAACCGATAAAAAGATCTTTACGGTACTGCGGTCGACCTTTGTGAATAAAAAATCCCGGGAACAGTTCCAGCTATGCTCCTACAAACGGCTTCTGGATATCTACAGTACGACTTCCAAAACCATCGATGCCCTGATGAAACTAGAATTACCCAGTGGAGTGGAAGTGGAAATCAAGGTGTGATCGTAAACTAATTTGAAAAACGAAGAAAAATGTCTGGATTAATCGGAAAAAAAATCGGAATGACCAGTATGTACGACGTTGACGGAAAGAATATTCCGTGTACGGTGATCGAAGCCGGTCCCTGCGTGGTCACACAGGTCCGCTCCAAGGAGAAAGAGGGCTATGATGCCATCCAACTGGCGTTTGAAGATAAAAAGGAGAAGCACACCACCAAAGCGGAACGGGGTCATTTTGCCAAAGCCGGGATCACCCCCAAAAAGGTGATAGCCGAATTCACCCGTTTTGAGTCCGGCCATCAGAAAACGTTCGGTGATGTGGTCAAGGTAGACATATTTGTGGAGGGAGAGTACATCGACGTGGTGGGCATTTCCAAGGGAAAAGGATTCCAGGGAGTGGTTAAGCGTCACCATTTCAGTGGGGTCGGAGAGGCCTCACACGGGCAGCACAACCGCCTCAGAGCCCCCGGTTCTGTCGGAGCCTCTTCCTGGCCTTCACGCGTGTTCAAAGGAATCCGCATGGCCGGGCGAATGGGTGGTCAGCGGGTCAAGGTCATCAACCTTCAGATTGTAAAAATTATTCCGGAAAAGAACCTGGTCCTCGTCAAGGGAGCGGTTCCGGGACCTAACGGATCATATGTAATTATCGAGAGATGGAAGTAGAAGTATATAACGTAACGGGAGCAAAAACTGATCGTAAGGTAAAGCTGAACGATGCCGTATTCGGCATTGAACCCAACGATCATGCGATCTACCTGGACGTGAAGCAACACATGGCTAACAGGCGTCAGGGTACCCATGCTACCCTGGAGAAATCGATGCTTTCAGGCAGTACAAGGAAACTGCACCGCCAGAAAGGAACAGGTGGATCCCGAAAGGGAAGTATTAAAAACCCGATCTTCAGAGGTGGCGCCAGAACATTCGGACCCCAACCCCGGGATTACAACTTCAAGCTCAACAAGAAGCTGAAACGGCTTGCCCGCATATCGGCATTGAGTTACAAGGTCAAAGAGAACGGCCTGACCGTTGTGGAAGATTTTACTTTTGATGCCCCAAAGACAAAGCAGGTAGTCGAGCTGTTGAAGAACTTCCAGCTCGAACACCTCAATACCCTGCTGGTGACAAACGGAACCGACCTCAACCTGGTGCGTTCTTCGCGGAACCTGCAACAGGTACGGGTCGTCAGGGCCACGGATCTCAATACCTACGAAATCCTCCATGCCGCCCGGATGCTGGTAATGGAAAGTTCCCTCCCGGAGATCGAGAAAATAATCCAGAATTAATCAGTTAATTCGCTACCAATGAGTATAATAATTAAACCGATCATTACCGAGAAGATGAGCCAGATGGGCGAACGACTGAACCGTTACGGGTTTGTTGTCGACCGCCGGGCCAACAAGCTCCAGATCAAACAGGCAATCAAGGAGTTGTATGGAGTGGATGTGGTGGAGGTCAACACCATGATCTATTCCGGCAAAAACAGGTCCCGCTTTACCAAAGGCGGGGTGATCACGGGCAGATCGAATACATATAAGAAAGCCATCGTAACATTGGCAAAAGGTGAAACAATTGACTTTTACAGCAATATTTAAGTAAATGGCGCTTAAAAAATACAAACCGACAACACCCGGTCAGCGGTTCAAGGTAATCAGTGCGTTTGATGAAATTACCCAATCAACCCCTGAGAAGAGCCTGACCGCTCCGAAAAGGAGAACCGGTGGAAGAAACAGCGAAGGAAAAATGACCATGCGCTACATTGGTGGTGGTCATAAGCAACAGTATCGTCTGATCGATTTCAAGCGGGATAAAGATGACATCCCCGGGGTGGTTAAATCGATAGAATACGATCCGAACCGGACCGCCAGGATCGCACTGATCAGTTACAAGGATGGCGAAAAGCGGTACATCATCTCCCCGCACGGATTAAAGGTGGGGCAGACTGTTGTTTCCGGGAAGGGAGTAGCTCCTGATATCGGGAATGCCCTCTACCTGAGTGAGATCCCCTTCGGGACTATCATCCACAACGTGGAGTTACGTCCAGGCCAGGGAGCCAAACTTGTTCGGAGTGCAGGAAATTCGGCCCAGCTCATGTCGCGCGACGGAAAATTTGCCATCCTCAAGATGCCTTCGGGAGAGACCCGGATGATCCTGCAAACCTGTAAAGCAACCATCGGGATGGTGTCAAACCCTGACCATAACCTGGAATCGTCAGGAAAAGCCGGGCGCAGCCGCTGGAAGGGAAGAAGGCCCCGTACCCGTGGCGTTGCCATGAACCCGGTGGATCACCCCATGGGTGGTGGAGAAGGAAGAGCCTCCGGCGGCCATCCGCGTTCCCGGAAAGGGGTGCCTGCCAAGGGATACAAAACACGTGCCCGGAAAAAGGCCAGCAATAAGTATATCGTCGAAAAGAGAAAGAAATAATCGTCAATCATTGAACCATGAGCCGATCACTGAAAAAAGGTCCGTATATCAACTACAAACTGGAGAAGAAGGTTATGGAGGCCGTTGAGTTAAAGAAAAAGACTGCGATCAAGACCTGGTCAAGGAATTCCATGATCTCTCCTGATTTTGTCGGCCAGACCATTGCCGTACACAACGGGAATAAATTCATCCCGGTCTACATCACGGAGAATATGGTCGGTCATAAACTCGGCGAGTTTGCCCCTACACGTATTTTCAGGGGACATGCCGGGAATAAGGATAAAGGTAAAAAGTAACGACATAATTGAAAAACAATGGGAGTTAAAAGTCGTACACGCGCTGAGAGTCGGAAAGAGGACCGAAAAAACGTGGCATTTGCCAGGCTGAACAATGTCCCCACGTCGCCCCGGAAAATGCGCATTGTCGCCGATCTGATCCGTGGGAAACGGGTCGAGCTGGCCTTGCATATCCTCCAGACCAATCCGAAGCACCCTGCAGCCCGGTTGCATAAGCTGCTGCTGTCGGCCATTTCCAACTGGCAGGCCAAAAACGAAGGGGTACGGATCGAAGAGAGCGACCTCTATGTCAAGGAGATCCAGGTTGACGGCGGCAGGATCCTGAAACGTATTCAGCCGGCACCGCAGGGACGGGCGCACCGGATCAGGAAACGGTCCAACCATGTGACCATCATCCTCGATAGCCTCAGCAAACCCGAACGGGAAAAGGAGGAATCAATGGATGAGGATGTGAAAGCTGTTGCAAAAGCCAAAGCGGCACCGAAAACCAAAGCAGCGCCGGAAGCCAAAGCAACACCGAAACCCAAAGCAGCAGCAAAACCCAAAGCTGGCCCTAAGGCTGCAAGTGTTTCCAAAACCAAAAAAGGAACAAACGTGAAATCAAATAATAAAAAAGATTAATGGGACAGAAGACGAACCCGATTGCAAACAGGTTAGGGATCATCCGGGGATGGGACTCAAACTGGTATGGCGGAAAAAACTTTGAGGCCAAACTCATTGAAGACGAGAAGATCCGCAAGTATCTGAATGCCCGTCTATCCAAGGCCGGAATTTCCAAGATCGTGATCGAACGGACCCTGAAGCTGGTTACTGTAACCATTCATACGGCCCGCCCCGGGATCATCATTGGAAAAGGGGGTCAGGAGGTGGATAAACTGAAGGAAGAATTGAAGAAGATTACCAGTAAGGAGATCCAGATCAATATCTCCGAAATCAAACGGCCTGAGCTGGATGCTGTAATTGTATCCAATACGGTTGCCAGTCAGATCGAAGGTCGTATTTCATATCGCCGGGCAATTAAGACCGCTATTGCTTCGGCCATGCGAATCGGAGCCGAAGGGATCAAGATCGGTATCTCCGGTCGACTGGGTGGCGCCGAAATGGCCCGCCGGGAGCAGTATAAAGAGGGACGGATCCCCCTGCATACCTTCCGTGCAGATATCGATTATGCTACCTGCGAAGCCCATACCACCTATGGCCGGATTGGGGTCAAAGTGTGGATATGCAAGGGAGAGATCTACGGGCGGCCCGACCTGGTCCCCAGCACCGAAGGGCAGAAATCGAAACATCCCGGGGGAGGCCAGCGTCCGAGAGGAGGTCCGGGTCCGCGGTCCAAACCCAGAAACAGAAAATAAAAGGAACACCATTGTAATACTCGTTAAGCATGTTACAGCCAAAGAAGACAAAATACAGGAAACAGCAGAAAGGCAAAATGAAGGGAAATGCCCAGCGCGGGCATGAACTGGCGTTTGGTTCATTCGGGATTAAAACACTGGAGCAGGCCTGGATCACTGGCCGTCAGATCGAAGCGGCCCGTCAGGCCATTACCCGCCATATGAAGCGGGAAGGCCAGCTGTGGATCCGCATCTTCCCGGATAAGCCGGTTACAAAGAAACCCGCAGAGGTCCGTATGGGAAAAGGGAAAGGTGCTCCCGAATATTTTGTGGCCCGGATCACCCCCGGAAGAATCCTTTTTGAAGCGGAAGGAGTGCCGCTGGAGATAGCGAAGGAAGCCCTGCGCCTGGGAGCACAGAAGCTGCCGGTTGCCACGAAGTTCATTATTCGCAGAGATTACGTTGAAGAATAATCAAAACCATGGAACAGAAAGTAATCAGAGAGATGACCACGGGTGAAATCAGGGAACGCCTGGATGAGGAGAAACGCCAGCTGATCAAGCTGCGCCTGAATCATGCCGTTTCCCCATTGGAAAACCCGAATAAGATCAAGGCATTCCGCAGAACCATAGCCCGCCTTGAAACAGAATTGCGTCAGCGGGCTTTGAGAGGGGAAGAAACTTACCAGCAAGTAATCCAATGACAAACATGGAAACCAGAAAATTAAGAAAAGAGAAAACCGGGGTTGTCGTCAGCAATGCCATGAATAAATCCATTGTCGTGGAGGTGGAACGGAAGGTGAAACACCCGAAGTATGGGAAGTTTGTTAAAAAATCATCCCGCTTCATGGCCCACGACGAGACCAATGAGTGCCGTGTGGGAGATAAAGTCCGTATTGCTGAAACCAGGCCTCTCAGTAAAAGTAAATGCTGGAGACTAGTCGAAATCGTTGAAAAGGTTAAATAGGTATGATACAACAAGAGTCAAGATTAGCAGTGGCAGATAACAGCGGCGCCAAAGAGGTCCTCTGTATCAAAGTGCTTGGCGGAACCCGTAGACGGTATGCCTCTGTAGGAGACCGGATCATTGTGACGGTCAAACATGCATTGCCCTCAGGAAATATCAAAAAAGGCACGATCTCAAAAGCCGTTGTGGTACGGACCAAAAAAGAGATCCGCCGCAATGACGGATCCTACATCCGGTTTGATGATAATGCGGTTGTGCTGCTCAGTAACACCGGGGAGATGATAGGTACCCGTATTTTTGGTCCGGTTGCCAGGGAGTTGCGGGAGAAGCAGTTTATGAAAATCGTTTCGTTGGCACCCGAAGTGCTGTAAAATAGAAAATCTCATGCAGAAGAAATTACATATCCGAAAAGGCGACACGGTCCAAATCATTGCCGGCGATTCCAAAGGCCAGCAGGGAAAAGTCCTGATGGTAGAAAAATCCAAAGACAGAGCCATCGTGGAAGGAGTGAACATGGTATCAAAACATTCCAAGCCCAATACCAAGAACCCGCAGGGCGGGATCATCAGAAAAGAGGCGCCGGTTCACATCTCCAACCTCATGGTCATAGATGGTACAGGGAAACCTGGCCGGACCGGCAAGCGGGTGGACGCTAAAACTGAAAAGTTGGTACGATATTCAAAAAAAACAGGGGAGGTAATTAAATAATGGCTTACATACCTAGAATCAAGGAAAAATACCTGACGGAGATCGTCCCGGCACTGATGGAGGAGTTCCGGTATAAAAACCGGATGCAGGTTCCCCGGATCCTGAAAATCAATCTGAATCAGGGACTGGGCATTGCCATTACAGACCGGAAGCACATCGAGTCCGGGATCAATGAGATGACTATGATAGCCGGACAGAAAGCGGTGCCGACCAAATCCAAAAAAGATATCTCGAACTTCAAACTGAGACGGGGCAATCCGATCGGTGTACGGGTTACATTACGGGGAGACCATATGTATGAGTTTCTCGATCGTCTGATCGCCATCGCGCTTCCCAGGGTGAGGGACTTTCGCGGTATCAGTGACAAAGGGTTTGACGGACGTGGAAACTATACTATGGGAGTCACTGAACAGATCATATTCCCGGAGATCGATATCGACAAGGTGAGCAAGATCAACGGAATGGACATCACCTTCGTCACCTCCGCGAAAAACGACAGGGAAGCCTATTCCCTGTTGAAGGCTTTTGGATTACCATTTAAAAATAAATAAGAGTATGGCGAAAGAATCAATCAAAGCCAGAGAGCGCAAAAGAGAGAAACTGGTCGATCAATATGCCGAACGGCGTAAGGCCCTGAAAGAGACGGGCGATTATCTTGCCCTGCAGAAGCTGCCGAAGAACGCCTCTCCGGTGCGGTTGCACAACCGGTGCAAACTCACTGGAAGGCCCAAAGGCTATATGCGGTTGTTCGGTATCTCCCGTATCAATTTCCGGGAAATGGCGGTCAAAGGATTAATCCCGGGAGTAAAAAAGGCTAGTTGGTAATATAGTAGGAAAAACGCGGCATGCCGCGTCTCAACAATCAAATAACGAAAAACAATATGGTTACAGATCCCATTGCAGATTATTTAACCAGAGTCAGGAATGCAGTGATGGCAAACCATCGCATGGTTGAGGTTCCCAAATCGAAGATCAAGATGGAGATGACACGAATCCTTCATGAAAAGGGTTACATTCTCAATTTTAAGGTGGAAGATTCTCCGGTTCCGGGAAAGATCAAGATTGCGCTGAAATACCATCCGGTGACAAAAATACCTGCCATCAACTCACTCGTCCGGATCAGTAAACCCGGATTGCGGAAATATGTCGATTCAGATCATCTTCCCAAGGTCCTGAATGGCCTGGGAATTGCCATCCTCTCTACATCCCAGGGGGTAATGACCGATAAAGAAGCCAGGGTGAAAAAGATTGGCGGCGAGGTATTATGTTTCATCAGTTAATGAAGGAGACAAGTAGATGTCAAGAATAGGAAAAAACCCGATCGAAGTCCCTGCAGGTGTCGAGATTACCATCTCCAAAGAGAACCTGATTACCGTCAAAGGTAAGCTTGGAGAGCTGCGGCAGCAGGTCGATCCGAAAATTACAGTCAAACTGCAAGGAACGCAGCTTCTGGTTCAGCGAAAAAGCGATGAGCGGGACGACCGGTCGAAGCACGGACTGTATCGGTCTTTGCTGGCCAACATGATTAAAGGGGTGTCGGAAGGATTTACCACGGTCCAGGAGCTGATCGGCGTAGGTTACAGGGCGACTTCAACCGGACAAACACTGGAGTTAACCCTTGGATACGCGCACAACATTGTGATGGAACTTCCCAAAGAGATCTCGGTGCAGGCTATTGCAGAAAAGGGGAAGGCCAATACCATTGTCCTCAAGTCCTTTGACAAGCAGCTTCTCGGACAGGTCGCCGCCAAGATCCGGTCGCTCCGGCCTCCTGAACCATATAAAGGAAAGGGAATCCGGTTCCAGGGAGAAGAGATCAAGAAAAAAGCCGGCAAATCAGCGGCAGGGCAGTAAAGACCGTAAGGGCGACCTGCCAGGTCGCCCATACATGATAAAAAAAGGAAAAATGGCAATCAAAAGTAAAAAAGAATACAGACGGAAGCGGATCAAGATGAGGATCCGGAAGATTGTGTCAGGGACAGCCGAACGTCCCCGTATGACGGTATTCAGAAGTAACAAGGAGATCTATGTGCAATTGGTCGACGATCGTACCGGAAAGACGCTGGTTTCTGCATCTTCCCTGGCGGATGAGATCAACGCACAGAAAATCACCAAAATAGAGAAAGCCAAACTGGTCGGGAAATCGATTGCCGAGCAAGCCATACAGGCTGGAATAGAGACGGTCGTTTTCGACAGGAACGGATATTTATATCATGGCCGGGTGAAATCCCTGGCTGAAGCTGCCCGGGAAGGTGGCCTAAAATTCTAAATAACTATGGCAAACGCTAACGTAAAGAGAGTCAAGTCAAGCGAGATCGAGTTCAAAGATCGCCTGGTCAGCATCCAGCGGGTTACCAAGGTAACGAAAGGGGGAAGAACCTTCAGCTTCTCGGCTATTGTGGTGGTAGGAAATGAGAACGGTGTGGTGGGATATGGACTGGGCAAAGCAAAGGAGGTCACCGCCGCTATCGCCAAGGGAATCGATGATGCCAAGAAAAACCTGATCAAGGTACCGATCCTGAAAGGAACCATCCCGCACCAACAGGAGGGTAAGTACTCCGGAGCTCTGGTGTTCCTGAAACCGGCTGCTCCCGGTACGGGGGTCATTGCAGGTGGTGCTATGCGTGCTGTCTTGGAGAGCGTAGGAATCAAAGACGTGCTGGCCAAATCCAAAGGTTCATCCAACCCGCACTCGGTGGTGAAGGCGACTATCAATGCCCTGATCCAGCTGCGCGATCCTTACACC
>QYQJ01000142.1 GCA_007280875.1 Bacteroidota bacterium
ATTATGGTGATCGCGCATCCCGTTGCTTCTCCCGAATACTCGGGATCGCAATGACGTTGATCCCGTATCGCAATCAGCCTGTCGTAGTTGATTTTGCAGTTGCGTGAAAGCTTATCCACATCCCCGGCCAGGAAGACCTCTACCCTGTAATCCTTTTCTGTCAACATCCGGGCAATGGCCAATCCATCTCCTCCGTTATTCCCGGATCCGGCAATCACTTTTACTGTGTGCAAGGGAGGAATATGCTGATATATCCAGTTGAAGCACATACCAGCAGCCCGCTCCATCAGGTCTATATCGCTGATGGGCTCCTGTTCGATGGTATAGGCGTCGGCTTCCCGGATCTTTTCAACAGGGAGTATCTTCATGGCTAATCGATCATTCCCCAGAAGGGTAAGGTGGCTAGAATTCCAAAGATCACCAGCATGATGATCACGAAAAAGATGAGGGCGACCGTCAGACCAATGATTGCACAGATCCGGCCGGCTTTCAGATTGTTGAACGAACTGAGGGTATATCGTGCGCTGTTGGAAGAATAGAGGGACATATCCCTGGAAGAGAGTACCAGGGCCACGATGCTTAAGATCACACCCAGTATGGAAATATACCAGATGCTGAACACGATGGAGAGGATTCCCAGGATCAGTACTGTTGATGAATTGGGAAGATTTTGCTGGTCAGGTTGCGCGAACATGTTATCCTGGATTGGATCGGGAGGTGCCTGTTGTTCTTCCATAAGTGCCGGATTTCGGGTAAAATGCAAGAGTAAAGGTAGCCATTTTTTTAACCTTAGAAAAAGAGAGGGTGAAATTTAAACTGACCTTTTGTATTATATTCAAGGGTGGGAAAGGGGATCTTGATCAAATTGAGGATGGTGAATATCCCCTTGAGTGCTTTTGACCGGGTGGGAATGCGGGTAAGGTCGACATCCAGAGTCAGGTAGAATTGCCGGTAGCGGTCAAATTCCAGGTTGTCTACCCCCAGTCCTTTGGCCCCATAGCCAAATGCTACATTCAGCCATTTCGGGAATTTGGAACTCTTCGGCAGGAAAGCACCGATATTCCCGGATAACCAGAAGGTCATTCCGTTATAGTCCTTTACCAGGTTCTGGATCAGATTTTTTCCGAGCAATTCGGGATTGTACTGGGGATACTTACTCGGGAAGTAGGAGTATTTGATCACAAACCTCTGGTCATCCCACCCCAACTGCTGCCCGGCAAACAGAAGACAGCCGGCTGTGTTGGCAACCAGGTCGCCCCAGGAGAATCCCCATTCGGCTGAGAATCCGTCCAGGATCTCAATATTCAGCATAAACGCATAGGTGAGAAGACTTCCGAACAATATAGATTTTTTACGTTCTACACCAGCCCATCGGTAGGAGGAATACATCACGCGGCTAAGGTAGTACGAAGAGAAGAAATGACCCATTTTATCCATCTGGAGCCATTCGTTGTTATCATTGAAGAAGTGGAAGTCACTCTGCGCGTAATCCCTGTACCAGAGAAAATAGAGTCCTGTCATAGATCCGAAATAGATGACCCCCTGTGCCGAAAGAACCCCGATAAGCCGCCCTTTGTGCAGGGTGTCGGGGTAGAGGGGGTTGGATTCGAAGGTCCTTTTCTGAGCCTGTACGCAGAATGAGAAGACAAGAATTAACACGAAGATCCAGGAAGATCTCACGAAGATCCAGGAAGATTTGATAGCATGTATTATCTTGTCCATTCTCAATTATCAATTTTCAATTTATTCAGTGCTTCCTGATATCTTCTCGCATTCCGGTTATGGTCCCGCAGTGAAGTGGAAAACACATGGTACCCCGAAAAATCCTCCCTTGCACAAAAATACAGGTAGTCATGATGCCGGTAGTTGAGCACCGCGTCGATCGAAGCAATCGATGGAATACAGATGGGACCCGGAGGCAGACCTGCATTTTTATAGGTGTTATAGGGCGAATTGATCTCCTTGTGCCGGTTCAGTACCCGTTTGATGGTGAAGTCGTTCCAGGCATAGATCAGCGTGGGATCGGCCTGGAGTGGCCACTTTCTGTGAAGCCGGTTCATATAGACTCCGGCAATCAACGGCTTCTCCTCATTCATGGCTGTCTCTTTTTCGATGATGGAGGCCAGGGTCACAACTTCCGGGATGGAGAGCCTGACGGAATCGGCTTTTCGTGTTCGGGAACCGCTCCAGAACTTCCGTGATTCTGTGGCCATCCTGGCCAGGAAGTCGGCTGCAGTCGAGTTCCACCACATCTCGTAGGTGTTGGGAATAGTCATCGTGAACAGGGTCATCGGTGTTACGTCGTACTGAGCCAGAACCGTGTTATTGTTGAACAGGTTCAGCAGGCTAAGACTGTCGGCCTCAATCTGGCGGGCAATTATTCCGGCGAGTTCCTCCCTGGTCCGGATGTTGTGAAAAGTGATATTTACGGGCGTTTGAAGGCCCCGGATCAGCAGGTCGACCAGCTCCTGGGAGCTCATATGATTTCGCAGTCTGTACCGGCCGGGCTTGAAATACCTGTCATAGTGGCCAATCTCCACAAAGTTCTCAAAGAGCCTCCTTTTTCTGACAAACCCATGATGGTAGAGGCTGTCCTTGACCTGGCTGAAACCGGCGCCGGTCGGAATGTATAACCATGCATGGTCGGCCTTTCCCAGATCGATCACTGCTGAGTGGAGTCGAAAATAGGTACGTTCCAGTCCTATCAGCAGGGCAGCCAGGATGAGGAAGGGGAGGAGGCGGAGAAAAACGATTCGGAAGAACAGGCGCATAGAATTTACAGGATCAGTTGGTAGATGTATTCGTCGAGCCACCCCACACCGGTATTCAGCCACTCTTTTTTGACTCCGCAACGAACAAACCCGATGCGTTCAAACAGCGAAACGCTTCCAGGATTATCCGCCGAGATATGACAAAACAGCTGATGCAGCAACAATCCCTCTTTGGAATACCGGATCAGGATCTGGATTGCTTCTGCGGCGTGACCCTGTTTTCTGAACTCATCCGCGATCATGATTCCCACTCCGGCACGCAAATGCACCGGATCAAAATCAAAGAGATCAATCGTCCCGATAGTCACAACGGAGCCTGAATCCACTGTCAGGTCTATCATCAGCCGAAGTTGCCGGGCGGTAAAGATGTCCCGCCTGGCGTCCATGACATACTCTTCTATCTCGAACCGTGAATAGGGAGTGATGGTATTGCTCACTTTCCACACGGAGGTATCGTTTTCCCACTTCAGCAGGAGATCCACGTCTGCCGGTTCTACCGCGCGAAGAATCAGGTTGGGGCCTTTAAGAAGATTACTGGTCATTGGGAAATTAGGTCATTAATAGATCCTTCAAATACGAACTCGGCAGGTCCTTCCAGCCAGATATCCGTAAACGTCCCATTCTCAAGCCGGAAGTAAACGGTCAGTTTGCCGCCTAAAGTCTCAACAATGATCCCGGATCCCGGATCCCCGATGCCGTTGCTTCGCTTCGCTCGCAATGACATTGACGTCGGATGACTGCGGACTGCGGACTGCGGACTGCGGACTGCCCACTGCCCACTGCCCACTGGCCACTGCCCACTGGCAAAAGCCAACGCAGCGGCTGTTACTCCGGTCCCGCAGGAGAGGGTCTCGTTTTCCACACCACGTTCGTATGTCCTGACAAAGAGTGTATCCCCTTTGATCTCGACAAAATCGACATTGGTGCCGTCAGGACCGAACTGCGGATCGTTTCTTAGTTTCCGGCCTTCACCTACCACATCGATCGCGGCCGCATCCTCCACAAACAGTACGAGGTGAGGCGAACCGGTGTTGATCTGGATACCGGATGCCGCTGCTTCGCCCCGCTCGCAGTGACGATTATGCCGGATGCCGGATATTATTTCGCTTTTCGCTTTTCGCTTTTCGCTTCTTGGAACCTGACAACTTGTTGCAGGAACGTCGGCCATTTTCAACCTGACCCACGTCACATTCCCCTGTTCCTTCAGGATTTCGGAGGTGTGTTCGCCGTCGACAGCAAGAAACCGGGCCGAATTACCTATGATTCCAAGGGCATGGGCGAATGCCGTGATGCACCGGCCGCCATTACCGCACAGGGTGCTTTCGTGCCCGTTGGAATTGTAATAAACCATCCCAAAATCATATCCCGTCCGGCTGGTCATCAGCATCATCCCATCAGCGCCAATCCCGAAGCGGCGGTCACACAGACGGGCGATGATATCTCCGGAGAGTTGGATGGTGCCATCCCGGTTATCGATCAGGATGAAATCGTTCCCGGTTCCGTGATATTTGTGAAAGACCAGATTCATCCCTGCAAAACTAACGATTTATTGGAACACAGATACCACAGATTTCAACTGATTTTCACTGACTGATCTGTGTTCATTTGTGTCATCAGTGTCATCAGTGTCCCATAAATAGTATATTTGCGACTTTCCTTAGCCTGATGAACGGAGATCCCAGACAGTACAAGATTCTTGAAGATCTTAAAATCCTTTTCGATTATTATGAGCATCCATGACCCGGAGCAACGGCTGAAGCAGGGAAAACTCACCTTTGCCTCCGGAATTTTAAGCGGATCAGTTTTCATCCCTGCATCAATACGGCTTCCCTGGTGATCAGGTATTCCGACTTTGAAAGATTTCTGGGATGGACTGGAAACGCGCATGAATATTTGTCTCTTTACGATGATCGGAATTGATCCAGAAACGACATTAGCAGGTTCACATCTCGGGATAGGTTCAGGGATGGATTGAGTAGCTTCACCGGGAGAAATCGGGCACCTGCCGAAAGGCTGTTTTCTGCCTTTATTACCCGAAATACTTTTGCTTCATTAAAAAATGTCTAATTTTAAAATCTGAAACCATGAACTCCCCAAGTGAAAAACATTCCTGGCACAAGTCGGAATGGAACGTAAAAAACAGGCGTATGCAGAAATATGTATTCGGTGTCATTGCCATCGGGGCGGGGTTGATCCTCCTTGGATTAAATGCCGGGATGCTACCTGTTACCTGGAAACCAGTCATCTTTTCCTGGCAGATGTTGCTGATCTGCATCGGGGTCATCAGCCTCTTCGGCAGGGATCATTACATCCCCGGGATTATCCTGATCCTGATCGGAGGAATCTTCATCATTCCGAAGTTTGGCATGTTACCTTTTAGTCCCCACAGCCTTTTCTGGCCGGCGATTTTAATTGCAATCGGATTGATCGTGCTCTTCAAGGGCTTAGGCCGCCATGGATTCCGGTATCACCGGGAGGAGATGGTACTGGAAGACGGGTACATCAATGAAGAGACTGTTTTTGGTGGAACAAAACAAAGAGTGACTCACAAGGCTTTCAAAGGAGGTAGAATCTCCTGTATTTTCGGGGGAGCAGAGGTTGACCTGACCAGTGCTGAGCTGGCACCCGGGGAACACACTCTGGAAGTGAGTGCGATTTTTGGCGGGGCCACCGTAATCGTACCAGCCGACTGGAAGATCGTGGTTAAAAACTCCTCTATCCTGGGTGGTTTTGAAGATAAGCGAAGAAATATTAAGGAGCCTGCCGATCCTTCCCGGGTACTGATCATCAAAGCAGAAGCCATTTTTGGCGGGGGTGAGATCAAAAGCTATTAACGCGGAGATCGATGCAACATCCTGTTTTTCAGAGCATAAAAACGATCAGCATCTATTTCGGAGTCTGGATCCTCCTGGCCGGGATCCAATTCTCCATTCTTGCATTTCAATATCATTTTCCTTTTAATATAGCCCTGGCAGACAGCCTGGTATTCAACCTTCTGTTCGGTGTCATCGGCCTTCCGTTGTGGTTTGTTGTTCGGTACAGCTCGCCATCGAAAAAGAACCGCTTTAATCTTATCTTTAACCACCTGACATCATTTGTACTGATCATCGTGATCTGGTTCGGTACCGGGTACTCTATTCTCTCCCTGATTTTCCAGGACGAAGAGGTGTATACGAATTTCCTGACCCTGTCTATCCCGGTACGATTAATCAGCGGACTATTTCTCTACATTCTGGTAGGTTTGGCTTTCTACCTGCTGATATACAGTTATAATCTGCAGGAAAAGGCAGAAATGGAAGCCAGGCTGAATACCCTCTTGAAGGAGACCGAACTGAATATGCTCAAATCACAGATCAACCCGCATTTTCTCTTCAACAGCCTGAACTCCATCAGCTCGCTGACCGTGAGCAATCCGGAAAAAGCCCGTGATATGGTGATCAAGCTTTCGGATTTTTTGCGTTATTCTGTTTCTTCCGGTGCGGATAGCATGACCCCTCTCTTCCGGGAACTTGAGAATATCCAGCGATATCTGGAGATTGAAAAGGTGCGGTTTGGGGAGAAACTTGTTTATGATCTTCGTGTAGGACAGGAATGCATGGACCAGAATATCCCCGTAATGCTGCTCCAGCCGTTATATGAGAATGCCATCAAGCATGGCGTATACGAAAGTACCGAACAGGTCAGGATTGAGACCACCTGCCGGGTGGAATCTGAGTATATGGAGATTACTATTTTCAATGATTTTGACCCTGATGCCGTTCCCCGCAAAGGTGCCGGCGTGGGATTGATGAACATCCGCGAACGGCTCCGATTAACTTATCACCGTAGGGATCTGTTATCGATATGGAAGGAGAAGAACCGGTTTTTCGTACAGTTGCGGATTCCGAAGTGAACGAAAGCGAATGAACAGGAATGCTGCTTCACTGCGTTCGTAGTGACGGGAATGATTGAATTGAAAAATTGCTTAGTACTATGAATCAAAAGAATTACCGCACACTTATCATCGACGATGAGCCACCTGCGCGGCAGATTATCCGGGATTTCCTGAAGGGATATCCCAGCATTGAGATTGATGGAGAATTTGCGGATGGTTTCTCCGGTTTGAAGGCCATTCAGGAGTTGAAGCCCGATCTCGTCTTTCTCGATATTCAGATGCCTAAGCTGACCGGTTTTGAACTACTGGAGCTACTGGAGGAACCTCCGGTGATCATCTTCAGCACAGCATTCGACCAATATGCTATCAAGGCGTTCGAAATGAATGCGGTCGATTACCTGCTGAAACCCTATTCACGGGATCGTTTCGATCAGGCCCTGGGGAAAGCCATGCAGGCGCTTGCCTCCGGATCAGGGGGTGATGCGCCAGTACAGAATATCCTCCGCTCCATGGATGAGCAACCCGAGTTTTTATCCCGGATTGCGGTAAAGATTCGCCATAAAGTTCACGTGATTCCGGTTCAGGAGATCCGATATCTTGAAGCCGATGGTGATTACGTAACGATCCACACCGAGAAGGACCGGTTTCTAAAGGAGAAGACCATGAAGTACTTTGAAATGCATCTGGATACTGCCAGGTTTATCCGGATCCACCGCTCTTTCATTATCAACGTCGACTTCATGGACAAGTTAGAATACTACGACAAAGAAAGTTATGCCGTACTCATGAAGGACGGGACAAGGCTCAAGGCGAGTACGTCGGGATACAAGGTGTTGAAGGAGGCACTGAAATTATAATTACGAATTACGAATTACGAATTACGAATTGCATATAAATTGCCATTGATATGAGAATTTTTTTTCTTTTATCCCTGGTCTTTTTTTTAGGGTTGTTTGGATGGTCCCAGGGCAGGATTATCCGGACCGGTGAGATTCCCGGAATCAGTCAAAGAGGCTCTTTTTGAAGCACGGACACTCGTTTGGAGAGTCCAAAAAGAGGCTGACCAGAAGCTGGTTTATACCATAGGAAATGTCAAGACCGGTACCTCTGTTTTATTTTTTATACTCCTGTACGAAAATACATGGAATTTTATCCTCAATCCTGAAGTTGGCACCGTTTACTGAGTCTGACGGCCGGGATTATTCAGCTACTCAGGGTATGAATTTTCAGGAAATTTGTCCCTCCCGGAATCCCTGCGGGAACACCGCCAAGTACCACGATTTTTTGTCCTGCAACCGCGAGGCCTTTTTCCAGCAGAGTTTGTTCGGCAAGTGTGACGAGGTCGTTGAAAGTACTTGATATCACTGAAACCAGGATCGGATTGATACCCCAGAGCAGGTTCAGTCCATGGTAGACCTGTAAACTTGTTGTCATGGCGTAGATTGGGGTCTTTGGACGTTCAGCTGCCACAAAGCGGGCACTTCTGCCACTGGCAGTCAGGACTACGATACAAACCGGATCTGCGATCTTTTGGATGATGTTGGTCGCTTCACTCAGTGCCAGGATGTCGAGGTTACCTTCCGGGGGATAGGTTTTGAAATCAATCCGTGCTTCTACTTCGGTAGCGATCTTGTTCATGAACTCCACCGCTTTTACCGGAAAATCTCCGGTAGCAGTCTCCCCCGAGAGCATGATGCAATCGGTTCCGTCAATGATGGCGTTGGCAACATCCGATGCCTCGGCACGCGTCGGTCGCGGTTCATGTATCATACTCTCCAGCATCTGCGTGGCGGTGATCACCGGCTTGCCGACGCGGTTACAGCGTTCGATGATCTCCTTCTGAAGTAAAGGAACCCGCTCCGGGCTCATCTCCACACCCAGGTCACCCCGCGCTACCATGATCCCATGAGCCTCCTCAATGATTTCGTAAAGATGATCCAGGGCCTGGGTTTTTTCAATTTTAGCAATGACCGGTTTGTTGCTTCCCATTTGCCGAATAGCCTCCTTCAACTTCCGGAGATCATCACCACTTCGCACGAAACTCAATGAGATCCAGTCAACATCGTGAGCTATCCCGAACTCCAGATCGCGTAGGTCTTTTTCTGTTAAGGAAGGAAGTTTCAGGTTCAGATTGGGGAAGTTCACCCCTTTACGTTGTTTCAGGATGCCTCCTTCGAGGACTTCACAGATAACGGTATCGTCTTCGATCCGTGCGACTTTCATTTCAAGCAATCCGTCGTCCATCAGGACCTGCATCCCCGGCTTCGCCTCTTCAGCCACGTAGGGATAATCGATCGGGATTTCACCGGATCCTCCGGAAAAGTGCGCTTCCGGCACCAATTTCAGCAGGGCTCCCGGAATGAGTTCCAGGGCGCCACCCGGCAGATTCCCGACCCTGATCTTCGGCCCCTGCAGATCCTGCAGGATGGTCACCGGTTTTTCCAGTTCGGCGCTGACCTTTCTCAGGGTGCCGATCACCTGGGCATGGTCCTGGTATGATCCGTGGGAGAAATTGAGCCGGGCTACATCCATGCCTGCTACAACCAGCTTCCGGATCACCTCCGGCGAGCTGCTGGCAGGACCGAGGGTAGCAATGATTTTAGTGCGGCGCATGTATTGGAAATTAGGAAGGCTCTAGACCCTACAACTTGACTTCACTCCCCACCCCCAGTTCTCTTGCTTTATCATACACAAGTTTGGCAGTAGCTGCATCCTGGATGGCCAGACCGTTGGATTTGAAGAGAGTGATCTCATCTTCACTCAGGCGGCCGGGTTTCTTTCCGGTGATGATCTCACCCAGTTCGGCATAAAAGTGAGACTCGGTGATCATCCCTTCCTGTAGTGGGATCATGATGTCTCCCGCCTCCTTGAAACAGGCTTCCCTGGAGTCACCGATAAACTTGGACCGCTTGATGATTTCTGTATCGAGTTCGCGCGCATTGGGGGTATGGCTTCCAATACCGTTGATATGCGTTCCCCGTCTGACCAGGGAACCGTCAAACAGGGGAGTAATGGAGGAGGTGGCGGTGATGACGATATCGCTCTCCAGGATCTCTTCCGCACGATGCAGGACCACGATATCCAGGTTCAGTTTTTGCTTCATTTCTGTGGCAAACCGGGTAGCTGCCTCCTCATCTTTGTCGAATACGAGAGCCTGTTTCAGCGAACGGGCTTCGGCAACTGCCCAGAGCTGGGTTTTTGCCTGGACACCTGCACCAAACACCCCGGCCGTCATTCCTGAGCGGTCGTTCGCCAGGTATTTTGTTGCCACCCCGCTGGCCGCACCGGTCCGTACAGCCGTAAGATACCCGCCATCCATGATGCAGATCACCTCTCCGGTTTCCGGATCCTGGAGTAATACTTTCCCGATGGTGGCAGGCAGATTATACCGGGCCGGATTATCTTTATAGACGGCTACCACTTTGCAGGCCAATGCTTTCATCTCTTTCAGATAGGCCGGCATGTAAAGCGAAAGTCCATCGGGGGATTTGATCGGGATCCGCAGCGGGAGATCCGCCGTTCCGTTAACCAGTTCCACAAATGCTCGTTCCACCACCTCCATGCAATCTTGCATGGAGAGTACCTCAATCACGTCCCCGCGTGTTAAAATTAGAGCCATTTTCTATATTTTTGGAGTTTAGACAAAGATCAGGACTTTTTTTTATATTTGTTTATTCTTTCACAGTTAATTTAACCAAACCCCCAGTCGAATGGAATATAAAGTCTTAAAACTGGACGTGGATCATGGGATTGCAACCATCACGATCAACCGTCCAGAGGTCCTTAATGCCCTGAATACAAATTTTTTCGTAGAGATGAACTTTGTGCTGGATCACCTGGAAGAGGACCCATCGATAAAAGCAGTCATCCTTACCGGTGTCGATAAGGCTTTTGTGGCCGGTGCTGACATCGCCGAGATGACGGATATGAACTATGATCAGGCCCGGAGTTTTTCCCTTACCGGACAGGACACCTTTTACCGTATCGCGCACTTTCGTACACCGGTGATCGCGGCTGTCAACGGATTCGCCCTGGGAGGCGGGTGTGAGCTGGCTATGGCATGTGATTTCCGGATTGCCAGCAACAAAGCCAAGTTCAGCCAGCCGGAGGTGAGCCTCGGGTTGATCCCCGGGTATGCCGGTACACAGCGCCTTTCCCGGATTGCAGGTATTTCAAATGCGCTTTATATGATCCTTTCGGGAGATATGATCACGGTAGAGGATGCGCTGCGAATGGGACTGGTGCAAAAGGTGACGGAGCCGGAAGAGCTGCTCCCTGAAGCCAAAGCGCTGGCAGGCCGGATTGCTACCAAAGGTCCGATCGCCGTAAAGAAAGCCAAAGAGGTGATCCGGGCGGGGTTCCATATGGACTTTTCAGAAGCCAGTCGACTGGAGGCAGAGGAGTTCGCCAGCCTGTTTGGAAACGGGGAATCGGGTGAGGGGATGAAAGCCTTCCTGGAGAAACGCAAACCGAACTGGTAAGGGACGAAGGACGAGGGACGAAGGACGATTTCTGACTTACATCCATGACTTCATGACCTTCATGACCTTCATGA
>QYQJ01000202.1 GCA_007280875.1 Bacteroidota bacterium
ATGTAATCGGCACAGAAATCAGCATCATTTTTTTGAAACCCTTCCCGCAAAGAAACCGTAAGTTCATGATCCCGGGCTCGCAAGGTTCTTTTAAGGTAGGTCCCTATGAAACCTGAAGCACCAAACAGTGCAATTTTCATAGAACAAGTTTTTTCAGTAAAGATAAATGGATTCGATTGATAATGATTATTTTTGTTCATCGTTTCGTAACTTGTTATGTTTAACCTGGAAACGGATGGAGTTTACTGATTCTGATATCCTGTTCAACGAATTTTTGCCTGTGACTACGGCGGAGTGGGAAGAGAAAATCAGGCAGGACCTGAAGGGGGTCGACTATACCCGTAAACTGATCTGGAATACGCCCGAGGGATTCCCTGTAAAACCTTACTACCGTGAGGAAGATCTGAAGGATCTCGGGTACCTGAAGACGCTTCCCGGAGAGTTTCCGTTCATTCGCGGATTCCGGAATGGGGGCAACGACTGGATCATCCGGCAGGATATCCCGTCCCCCAGTGTTGAAGAAGCCCATGACATCGCCCTGGATGCCATCAGTCGGGGTGCCCGAGCCATTGGATTCAATGCCAGGGAGCTAACCACACACCAGCAGATGCAAAGGCTACTGGATGGGGTTGACCTGTCAAAGACAGCGATCCACTTTTTCCGGTCGCGATCCTATCCGCTCACCACGGAGATCCTGCTCTATGAGATCAGTCGCCAGGGGACAGATCCGGCTTGCGTGACCGGGTCGATCAATTTTGACCCGATCAGTTACCTGCTGATGCATGGGGATTTCTACATTTCCTTTGCCAATGACCTGGAAGAGGCGGATTACCTTATTGCAAGACTCCAGAAAAAGCTGCCACATTACAAGGTGATCACTGTGAACGGATACCGGTTTCAGGATGCAGGCTCTACCCTGGTCCAGGAGCTGGCCTTTGCGCTGGCAGCAGGTAACGAATACCTGTCCGGATTAACCGAAAAAGGGTTTCCGGTTGATGCCTTGGCCTCCCGGATCTCTTTTACCTTCGCACTGGGGCCCTCCTATTTCCTGGAGATAGCCAAGTTACGGGCGGCCCGGTTACTCTGGTCGACCATTGTAGATCAATACAGACCAGAAAACAGGGAGTCCTGCAGGATGCAGATCCATTGCATGACTGCCCGGTGGAACAAAACACTGTCTGATCCTTATGTCAACCTGTTACGTACCACCACGGAGGGGATGTCGGGAGCCCTCGGGAATACCAACTCCCTTTCCATGCTGCCTTTTGATATTCCCTTTGAAACACCCGGACCTTTTGCCGAACGGATTGCCCGTAACCAGCAGCTCATCCTGAAGGAGGAGTCCTATATCGGCAACGTAGCAGATCCTGCTGCCGGAAGCTATTTCATTGAAACACTGACAGACTCCATGGCTGCTCATGCCTGGGATCTCTTCCTGCAGGTAGAGGAATGTGGAGGTATGGTGGAAGCAGTCAAACAGGGTTTTGTTCAGGATATCGTCACCGAATCCCGAAGGCAAAAGGAGACTGACCTCGCACAGCGGAAACTCCTGCTTCTGGGAACGAATCAGTATCCCAACCAGTTGGAAAAGATGCTGGATAAGAGTAGGGAGGAGGGAACTGATCAGGATGAGAAGCCTTCGCTCTATAAAAAAATGCCTGCTTTTCGGGTGGCCGGACCCTTTGAAAAATTACGATTGGCAACGGAACGGTATGCAGCCTCCGGTCACCCAAAACCCGCCGTCTTTCTCTTTACGATAGGGGATCCGGTCATGCTCCGTGCACGGGCCGGCTTCGCGACAAACTTTTTCGGATGTGCCGGTTACCGTATCATTGATAACCCGGGATTCGAAACCATCGACCAGGGTGTGAAAAAGGCCCTGGTTTCAAAAGCTGAAATAGTGGTCATCTGCAGTTCAGACAATGAATATAAGCAAATCGCTCCGGAAATAGCCCGGAAACTCAAAGTACAACGTCCCTCTTTGCTGGTTGTGGTGGCGGGATATCCTGAAGCGATCCTGGAAGAGCTTCAACAGGCTGGCGTAGATGGATTTATCCATCTGAAAAGCAATGTTCTGGAAGAATTAATCACCTATCAACACCGCCTGGGTGTTCAATGAAACGAACCATGAACATGGAAAATCAACCCACTTCCGGTAAAACAAGATCGCTTTCCATCCTGGTGGCGGAGGACAACCTGATCAATCAGCGTCTGATCATGGCAGCCCTGGCCAGGGTTGGCCATAAAGTCGACAGTGCAGCTGACGGAGAGATTGCTGTAGAGAAATACAGGGAGAACACATACGATGTAATCCTGATGGACATCATGATGCCCAATATGGATGGCGAAACTGCCTGTAAATTAATACGGAAACTTGAGGCAGAGCGGAACATCCCGGAATCGGACCGGATCAAGATCATTGCCGTAACGGCTAACGCCTTTGAGGATGACCGCGACCGTTTTCTGGAAGCAGGCATAGACGCCATGATGAACAAACCGATCGATATTGAAGAACTGCAACGGTTGCTTTTCAGCTGACCGGGATTCAGCAAAAAAAATTATGAAAAAGAGAAAGTTGTTTTATTATTTAGCCCTGACAATCCTCTGGCCTGCCATTCCCGGATTTTCCCAGGAGGAGCAGATCCTGCAGGATGAAGAGAAAGCCAGCCCCGGCAAGGTTACCCTGAATGTAGGGGCCGACCTGGTAAGCCGCTACATCTGGCGCGGAATTGATTTCGGAAATTCGGCGGCCATCCAGCCAACCCTGTCGGTGGATGCCTTTGGCTTCAGCCTGGGAGCCTGGGGATCATACGCGTTTTCCAGGCATACGCTGTGGCTGAACGACACCGCATCCGTGGACTATAGCTACACCGAGATCGACCTGTTCCTCTCCTATACCTATAAGTACTTCACCCTGATGCTGGTCGATTACTATGCCCCGATTCCGGTGGATACCCTTCCCGGAATCAACTACTTCAACTGGAATAACCGGTCGACATGGCATACCCTCGAGGTATCTCTGATCCTGAACGGTCCCGACAGGTTTCCTATTCAGTTTCTTGCTGCTACACTGGTTTATGGCGCCGATAAGGGCAAGGACTCAACCGGCGCCTACGGAGCCGGGACCCAGAATAACTACTCTACCTATTTTGAACTTTCGTACCTGTTTACTGTCAGAGGATTCGGCATCCGTCCGTTCATCGGAGGTATCCCGTTCGGAAGTTCATGGTATGGCTCCAGCGCAGGGATTAACAACCTGGGGATCACTGTGCGAAAAGAGATCCCGGTGTCGAAAAAATTTTCCATCCCGGTCCAATCCAGCCTGGTATTCAATCCCCTGTCGAAGAAAGCTTTTCTGGTGTTCACACTCTCCTTATGACCGGAATCTGTTGCTCCCTAGCGAAAAACCATGAGACCCCGATTTACCGATAGCAATTACAGGAACCGTCAACCAAACAGAACCTCCTATACCGAATGGGAGAAAGAGCATGGCATCCACGCCGACTGGATGACTGCAGAGCAGATCCCGGTAAAACCTGTATATGGGGAGGCTGATCTGCAAAAGCTGGAGCATCTGCACTATGCAGCCGGGATTCCTCCTTTCCTGCGCGGGCCCTATTCCGCCATGTATGCAATGAGTCCTTGGACCATCCGGCAGTATGCCGGGTTCTCAACAGCGGAAGAATCCAATGCATTTTACCGCCGGAATCTGGCAGCCGGGCAGAAAGGACTTTCTGTAGCATTCGATCTGGCGACTCACCGGGGATATGATTCGGATCATGAGCGGGTGGTTGGAGATGTGGGGAAGGCTGGGGTGGCGATCGACACCGTGGAGGACATGAAGGTACTCTTCGACCAGATCCCGCTCAACCGGATGTCGGTTTCGATGACCATGAATGGGGCGGTATTGCCAGTGCTTGCCTTTTTCATCGTGGCGGCGGAGGAACAGGGGGTCCCGATGGAGGCGTTGACCGGGACGATCCAGAACGACATTCTTAAGGAATTCATGGTCCGTAACACCTACATCTATCCCCCGACCCCTTCCATGCGGATCATAGCAGATATCTTTGAGTTTACGGCCAGGAACATGCCTAAGTTCAACTCCATCAGCATCAGCGGGTACCACATGCAGGAAGCGGGGGCCACCTGCGACATCGAACTGGCCTACACGCTGGCCGACGGACTGGAATACCTTCGCACCGGGGTGAATGCCGGTATGGATATTGACGCCTTTGCTCCCCGGATCTCCTTCTTCTGGTGTTCGGGGATGAACTTCTTCATGGAGATCGCCAAGTTGCGGGCCGGAAGGATGCTGTGGGCGAAACTGGTGAAGCAGTTCCAGCCGAAGAATCCAAAATCGATGGCCCTTCGTGCCCATACCCAGACCTCAGGGTGGAGCCTCACGGAGCAGGATCCTTTCAACAATATCACCCGGACCTGTGTGGAGGCCCTTGGGGCAGCGCTCGGACATACCCAGTCGCTGCACACAAATTCGCTTGACGAGGCCATTGCCCTGCCAACCGACTTCTCCGCGCGGATTTCCCGCAACACCCAGCTCTATCTCCAGGAGGAGACCAATATATGTAAATCCCTGGATCCGTGGGCAGGTTCTTATTTTGTGGAGGCCCTGACCGGCCAGATTGCCCACCAGGCCTGGAAACATATTCTGGAGATCGAGGAACTGGGGGGCATGGCCAAAGCCATTGAGACAGGTATTCCCAAGATGCGGATCGAAGAGGCAGCCGCACGCCGGCAGGCCCGCATCGATACCGGAAAAGACAAGATCATCGGGGTGAACACCTGCCGCCTCGATAAGGAAGATCCAATCGAGATACTAGAAGTGGATAATACAGCTGTGCGCGAAGCACAGATAGGACATTTAAAAAAGCTAAAGACAGAGCGAAATTCAAAAGAGGTGGCAGAGGCCCTGGATGCCCTCACCCGGGCTGCGGAAACCGGGGAAGGGAACCTGCTGGCATTGTCGGTAGACGCAGCCCGGAAGCGGGCCACGCTGGGGGAGATTTCATACGCATTGGAAAAAGTTTACGGGAGGTACAAAGCAGTGATACGGACCATATCGGGAGTTTACTCCTCTGAATCGCACGACAGCGATGCCTTTGCCCGGGCACGGGAGCTGGCCGACCAGTTTGCCGAACTGGAGGGACGCCGTCCGCGCATCATGATCGCCAAGATGGGTCAGGATGGCCACGACCGGGGCGCCAAGGTGGTAGCCACCGGGTATGCCGACATCGGGTTTGATGTCGACATCGGCCCCCTCTTTCAAACCCCGGCCGAAGCAGCCAAACAGGCTGTGGAGAACGACGTCCACATCCTGGGTGTTTCCAGCCTGGCTGCCGGACACAAAACGCTGGTACCCCAGGTGATCGATGAACTAAGGAAGCTGGGAAGGGAAGATATTCTGGTCATTGTGGGCGGGGTCATCCCTCCCCAGGACTACGATTTCCTTTATAACGCCGGCGCAGCCGCCATTTTCGGTCCCGGCACCATTATCCCGGAAGCAGGAATCAGGATACTGGAGATCCTGATGGAAAGTAGGAAATAGGGTACTTTTCGGAAAAATCGCTGCATGAAGAAAAATATATACAACTATGCTGAACGATTCACTGCACCGGAACCGGAGCTTCTGCACAGGTTGCACCGCGAAACCTACCTGACCCAGACCCATCCCCAGATGATGGCAGATCCCCTGCAGGGGATGCTCCTGCAGATGATCAGCCAGATGATCCAACCTAGACGAATTCTGGAGATCGGGACTTTTACCGGTTATTCAGCCATTTGCATGGCGGCGGGATTGACCCCACCCCCCGGCCCCCTCCCCTTCAAGGGGAGGGGCAGGGGAGGGGTATTGCACACCATTGAATCCAACCCCGAACTTGAACCCATCATCCGGAAATACCTGAACGAAGCATCCCTGGCGGATTTGGTGGTGCTGCACATAGGGGATGCGATGGAGGTGATTCCCACCCTGGAAGAGACCTGGGACCTGGTTTATATTGATGCCGATAAATCCCGGTATATCGATTATTATAACCTGGTCCTGCCCCGGGTACGGACAGGAGGATTTGTCCTGGCAGATAATGTGCTGTGGGATGGCAAGGTACTGGATGCAACGGAAAGATGGGATAAGGAGACACGCGGGATTGCTGAATTCAATGCGTTTGTGTTACAGGACGAACGGGTGGAAAATCTGCTCCTCCCTGTTCGCGATGGATTGATGATCATCCGGAAACGAATCAGTCCACCTTAAACTCGAACTTCACCGCGGCCAGTTCCTCATTGGCTTTCACGATCTTTTTCTTGAGATCTTCCTTGAATTGCACCATCCTCTGACGGACCTTTTCGTCGGAGAGAGCCAGCATCTCAGCAGCCAGAATCGCTGCATTCTGGGCGCCGTCGATTCCCACGGTAGCGACAGGAATCCCAGGAGGCATCTGAACGATGGCCAGCAGGGCGTCCAGCCCGTCCAGCGAAGCCTTGATCGGCACGCCGATCACCGGAAGAGTGGTCATAGAGGCAATCACACCCGGCAGGTGAGCAGCCATCCCGGCAGCTGCAATAATCACTTTGATGCCACGCGCATAGGCCCCTTTGGCAAACGCTTCGACTTTTTCCGGTGTACGGTGAGCTGACAGGGCATTGATCTCAAATGGGATCTGCAGATCGTTGAGAAATTTGGCAGCTGCTTCCATCACCGGAAGATCCGATGTGCTGCCCATAATGATGCTGACGACAGGATTCATGCGGAACAATTTTACTTTTGAAGAGACGAAATTAAGATTTTCTTCTTTATTTTGTAACAGTTGCCCATTTAAATAGCTGATGGAATTTGTTGAAGTCAAGGATAAGGTGTTCAGGAAATTTATTACCCGGGAGCAAATAGACCAGGTTGTCCGGGAGATAGCCGGCCGGATCAATACCGACTATGCTGGCAGGAACCCCCTGTTGCTCCCGGTACTAAACGGGGCCTTTGTCTTTGCCGCCGACCTGATCCGGCAACTGACCATCCCCTGTCAGATATCATTCGTGAAGTATGCATCATATGTCGGGACAAAGACATCCGAGGAGGTCAAAGAGCTGATAGGACTAAATGAGGAACTCAGGGGGCGGCATGTGATCGTGGTGGAAGATATTGTGGATACGGGGATTACCATGGACCATCTGCTGAAGGAACTCGCCGGCTACCACCCTGTTTCGGTACGACTGGCATGCTTCTCCCTGAAACCGGAGGCATTTGTGAAGAGTTTTAAAATAGATTACC
>QYQJ01000213.1 GCA_007280875.1 Bacteroidota bacterium
CAAATTGCGGCGCACCGCTAACGTTGACATGTTGATTTGCCGGCTGAGCAAGAATCGAAAAGCACGCTTGAATCAATACCGGACCGTGTGGTGACCACAACTGGGTGGTAATCAGGTTCTGAACATCCGCTCCAAATAAATCACTCCGGAATACACGGTCAGCGGTCATATCTGAATAGTAAACCAATGAGTTAGCTGTATCTACAAAAAATCCACCTGGTTGAAAGCTGAAGAGAAGGTTGTTGTTCGTACCGTCATAGTTTACCTTCCTGCAGGCACCTCCATCAGCAAAATAGATCACGCCATGCTTGACATCCAGTCCCAGATATTGTGCATCACAGCCGGATACGATGGTGGTGTTATTGGTTCCGTTCAGATCAATACGGTACAGACCTTTCGTGGCGGATATAATGTATTGTCCGTAAAACAAATATCCATGGACCAAATCCAGATCCACATCCCCGACGTAACCGAGACCTGAAAGAAAGGGGACCTGGTTCGTTCCATCCAGATCGGCACGATAAATTCTATCCTCCGGTGTGCTTCCCCAGTAAATATGTTCGTTTACAGCGTCAACGGCAATGCCGCAACTGTACCCGCCGGCAGGGTAAGAAACCAGCGTTGTGAAATCGCTGCCGTCATAATTCATGGAGTAAATACCCCAGTACCACGCCATGTAAATCTTCTCACGGATCGGGTCTACATCCGCATCATAAAATGACTGGGATAGTCCGCCAAGATCAATCGTATCCAAATTGCTCCCATCGATATTGGCAATGACGATCTGCTGATTGTTATTGTCGCCAATAACCATTTTGTCGTATTGTGCATGGGCGCCTGCACTAACTAACAGGAAGGCGAGGATCCATAGAATCCTGTACTTTCTAATTGTTTTCATGTTTATTTGGTTTAAGATTTCCACCTGTATCTATTTTGTTTATTTATACAAATGCACATTACGTTCAAGTATGACCGAATGAGGGTTTTAATCCCTACCCAGTTTTTCCCAAACAAATATAACCAAATTCATTGCTAAATCAACACGAAATGTTCTTTTTTACATCCAGTCTGTTCGCCTGTCCTCCTGTCCGACTTGTCCAACCTGTTAAAGAATTATACCTACCTTTGCATTCTGTTTCAAACCCAGATCCATGTCTATCAGCGTTTCTCATATCACCAAACTATACGGTGGTCAGAAGGCCCTCGATACTATTTCCCTGGAGATCAAACCCGGCGAGGTGGTGGGGCTGCTGGGCCCCAACGGGGCAGGGAAAAGTACCCTGATGAAGATCCTTACCTGTTTCATTCCTCCCACTTCGGGAGATGCTGCGGTGTGCGGATTTGACGTGCTGGAACAGTCGATGGAGATACGGAGACGGGTAGGATACCTTCCGGAGAACAATCCGCTGTACCTGGATCTGTATGTGAAGGAGTTTCTGGGATTTATTGCAGGGATAGATCATACTGAAAGACGAAAGACGAAAGACGAAAGACGAAGGAAGAGTCATTGCGAGGAGAGGAACGACGAAGCAACGAAAATCAAATCCCGGATCCCGGATCCCGGATCCCGGATCAGTGAGATCATTGAACTTACAGGGCTACAAGACGAACAGCATAAAAAGATCGGTGCTCTCTCACGCGGGTTTCGTCAGCGGGTGGGGCTGGCGCAGGCACTTCTTCATGATCCCGAAGTATTGATCCTTGATGAACCCACTTCAGGACTTGATCCCAACCAGCTGGTGGAGATCCGGAACCTGATCACACTGATCGGACAGGAAAAGACCGTGATGCTCTCGACCCACATCATGGAGGAGGTGGAGGCGATCTGCGACCGGACCATCATCATCCACAGGGGAAAGATCGTAGCCGACGACAAAACCAAAAACCTCCGGAAGATCCAGTCGTCCAAGGTCATCATCAAGGTGGAATTCGACAAACCCGTCGAGAGGGAGAACCTGATGACCATTGCAGGGGTAACGGAAGCCTTTGCCTCTTCACAGAGCCCCCCGGATCCCGGATCCCGGATCCCGGATCCCGGCATCTGGCATCTGGTATCCGGTTCCGAAACCGACATTCGCCCGGCGGTATTCAATTTCGCCGTCGACAACGGACTGACCGTTCTCTCCCTCCAGCGCGATGAGCAGCGGCTGGAGGAGGTGTTTCAGGAGCTGACAAGAACGTGAGACGTGAGACGTAGGACGAAGTTAAAATTCCAAATATTTGGAGCTTATTTGATATTTATTGTAGTTTTGCCCCGCAGAGTGGAAAGATTTAATTATGGGATATTTGTTTACATCGGAGTCCGTATCAGAGGGACATCCGGATAAGGTGGCCGATCAGATA
Source organism: Bacteroidota bacterium (assembly GCA_007280875.1). GTDB lineage: Bacteria > Bacteroidota > Bacteroidia > Bacteroidales > FEN-979 > QYOJ01. The sequence goes on from QYQJ01000213.1 coordinate 2,344, forward strand.
TCGGACGCATTGCTTGATGAATTCTTACGCTGGGATCCAGAATCCAAGGTGGCCTGTGAAACCTTTGTGACGACCGGGCTGGTAGTGTGCGGCGGAGAGGTCCGTACCGAAGGCTGGGTGGATATCCAGGAGACTGCCCGGCGGGTTATTTGCAACATCGGGTATACCAAAGCAGAATACCGGTTCGATTGCGAATCGTGCGGGGTGATCTCCACGATCCATGAGCAATCGACCGACATCAACCAGGGTGTTGTCCGCCAAAAGAAAGAGGATCAGGGGGCAGGCGACCAGGGGATGATGTTCGGGTATGCCTGCCGCGAGATGGATAACTACATGCCTCTATCCAGCGAGCTGGCCCATATCCTGCTGCAAGAACTGGCTGCCATCCGCCGGGAAGGGAAACAGATGAAATACCTGCGTCCCGATTCCAAATCGCAGGTAACCATCGAATACAATGACGATAGCCAGCCGGTGCGCATCGACGCTATTGTGGTCAGCACCCAACACGATGAGTTCATTCTGCCGGCCAATCAATCTGACAAAGCTGCGAAGGTCGCGGAAAAGAAGATGCAGGATCAGATCCGTTCAGACATTGAGAAGATCCTGATCCCCCGCGTCAAGAAGATACTGCCCGCCCGGATTAAAAAGTTTTTTGGCAAAAATTTTAAATTGTTTGTAAATCCTACCGGAAAGTTTGTCATTGGCGGACCTCATGGTGACACGGGGTTAACCGGCAGGAAGATCATTGTTGACACCTATGGCGGTCACGGAGCACATGGCGGAGGTGCCTTCTCCGGGAAAGATCCCTCCAAGGTGGACCGCTCTGCAGCCTATGCCGCCCGCCACATAGCTAAGAACATGGTGGCTGCAGGTATTGCAGACCAGGTGCTGATTCAGGTGGCTTATGCTATCGGGGTAGCTCAACCGGTAGGTCTCTATGTAAATACCTTCGGAACGGCAAAAGTGAAAGATAAAAAGGGAAAGACCCTGACCGACGGGGAGATCTCTTTGAAGATCCACCAGGTGTTCGATATGCGCCCCTACGCCATCATTGAACGGCTCGGACTGAAGAATCCGGTCTACCTTCCCACCGCTTCCTATGGCCATTTCGGCAGGGATCCGTTCACCAAACTTGTCGATGTATATTATCCAGTTAACGGTTCCAGACCCAGGAAAGGGAATGGCAACGCCAAAGAGGTCTACCAGAAAAAGGTTGACTTCTTTGCATGGGAGAAGCTGGATTACGTGGATAAACTAAAGAAAGAGTTTGGGATCAATGCCAGATCCTAGATCCTGTTGCTTCGCTCTGTTCGCAATGACAATGCTGGATGCTGGATACTGTGCCTTTGTGCCCTTGTGCCCCTGTGCCTTTGTGCCCCTGTGCCTAATGTGATACGACGAGCTTCCGGGTGGACTGGGTTTGCCCGTTCACCTGCAGGCTGTAGAAGTAGATCCCTTCTGAAAGATCGCGTGTGGAGATCCGAACTTCTCCGGAACCGGTCAGCACCTCTTCCGCCATGGTAGATCCGAGCAGGTTCCGCACCAGCAATACGGCATTGGCATCACGTTCAACGGCATACCTGAAAGTGGCCTGGGTGTTGGCCGGATTCGGGTATGCATTGGAGAGTGTGGCCGATCCCCGGTGCGATTCAATCCCGAGCGGATAGGCATTATAGAGTGCCTGGAAGCAAACAGAGTCATTGGGATTCTTCTCGTCATAAAAAGTATACCTGATCACACTCTGTCCGGCATTATTTACCGGCTGATACTCCCCGATAAATTCTGTACTGGTCACCCCCGGTGCAATATCCAGAGGGAACAAGGAGACATAGACTTCAGGCTCGTAGCAGGCACCCCAGCAAAAGGCATTGATCGAATTCGGAATCAGAGAGATTTCCTCTTTTTTACACTTGACGCTCAGCGTAACTGAACCGTTATTGGTTACGCCGATGTGCGCTTCAATGGTCGTTGTGGTCGGTTCACCGGTGTAAGTTACCGCACCATTATTGGGAACGGGTGTGCCATCATGAATCAGGGAGAGATTCTGGGAAAAGCCAAGGAAAGCAACCACCTGCAAGAGAGAGACCAAGAGTACCAGTTTTTTCATGGTTTATGGATTTATATGGGTTTATTGAATGGGTATTGGTTTGACTGCAAAGATAATACAATACGAATGAATAACCGCAAATGCCTCCATTTTTTTAGCCCGGAAAAGCAACCAGTTATGAAAATTGGTATCTTTACAAATTGAAAATTCACATAGTAAATCCTGTCATTATGAAAAAACTGTCCCTTTTTCTGATCCTTTTCTTCATTTCCATTGGGTTCTCCTTCGGTCAATCCCAGCGACTGGTCCTGCTGGAGGAGTTCACCTCTGCCACGTGTGGTCCATGTGTTGCAGCCAACACAAAGATCCATGGATGGCTGATCAATAATCCTACTGTGTTTACAGCCATCTTTTATCATATGAGCTGGCCAGCCCCGGGAAATGATCCCATGTACCTGGCTAATACAGTAGATAACAACGCCAGACGTTCCTATTATAATGTGAACGCAGTACCCAATTCAGTGGTAGACGGAAATGTTTACAACGGGAATGGGAACAGCTTACAATGGTCTGTTATTTCCAACCGCCATAACGTACCCTCCCCGTTTGAGATCTCGCTCCAGCATACAATCTCCCCTGCCCAGGATGAGATCTCCCTCGTGATGGTTGCCCTGGCCACCCAGGCAGTCAGCGGTAACCTGGTGGCGCACAATGTGGTCATTGAGAAGACGGTACATTTCACCTCTCCTCCCGGAACCAACGGGGAGACTAACTTTGACCATGTAATGAAGAAGATGTTGCCGACCAAAGACGGCACCTCCCTGCCTGATTTTGAGGTGGGTGATTATGTTATTATTGAGACCAGCTGGCCTTTTGAACCCAGTCAGGTTTACGATATCGATGAGTTGATGGCTGTAGGATTCGTCCAGAACAACACATCCAAGGAGGTCTATCAGGCGGCCAACAGCTCCACCGGTCCTTTGACACTTCCGTACGACCGTGACATCCAGGTACTGCAAACCGAGAATGTCTCTTCCACCAACTGCAGTGGCGTGGTCGCCCCCATGGTCACCGTCAGAAATAACGGGAACAACACCATTACCTCTTTCAATCTGAATTATGAGGTCAATGGCGGAACGGTCATGACGGAGAGTTGGTCGGGCAGCCTGGATCCTTTGGAGAAAGTGGTAGTCAACCTCCCTGATTACACCTTCACCCCGGAGTCAACCAATACCCTGACGATTTTTTCGGACGATCCGAACAGCAATGCCGATGAGTATCCCAAGAATGACACGCTGAATATATCCATCGAAGCGGCGCAAGCCACCACCCTGACGATGATCCTTTTCATTAAAACCGACAATGCCCCTGAAGAGACCACCTGGGACGTACAAGATGCAGAGGGCAACATCGTGGACAGCGGCGGGCCCTATACCGAATCCAATCATATTTACCGGGATACCATCTATCTGACCGACGAGGGATGTTACACCTTCACGATCTATGACGCCGGCGGAAACGGCATCTGTTGCACCAACGGAAACGGATTCTACCTCCTGCAGGACAACCAGAATACTCAAGTAATTATGAGCGGACCGTTCGGTTCCTTCGAGAAGACAGAATTCAACGCCAACGTCGTGTCGGCCAGGGATCATTTCGATCAAACCAGGGCACTTCAGGTCTTCCCCAATCCGGCGAACGACCTCACGACTGCTACCTTTTACCTGGTAGATCCTGATAAGGTTGAACTGAACTTATACAACACCTTCGGTCAGAAGGTCCGGAACTGGCAACCGGGTTACCTGGGTGCCGGAGACCATGAGGTTAAGATCGATGCGGGAAAGCTGGCACCGGGTGTCTATATTCTGCAGTTGACCACCGGGAATAAAGTATATACAAGGAAAATCTCTGTGAGCAGATAATTACAGGTTGTGCGGAATGCTCACTTCAAGGGCACCGACGCCATACGCAAACATGGGGGCATCGAACCATTCGATGCCCTCTGTTTTTTTCAGGTGATCAATCAATACGGTACGCAGGATGCCATTGCCCACTCCATGAATGAACACCACTTTCAGGAAGTGGTGAGTCCTCGCACCATCCAGGCACCGGATGAAGTATTTCTTCTGAAACTCCAGTATCTCAGCCTGTTGGAGGTTCGATGGATCTTCAATCAATTCATGGATGTGAAGATCGACTACTGCTTTTCTCGGTTCGGTTTGATGATGGAAGATCAACGGAGGTTCCGTCTTCCCGATCGAACGGGAATCCTGTAACAGCGGAGGCGGAGTATCTTTCGGAACAGGCCGGTTTTCCTCGAGGTACCTGGTCAATGATATAATCCGGATGATGATGCCTCTGGCATTGACCAGCGTCGATTCACGGTAGGATCCTTCATTCAGGAATTTCGTCCCGTCGATCTGAAATTCGGAATTGAACGGAGGGATCACCTCCTCCAGCTGTTCTTTGTGAAAGAGAAACTGGAGGGATCCATCGGTCCAGTGCGGGAGGAGTTCGCGGTTTATCGTTGCCAGCAGGTGTCTGGTCCCGGCAAACAGGGAACCGTAATCGACTCCGGTATAATGCCCCGGTCCTGTTCGGTGAAAAAGGTTGTAGATGACATCATACGAAGTATTATTGATAAGAAAGACATCCACCGATCCGGTGATCAGCCACTTCTGGTCATGCGGGACAAACGCCAGGAAGATATCTTCCGATGTCCGTTTCCGGATCACGGCAGGGGGCAGGTAATCCGGACCGGGTTCCTCTTCTTCACGGGTCCGGTTTCCCTGATCCTCATGTTGGTCCGGTAGTTGATCCTTCCCCTGTTTTACAGGCACCGGTGTACTGAAATCCTCTTTAAAAAACCGCCCTCCGGCATCTGAAGGATCGATCTTCACCAATTCGCTGATCAGGGTCGGGACTTCAAATCCATCTTCATCGGCTACCAGTACCATCCGTGAATCCAGCACCTTTGTAACCACACCGCCTCCGGTGGTATTCAGGAACTTAACTTTATCTCCTGGCTGCAGCTTCATGTGGTTAGTGTAAATTTCGGGGTGCAAAGATACGATAAAGTGATGAGGCGATGAAGGGATGAAGGGATGAGGGGATGAGGGGATGCAAATTAATTTTGAATTAAGAATTTAGAATTTTGAATTTATTATAGTAATATTGCATCAAGTATTAACCAAAAAAAGAACACTATGCGGAGATTTACAGCTTTGCTGCTTGGCATCTGCCTGGCGGCAACCACGGCCTTCGGCGGTGGATATCAAGTGAGCTTGCATAGCATACGTAACATCGGGATGGGCCTGATCGGGACCTCCCTGACTTACGATGCCAGCAGCTTCTTTTACAATCCGGGTGCTGCAGCCTTTGTAAAGGAACGGTTCAGCATCTCCGGTGGGGTCAGCCTGCTGATGGCCCGCACCACCTTCCAGCCCAAAGATGTAATGGGCCAGTACAAGACCGAGAACATCATCAATACTCCATTATACTTTTACTTTGGCTTTAAGCCCTTCGAGGACCTCAGCATCGGTTTGGCTGTCAACACCCCTTACGGGAACAAGCTATCCTGGGGAGATACCTGGCAGGGGCGTTTTCTGATCCAGAACCTTTCGTTCAAGGCCATTACCGTTCAACCCTCCTTCTCTTATAAGATCAAAGATGTATTCAGTTTCGGGATGGGGCTGGTAGTAGCCATCGGAAATGTGGAACTGAATAAAGCGTTACCGCTCGAAGGGCAGAATGGCGCCGAGGGGAAGGTCAACATCAAAGGAAACACATACAATGTCGGATTCAACGGGGGGATCCTGGTACGCCCGGTCAAAGGATTGAACATCGGTGTGGACTATCGTTCCAGGATCAACATGGTTGTTGATAACGCAGACGCCACTTTTACTGTTCCTGTTTCGATGAAAACGAACTTTCCTGATCAGAAGGTAGCTACTTCTCTTCCGCTTCCTGCCAACCTTGATTTCGGGATCTCTTACGAGATCAAGGAGAAATTCCTGATCGGCATCAACCTCTGTTATGTCTTCTGGGGCACTTACGATACTCTGATTTTCGATTTCAAGACCAAGACCCCGGCTCTGGATAAAACGTATGCTCCGGCCATGTATACGAATAAACTCATCCCGCGGATCGGAGCCCAATACAGGGTGAACGATATCGTGACCGTCCGCCTGGGCGGATATTACGACCCTACACCGGTCCCCGACGATCATCTCAATCCGCAGACTCCCAGCATGAACCAGATCGGGCTGACCGCAGGCTTGTCGGTATTCCCTATCAAGGGGCTCAGCATCGATGCCGCATTCCTGTATGTGATGGGGTTGGAACGGGAAGGGACCTATTCACCGGAGAACTTCTCAGGGACCTACAAGACCAGTGTCTACATCCCCGGTTTTGGTTTAACCTACAATTTCTAACCCTATAAAACATGAACGATATGAAAAAACTGTTATATATCCTGTTTTCCATCGTCATTCTTGCCGGTTGCGAACCCAAGATCGACGAGTTCAGTCCAGACCCTGGTGCGGCAAATTTCACCACCTACGTGGCCATTGGGAACTCCCTTACAGCCGGTTTTACTGATGGTGCTCTTTATACATCCGGACAGGAAAATTCCTACCCCAATATGCTGGCCGAACAATTCAAGCTGGTTGGCGGAGGAGATTTCAATCAACCTTACATCAATACGGAAAATGGTGTGGGAATAGTAGTAACCCCGGGAAAAGGGATCTACCTGGTCACCAAGATGATTCTGAAACTGGTTCCGGATAAAGACTGTAGCGGACAACCCATTGGTACGGTATCTCTGAAACCGGAATACATCGTTCCGAATCCGGATCAGGCCACCCTTGCGGGTCAACTGAGTGCCAGACCCACCGATCCCGGACCCTATAATAACATGGGTGTTCCCGGAATGAATGTAAAAGAACTGTTTATCCCGGGATATGGTTCTCCGTATGGAAATCCCTTCTTCGCGCGGTTTGCATCAGGGATCTACTCCACCGTATTCCAGGATGCCGTTGCCCAGAATCCAACCTTCTTCTCCCTGTGGATCGGAAACAATGATGTACTGACTTCGGCATTGGCCGGAACAGATGCATTGATCACCCCGGTTGATACCTTTGCTCTCTACTATAACATAGCGGTACTCGGACTCGTAAACGCGACAAGTGCTCCCAAAGGAGTCCTGGCCAATATCCCTGATGTCACCAGCATCCCATTCTTCACCACCATTTCGGCCCAGCTTCCTTACGACAACGTGGTGCTTAACGCTGAACAGGCAGCCGGTCTGAACTTTCTATACACGATGTACGGTCATCCCGACATTGTCTGGAAAGAGGGAAAGAATCCCTTTGTGATTACCACCACCACAGGTGACTGGGTGCAAATGGAACCGGAAGATCTCTTCCTCCTCACCCTGCCCACTGATTCCATCAAATGCAGGGGAATGGGTATTGCAGATCCGGTGTTGAAGAGACCCTATCCGATCCCCGGCATGTTTGTCCTCCAAAAAAGCGAACAAACCAATATTCAGAATGCCATTTTAGCTTTTAACCAGATCATTGCCAATGCAGCGCAGACCAATGGCCTGGCTTTCGCCGATATGCATACCTATATGAAGAGTTTTGCTGCCGGGATGGTCTTCGACGGGATCAAAATGAACACCCGTTTTGTCTCCGGTGGATTGTTCTCCACGGACGGAGTGCATCTTTGCCCGAGGGGTTATGCGGTGGCAGCCAATCACTTCATTGATGCCATCAACGGGCAGTACGCCAGTAAGATCCCGTATGTGGACATCACGAAATATCCCGGATTGAAATTTCCGTAATACATACGTAGGGGCGACCGGGAAAAAAATGTAGGGGCGACCGGGCCGGTCGCCCTTACATTTTTTTTAACGCCCGGAACATTTTCGAAACCGCAATCCCCCGGTGGCTGATGCCGTTCTTCAGATGTGCCGGCATCTCGGCAAAGGTCATGGAGCAGCCATCGGGTATAAATACCGGATCGTATCCGAAACCGCCTGTGCCCCTGCGTTCCCTGATGATCTCTCCCGGAATTTTCCCTGTAAAAAGATGCTCTTCCCCATGGAGGATCAAACACACCACGCAGCGAAAACAGGCTTTCCGGTTCTCCTGTCCATCAAGCTCTTCCAACACCTTTTGGATGTTATCGTCAAACGAGCACCCCTCCCCGGCGTACCGTGCCGAATAAACTCCCGGCCGGCCATCGAGCGCTTCGATCTCCAACCCGGTATCATCGGCCAGGCAGTTGAGGCCGGTATGGTCAAAGATAAACCGTGCTTTCTGGCGGGCATTTCCCGCAAGCGTATCCTGGGTTTCCGGAATATCAGCATCCAGATGGATATCCTTCAGGCTGAGTACCTCGTAGTCTTTCCCGGCAATTTCGCGAATCTCACGAAGCTTATGGGGGTTGTTTGTGGCAGCAAGTAGTTTCATTGACATTCCTGAATCATCCGGGTAACCAGTTCGGTATAGCTCCATCCATGTGCAGCGATCATTTTGGGGACGATGCTGGCTTCAGTCAGTCCGGGGACGGTGTTGATCTCCAGAAAGCAGAAGGTCCGTTTGGATAAGATGTAGTCGATACGGATGATTCCCTTGCAGTTCAACCGGTTGTACAGGAAAGCCGATATCTGCTGGCATTTCAGCGCCACCTTTTCGGGAACCGGCGCCGGGACTATCTCATGGGTCAGGTCAGGGGAGTATTTGGCTTCATAATCGAAAAACTCCTTTTTGGTCACGATTTCACATACCGGGAAGGTGATAAGGCCGCCTCCCGAACGGAGAACGCTGCAGGTCAGTTCCCTCCCCGGTATAAACTCCTCCACGATCACTTCGTCATCTTCCGCCAAGGCCTGATCCAGGGCATCCGGAAGATCAGGTTTATGAGAAACTTTGGTCATCCCGACACTGGATCCACCGCAATTCGGTTTTACAAAACAGGGGAGCGAAATATCTTTCAGCATCCGGAGGGCATCTTCCCGTTGATGCTTATAAAGATGTACCGACGGGGCAGTATGGATGCCATAGGAGGCCACCATGCTTTTGCAGAAGGATTTGTTAAAGGTAAGGGCCGAGACCATGAGGTTGCTGGAGGTGTACGGAATGTCAAGCATATCCAGGTATCCCTGCAATTTTCCATCTTCGCCCGGGGAGCCGTGAATGGCGTTGAATACCACATCAAACCGCATAGTGTCTCCGTTCACCCGGATGGAAAAGTCGTTCTTATCCACCGGGAGGAACAGATCCTCCATCCGGCAATGCCACAAATCTCCCCTGATCTCTATCAGGAAGGGATCGAACAGATTACGGTCGATCTGATTTTCGACCTGCTGCCCGCTTCGCATGGAGATCTCGTACTCTCCTGAATCACCGCCGGCTACGATGGCAATCTTTTTCATCTCCGCTCTTCATTACAGCAAAAGTAACATAAAAAAATGAGCCATCCGTAATCGCTTTTTTTCGTATGTTTGTCCGTGGGTTCAGGACACAATAAATGTACTGTTTTCAGGTTAAGTAAGTAAATAGCGGAATGGATTTCATCAGGTTCCTCTTCAGCTGGAAATTTCTCAGGCAGGTGTTGCTGGCACTCGTGCTCACGGCCGGGATCGTATGGGGGACCCTGATCTTCCTCTCCGGTTATACCGGGCACGACACGTATATCCCGGTGCCCGATCTGAGGGGAAAGCTGATTGAAGAGGTGGTCAAGAGCTCGTTCTATACCGACTTCCGTTTTATTGTGCTGGATTCGGTGTTTGATGCGGACCTGCCACCGGGGACAATCCTGTACCAGGATCCCTGGGTAGACACACGGGTGAAGCAGAACCGCCAGATCTATGTAACCATTTCATCGGCTACTCCGGATCAAGTCTCTATGCCCGACCTGAAGTTCCTGACCCTCCGGCAAGCCCAATCGATGCTGGAGAGCTACGGGCTGAAGCTGGGGAACCTCTATTACACTCCGGCCTTTGATGCCGATGCCGTCCAGCAGCAACTCTTCAGTGGTCAGCCGATTCAACCAGGGGAGCGGATCTACAAGGGAAGCGAAATAGACCTTGTGGTTGGAACCGGTGGAGGCAGTTACCAGATCCTCATTGATGAAACACCTGTTGATACCGTACCAGTTGAGGGGTATGGGGTGGAGGATTATATTGATATATAGTGAAATAGCGAGGTAGCGAGGTAGCGAGGTAGCGAGGTAGCGAGATAGCGAAATAGCGAAATAGCGAAATTTTGGCAATAAATGGCAATAAATGTGCAATTCATGGCAATATAACATACGGTTCTTCCTGGTTGTACTAACCCTGTTCTCCCAATTTCCCATACAGGCCCAGGAGGTACTGGTGGGGCTTCAGGTAAATCCGGTGGTACAGGCAAAAGCCGCCGAACTGAGCCGGTTGAAGGAGCAAGCCAACGGACTGGATACCATCCCCATGCAGCTTCCCTTCTTCGATGATTTCCGTGAAGCAACGGTGTTCCCCAGCCAGAACCGCTGGATCGACCGGTATGCATTTGTCAATACCGATATCCCGGTTTACCCGGTCAACCGCGGAGCAGTTACCCTGGATGCTATCAGCGATTCGGGACAGATGTATCCCGAAGCGGTCCCGGGGCCGACCACCTTCCTGGCCGATCACCTGACCTCCCGGTATATCCGGCTCGACAGCATCTTTACCCCTTTCCCCGAAGCCCTGACACCTGACGATTCGGTCTATCTCAGTTTCTGGTATCAGCCCCAGGGAAGGGCAAAGGCACCCCATACAGCCGATTCCCTGATGCTCCGTTTCCTGGTACAACCGGCGTGGGACAGCATCACGCCCACTGATACTACTCAAATTCCGGCTGTCTGGCAGGAGATCTGGAGAACCCGCGGGATGGCGCTTGACACCTTCTACCTCAACAACAACCGGTACTTCGTTCAGGTGATGATCCCGATCGTGGATACCCAGTTCTTCAAAAAGAGGTTCCGGTTCCAGTTCTACAACTACGTGAGCCTGGCCAGTGCCGCAGAACCCAGCTGGCAGAGCAACTGTTCGCAATGGAACCTGGATGACATCTACCTGGATATCAACCGGTCGTTCACCGACACCGTGCGTCCCGGAATCACCTTTATCGAACGGCCTCCATCCATGCTCCGGAACTATGCGGAAATGCCTTTCCCGCAGTATACTGACAATCCCACCAACGAAATGACCGACACGCTGGATATCCTGATCAGCAACCGCGACACGGAAGATCATAATTCGTCGTACAGCTATACCATGCAGGATATTGCAGGAAGCTGGCAGCACGAATACAATGGCGGAGAGCACGTAATCAAGCCCTTTTACACTTACGGCTATGTGACGTACGCTCCGTTCGCCCATCCACCCGTAGAGGTTCTTTTTCCTATCAGTGCAGCCGATAGCGCCCTTTTCCTGATTACCCACCGGGTCCGGTCAGCCGACGGCTCCCTGATGGGAGATACCATGCAGGCCTATCAGCCATTCTATAACTATTATGCTTACGACGATGGCACTCCCGATGCCGGGTATGGTCTCACTCCGGCGGGGTCGTTGCTGGCTTACCGCTTCAGGCTGAACAAGACTCCGGACACACTCCGGGCTGTTCAGTTCTATTTCAACCGGACCCTGAGCGGGAATAATGTCCAGTTTTTCTACCTGAAAGTATGGAACGATGCCAATGGGAAACCTGACCAGATGCTCCATGAAGAGCTGGTTCTCCCGGCCTTTGCCGACAGCCTGAACCAGTTTGCGACCTACCATCTCGATCCTCCCGGCAGGATCTCAGGAACGTTTTATGTGGGATGGGAGCAAACGACCGACGACAACCTCAACCTCGGCTTCGACCGGTACAACAACCACCGGGAACAGATCCTGTTCAATGTGGCCGGCGAGTGGCTGACCAGTGCGTTCAATGGCTCCCTGATGATCCGGCCGATCGTTGGAAAACCCATCCCCCTGGCTATCCCAGAAAAAGAGAACGGATTGTCAGGGTTGAAGGTCTATCCCAATCCTGCTTCCGGGGAGGTGGTACGGATCGATCTTCCGGCATCCCTGAAAAGCAATGAACCCTATACCCTTCGGTTGTTTGACCTGTTTGGACAGGAGGTGCATCGTGAAGCTTTTTCCGGGAAGGCCGATATTACCGGATATGCCTCGGGTATCTACTTCGTGACCCTTTCCGGACCATCCGGACAGGTGGTTGCCACCGCCAAACTGATCCTCACACGGTAGTCCTCCTTCCAGAGATTGTACGGGCATGCTTGATCACAATGAACATACGGAAGAATCTGGAGAATTATACGAGCATTTCAGATTTGTTGTCGACCGTGGTCAGGTTCCCCTGCGGATCGATAAATACCTTTTTACCAGAATGGCGGACATCTCCCGCAACCGGATCCAACAGGCCGCCCGCGCCGGGAACATCCTGGTGAATGTTCAACCGGTTAAACCCAACCATAAAATTAAGCCGCTCGATACCATTTCAATTGTCCTTGCCTATCCGCCCCGCGACACCGAGCTCTATCCCGAGGCGATCCCGGTATGTATCGTTTACGAGGACAACGACATCCTGGTAGTCAATAAAGCGGCCGGAATGGTGGTCCATCCGGGTCACGGAAATCTTTCCGGGACGCTGCTCAATGCCCTCCTTTACCATTTTCAAAACACCCCTGAGAATGTAGCCATCGATGCCAGACCGTTCCTGGCTCACCGGATCGATAAAGATACCACCGGTATCCTGCTGGTGGCCAAGAATGAGCTCGCACAGTCGAAGCTGGCAAAACAGTTTTTCGATCATACCGTAGACCGGACCTACCTGGCACTGGTATGGGGGGATCTGAAAGAGGAGGAAGGAACCATCACCGGAAACATTGCACGCAATGTCAGGGACCGCACGATCATGGCGGTGTTTGACGAGGAGGAAGCAGGCCGCCATGCGGTGACCCATTACCGCGTGGTTGAACGGTTCGGGTACGTCACCCTGGTAGAGTGCCGCCTGGAGACAGGACGCACCCATCAGATCCGGGTTCATTTCAAACACATCGGACACCCGCTTTTCAACGACGAATCGTACGGTGGAGATCAGATCCTCAAAGGGACTACCTTTGCAAAATACAGCCAGTTTATCCGGAACTGCTTTACCCTGATGCCCCGGCAGGCACTGCACGCGAAGTCACTCGGCTTCACGCATCCTACTACCCGGAAACGAATGGACTTTGATTCGGACCTGCCGGAGGATTTTCAGGCAGTAGTGGAGAAATGGAGGAAGTATACAAATGACATGAATAAGCAGGAATGACGAATGCCAATTGCCAACAGATGAAAAGATATTGGTCATTCATCGTATCGCTCTACTTCTGGGTCGAGTTGTTCGGGAGTTCGGCTGTGCTGTTTCCGGTGGCGCTGCTGATCTGGGTCGTTACCTTGCCTTTCGACCGCCGGATGTACCTGTTGCATCAGTTCTCCTGCCTCTGGGCAAACCTTGCGTTCCGGTTGAATCCGTTGTGGCACCTGAGCGTGACCGGGAAGGAGCGGATTGATCCGGCACAAACCTATGTGATGGTCTCCAACCATCAGTCGGGAGCTGATATCCTGGTTCTTTTCACCCTTCGTCTCCATTTCAAATGGGTTGCCAAGCGTTCTCTCTTTTTTGTCCCCTTTGTCGGCTGGAATATGGCTATGAACCGGTATATAGCTTTGCGGAGAGGAAGGAAATCGAGCATGCAGCGGATGATGGAAGAATCGAAACAGGCGTTGCTGCAAGGGAACTCCCTGATGATTTTTCCGGAGGGGACCCGGTCGAAGAACGGGCGGTTGCAGTCCTTTAAAAGCGGTGCTTTCCACCTGGCGATTACTACCCGGCTACCCATCCTCCCGATCGCTATCAAAGGCACTTCCCTGGCCATCCGCAAAGGGGGTTTTCTGATCTCCCGGCAGCCGGATCTGCAGGCGGTGATCCTGGAGCCACTGCCGTTTGAATCGTTCAGTGATCTGAGTCCGAAGGAGCTGGCGGAAAGTGTATATCAGAAGATCGAGCAGGAACTCACCTCACCCCCCGGCCCCCTCTCCTGAAGGAGAGGGGGAGGAAAGGAGGGGGTGGTAGAGAGAATTCCGTTCAACGGGCTCCCGGTTGGCCCGACGGATGAACTCCTGCATCTCGGAAACGGTAAATGCCGGACGTTGCTCTTCGGCGCCGGCGAGGGAGTATATCCTGGTGGAATCGTTGATGGTGCCGTCCATATCATCCACGCCGAAGGAGAGGGAGAGTTGCGCGTGCGGTTTGCCGATGGCCGGCCAGTAAGCCTTCAGGTGCGGGATGTTGTCGAGGTAGACCCGTGCCACGGCATAGTTCCGCATATCTTCCGTGATGGCAACTTCTGGCAGCTGTTCCATCTCATTGTTCCAGTTTCTGAACTTCAGCGGGATGAATGCATTGAATCCCCCGGTCCGGTCCTGCAGCATCCGAAGCCGCTCCATGTGGTCGATCCGGTGCGCATAGCTCTCCAGGTGTCCGTAAAGCATGGTGGCGTTTGAGGAAATCCCAAGCTGGTGGGCCGTTTCATGGATCCCGAGCCAGGTTTCCGACGAGGATTTCATCCCGGCAATATCCCGGCGAATAACTTCGTCAAAGATCTCAGCCCCTCCTCCCGGGATGGAATCGAGTCCGCACTCCTTAAGGTATGTCAATCCCTCCGTAACCGTGAGACCGGCCCGGGTGATCATGTAATCGAGCTCCACGGCGGAGTAAGCCTTCAGATGTAGCGCGGGCCGGAGCTTCCGGATCGCTTTCAGGATCTCCCCGTAATAATAGAGATCCCGCCCCGGATGCACGGCTCCTGTAATGTGAAGTTCCCTGACTTCCGGAGGCTGGTTTGCCACCTGCCCCAGGATCTCTTCCAGGGATAGCTCCCATTGCTCTTTGCTGAAATGGTGCGAGAAGGAGCAGAAACGGCATTTGTTGACGCAGATATTGGTTGGCTCGATGTGGAAATTGCGGATAAAAAAGACCCGGTTCCCATTATGCCGTTGCCTGATAACCTCCGCCAGCATCCCCAGCCAACCCAGCTCACCATTCTCGAAAAGCCAAAGCCCTTCCTCCGGGGTCAACCGGTGATTGGCTAGTACCCATTCTGCCAGTTGCCTGGTTTCAGGGCATTGACTTGCTTTCAGAAGTAGTTCTTTAGAGACCGTTTCGTTACTGTATGACATCACTGGCCTGATCACCCGCAAAAATACGAATCTTTGGCGAGGCAGCGTTTAACCTTCGAAACTCGTTGATCGTTATTTAATCGGTTAAATACTTATCCTGCTTTCCCTTCTACTCTGACCAAACTTTATAGGATCTGATTTGGATGGTACCGGAGAATGATACCAGGAGGTATTGGGCAGATCCAGTCAAAAAATTATTTTTCATGGAACTAACCTATATATTATGGATATTGGAATTTAAATATCCGTAACTTTACACTGTAAATAACCTTTCATGTCATGAAGCGGGTAGTCCTATTAATCGTTTTGTTTTCAGGGCTTTTTTTTGTCCATTGTAAGAAAGATTTCTCACGAAGGCCTGTGGTGACAACGGGTGATTTTGACCTGGCAGTTGCGATAGCGCATGGCACCCTGGTTGATCCGGGAACAAGGGAGATTACGAATCATGGGTTTTGCTGGGATAGTTTGGGCGAACCGAATCTGACCCATCAAACCGTTTATCTTGGACCTCTGAGTAGCGCCGGGAATTTCCAGGCTTTGATTCCCGGGCTATCCGCGAACAAAACGTACTTCCTGAAAGCATTTATTTCTTACGAGTCAGAGGTACTGTATGGGGGAATGATTACAATAGCTACTCCTGATTTGCCCATTTTGGTCACTGAGTCAGTATCGGAGATTACCGAGAACTTTGCTGTTTGCGGTGGAAATATTTCTTCGGATAACGGATCGCCGGTTCTTGCCCGAGGTATATGCTGGGCGAATGAACCTAATCCGGATACGACCAAGTACCGAACGAATGATGGAACAGGTACAGGAGCCTATAGCAGTGTTCTTTCCGGATTATCAGCTAATACTAAATATTGGGTACGCGCCTATGCTGCCAGTGTTTATGGGATCCGATACGGGAATGAAGTCGTCTTTAATACGGGCCAGAGCGCAACAGCTCCATTCATATCCACAACCTTAGCCACCGGTATCACTCAGACAACAGCCACCAGCGGAGGGAACGTGGTATCTGATGGAGGATCGCCGGTAACTGTCAGGGGAGTTTGCTGGAGTGCGACCCCCTACCCCACTATTGAAAACAATAAAACAGAGAATGGCACCGGAACAGGAACCTTCACCAGCTCCCTGACCGGTCTGACTCCCAACACCACTTACTATGTAAGAGCATATGCTACCAATGAAGTCGGAATTTCTTACGGCAATGAAATCACCTTCACAACCCTTCAGGCTCCGGAACTTCCCACGGTCATCACCACGGCCATTACCGAAATCACCCAAACTTCCGCTATATCGGGCGGAACTGTAACCGCTGATGGCGGGTCGGCTATAACGGTACGGGGAGTTTGCTGGAATACCTCACCAAATCCGACGACTGCAAATACTCATACAACTGACGGAAGCGGCTTGGGAGCTTTCACCAGTTCGATTACCGGATTGACAGCAAATACAAAATATTATATAAG
>QYQJ01000018.1 GCA_007280875.1 Bacteroidota bacterium
GGGGCACAGGGGCCATAATGGTAGTGCTACTTCTTACGTCCTTCGTCCCTCGTCTTTCGTCCTTCGTCTTTCGTCCTTCGTCTTTCGTCCTTCGTCTTCTTCAGCTCTTCCAGCGGGCATCCTGCGCATTCGGCCGGGCAATCCCGGCATTTCCGGAGCGGATCAGAAAAGTAGCGCACGAGACGGACTATGCCGTAGATGACAGCAACTGCGATAACCAGGCCGGTGAGTACCATCTGCCACATTATCTGAAGATCAGGCTGCCGAGCTGGTAAAAGGAGAAGGAGAGCAACCAGGCCAGGGCAGTAGTATAGAGGATCAGGAAGAGAGCCCATTTCCAGCTCCCCGACTCACGGCTGATGGTGATGATCACAGCCACACAGGGCATATAGACCAGGATGAAGAGCAGGTAGGAGATACCCACGATCGGTGTGAATACGGGTTGGCCGAGTAGGGGACCGTCAGCGTATCTGACCTCCTGCATGATCTGCGGGAGTTTACGCTTTGGGATCCCTTCCGGCTGAACGTCGGTCCCATAGAGTACCCCCATGGTACTGACAACCACCTCCTTGGCTGCCGCTCCTGTCATCAGGCTGACTCCCATTTTCCAATCAAAACCGAGTGGCTCGATCACCGGCTCGAGAAATTTTCCGATCCGTGCGATGTAGGAGTGTTCGAGCCGTTCCTGCGGCGGGACCTGGCTTCCGGCAGGGAAGTATTCCAGAGCCCAGATGATAATGACAGCCACCAGAATGATTCCTCCCATCTTCCGGAGGTACTGCTGTCCTTTATCCCACATATGGCGAAGACTGACCCGGAGAGTGGGCATCCGATACGGGGGGAGCTCCATCACAAAGGGAGCTTCCTTGCTCTTAAAGAGAGTCTTTTTGAAGAGCAGGGAGACCAGCACGGCCAGGAGGATTCCGGTGAGGTATATCAGGAAGATAACAGTTCCTGCATGGTCAGGGAAGATCGCTCCGGCAATGAGGATATAGACCGGCAACCTGGCACTGCACGACATGAATGGATTGATCAGCATGGTGGCCAGCCGGTCGTTCCGGTCGCGAAGGGTCCGGGTTACCATAATGGCCGGAACGTTGCAACCGAATCCCATAATCAGCGGAATGAACGACTGTCCGTGCAATCCCATTTTGTGCATCAGCTTATCCATAATGAATGCGGCCCGGGCCATGTAGCCGCTATCCTCCATGAGGGAAATGAAAAAGAAGAGGATCAGGATGTTGGGCAGGAATACGATGACACTGCCCACTCCGTTGATTACCCCGTCTACCAGCAGATCTTTTAACGGTCCGGGAGCCATTAGGAGGGTAATTTCTCCACCGAGCCATTCCACCCCGGACTCGATCCATTGCCTGGGAAAATCTCCCAGTGAAAAGGTGGACTGGAACATTACCCACAGAAAGAAGATGAACAGGGGAATACCGATGTATTTATGGGTGAGAAACCGGTCAATCCGGTCGCTTTTATTGGATTTTACCTCTTCCATATGGTTGAGCCGAAGGGTCTCTTTCAGAGCACCTGCAATGAATCCATACCTGGCATCGGCAATCAGGGTGGATGAATCATCACGGTAAATCCGTTCTACCCGCAGCACTTCCTGATCGGCCGTCTGGAGGATTTCTTTGTAAACGTTGCTCTTCATTAAGGTCTGCGGGATCTCAGCATCTTTTTCCAGCAGTTTGATAGCATAGTACCGGGAAGAAGCTTTCAGGGTCACCGTTTTGTCTTTCCAGATGACATCCTGAATCCGGACAAGAGTACGCTCGATCTCAGTACCGTAATTGATATGGATGTGGCGCATCACCGGGTCGCGGTCTTCGTACACCTCAATGATTCTGTCAAAGAGATCGTGAATCCCTCTCCCTTTTGAGCTCACGGTGGGAACTATCGGAATCCCTAGCAACATGCCCAGCTCTTCATAGTCCAGGGTATCGCCGCGACCAGTCAGTTCATCAAACATATTAAGGGCCATCACCACCCGGATATCCATGTCGATCAGCTGGGTAGTAAGAAAGAGGTTACGTTCCAGGTTGGAAGCATCCACCACGTTGACCACGATGTCGGGCATCTCTGTGAAGATGTGGCTGCGCACATACAATTCCTCCGGTGAATAGGCAGAGAGGCTATAGGTGCCTGGCAGATCAGAGATCTCAAACCGGTAGCCATTCTGTTTGAAGGATGCTGTTTTTGAACCGACTGTCACCCCACCGAAGTTCCCCACATGCTCCTTCGACCGCGAGATGAAGTTAAAGAGTGTGGTCTTGCCGCAATTGGGATTCCCTACGAGTGCGATCTCAATGGTTTTTCCCTTCTCCCGGACAGTTTGCCCAAGCAACTCCTCCCTGAGATTATCATTGAAATGCTCCACGATCTCGCTGATCTCCTCGTGGCGACTTACCTCCTGGGCTGTAAGTACCTCAACCAGCTGGGCTTCACTCCTGCGGAGGGAAACATGGTACCCCATGAGTTTGTACTCGATGGGATCCTGCAGGGGAGCTGATTTGATTACGGTGATCTCTTTCCCTTTGACAAAGCCCATCTCCATCAGCCTTCTGCGGAAATGGCCACGACCTTTGATCTTGATGATCCGGGCGGTTTCGCCCTGCAGGAGATCGAGAAGGGTTGACAATTAATTTAGATTAAATAAGAGAGTACAAAATTACGAAAAAAAACAAGGTAAAGGATTAACCTTTTTGGGTTTTACGGAGAAACGAGATAACTAGTTGTTTCTGGTCCGATGTTGAACAACAAATCCACTACGCTCAAATCGGGCTGAAACCCATGCCTGTCGGCAAACACCTGATAATACTCCGGGAACCGGTCAGCCGGATACCTGATGCCGGATACATGCCTCAGGTCGGCAACTTCCTGATCCTCTTTTACATAGCTATCGGTAAGGGAAAGAGTTTTATCCAGACGAATTAACCGGAAAAGGGTTTCCAGCAGTTGCATATTGAAGTCGAGCAGGAAAGTGAATTCCTTTTCGTAATAGGGGAGCAGATAGTCCTGGTAGTAGAGGAAGAAAGGGGATTTATTGTACGCCGTCTCAAAAGATCTCCAGTGAATCTTCTGCCAGGGGAGGTGTCTCGCTATCCGGATGTCCTTAGTTTTAGTCCGGTTTCCGTCGGGTCTGGAAATGGGTATACTCAGGATTTGCCTGCCATTTGGACCCAGGATCCCGCACCGGTTGCGGATTGTCTGCTTGGGATAGGTCTCCCATGCCTCGATCAAAATTTCATCAACCGGTACACAGGCGGCCATGTATGAAATGGAGGGCAGATAAGCAGTGTGGAGAATGATGGTCATAAAGTCAGAAAGTCGTACACGAAGATAAAAAAAAACCGCAGCCGGATTTCTCCTTCTGCGGTTTACGAGCAGCTGTAGATAGGATTAGTTTTTTGCCTTTAACAAAACATCATCAATCGCCTTTTTCAGAGAATCTTTCGGCAGCGCTCCGACCGCCATCTGGGGTTGCCCCTCTGCCGGGCAGAAAAGCATGGAAGGAATGCTCCGGATACCGAACGCCATCGAAAGCTCCTGCTGATCTTCGGTGTCGATCTTGTATATGTTGATCTTTCCATCGTATTCTTTTGCCAGCTCTTCCAAAATGGGGGCTACCATCTTGCAGGGACCGCACCAGTCGGCATAAAAATCGATGATACAGGGGAGAGCCCCTTCAAATTTCCAGTCTTTGTTTGCTTCATAATTGAAAACCTTTTCAAAGAAGGTCTCCTTGGTTAAATGTTCCAGTGCCATAGTGCTGTTTTTATTGTTGTTTGTTTATTTATTGTGTATTTTGTCAACGAATCCCTTGATCCTGTTACTTAACTAGCAGTACATCCGTTATTGCCTGTATAAAAGTTGGTTTGGGTAGGGCGCCGACCGACATCTGGGGTTTCCCCTCTTTCGGGATGAACAGAACAGCCGGGATCGAGCGAATGTTGAACACCCGTGCAAGCTCTTTTTCCTTCTCAGTATCTATCTTATAAATGCGGATCTTTCCTTTGTATTCGGCGGCAAGCTCATCCATAATTGGCGCTACCATTTTACATGGACGGCACCAGTCGGCATAAAAATCAACGATCACCGGAAGGTCGCCTTTGAAATCCCAGGTATCAGCGTGTTTGGCGTAATCCCACACCAGCTCCTTGAACTGTGCCGCATTGAGGTTCATGACCTTCCCCTCATCAGTCAGGTTTCCGTCGGTATTCATTTCTGTGTTTCCTGTCGTTCCGCTGCTCTTTCCTCCATCGTTACTGCTGCATGCCGATAAGGCCAGTATCAGCGTAAATCCAATGAGAACCGAATGTCTTTTCATAGTTTTCATGTTTATTGACGCTGCAAAGATAAAACATTTTTTAAAATAAATCGCATAAGTATCACTATTTTTTTTATTTTTGCAGTGAAATCCGCGCATGAAAAATATATTTAAAACCCTGAACATAGAAGCATTCTCCACCCGCTTTGCTGCGGATGAGGAATGCCTCCAGTTTCTTTCCGAGCAGAAGTGGGCCAGAGGTTTCATCTGCCGGAAGTGTGGACATGCCAACTTTTGCAAAGGGAAAACCCCCTTTTCACGCAGATGCACGCGGTGCAAAAGCGAAGAATCTGCCACCGCTCATACCATCTTTCACCGCTGTCACCTGCCGATCACCGAAGCGTTCCAGATGGTCTATATGGTTTGTTCCAACCCGAAAATTTCCAGTTACGAACTCTCCCGCCATCTCGAGATCCGGCAGATGACCTGCTGGAAGCTGAAGAGCCGGCTGTTGGAGTGCCTGAAGAACAAAGGGGAAATCGACATTCTGTACTCGCCGGAAGCGAATAGCGAATAGCGATAAGCGAATAGCTGTTAAGGATTCACCACGATTTTCTCCATCCCAACGGTTCCGGAATCACTGGTGATCCTGATCAGGTACATGCCCGGAACGAGTTCCGAAACCGGCAATCCATGTGCAGTCCCTCCTTGATCGGATGCGAATTTCGCAGAAAGAATCTTCCTTCCCTGCAGGGTGAACAGGTCAACTGAAAAGGATTGCGGACCTTTCCCCGGAATCTGAATGTACACAATATTGTCTGCAGGATTTGGAAAAATATTAACCTTCATGGGTAGCGGTGACTCCTCCTGTCCCACCGGGTAGGTGATGTATTCAGCTTCCCAGCCGGCTTCCGTTTTATTGTTGTTTGTTGAAAAGATCAGGAACATCTGACCTGACGGTGCCAATACCGGAGCGGGTACATCAGACCCGTTGTAGATACCTGAATAGCTGGCCAGCAGTGTTTCGGTTCCAAAGTCGTAAATGCGCAGGACATCGTTTGACGACTCGGTCTGGAAAAAGGTAAAACTGAGTTCCAGGGGTCCCATTCCTTCCGGTACGATCTTCCACCGGCACAGGGTACTGTTTTTATAATCGTAGTCAAAACTACCGTCGCTGATGGTTCCTTCCGGATCTGTCAATGTCGTGATCCCGGAACACCAATCCATTGACTCTGACTGATAACTGGCAAACCAGCCGGGAAGACGGGTCGTGTTGTTACTGGTAAAAGTGATCAGAGCGATGTTTCCATCTATAGTGACGGCAGGTGGAAGATCGTTTCCCGAATACTGGGCAATCATCGTTCCGGAATTGGAAGAACCCTGGTAAATAGATACAAGGTCGGTATTCTGTTCTGTACTGAACCGCTGAAACGAAATGGTAATACTGATGATGGAGTCGGTGCTGCTCTGGGGATGAATCAACCAGCTGCAGCTGGCGTTATCCTGGTAGTTTAACGGACAACTGCCATCTTCAAAAGTCCCTTTCAGTGCGGTCAGTGTGGTTTGTCCTGAACAGTACGCCGGATAGGTGTAATTCAGTGTGTCGGGGTAAATATTGACAATTGCACCCTGTCCTTCGGTGAAATTGCTTCCTCCGGGATTTAGGTTGTTCAGGTAATAATAGCCATTGTAAGATCCTCCCCAGCCCCAGTTAAAGTGGAAATAGTTGGTCCCCTGATATCCATCCACATTGAAGGCATGACCGCCCGATCCGAATCCATGGTAATACATAGGCCGCCCGGCATCCAGATTCTCCTTCAGAATGGCTGCCCATTGTTCTTCAGTATAGTTTTCTTTATAAAGCAATACCGTATTCGGCCCGTATTTGAAATAATTGCGCAAAGCGGCCGCGGCATCCTCACTATAGGCGCCCGAACCCCCTGCACCGTACATCATATTTACCGCAATCCCACAATGCCACTGGATCAATCCCATAGCTGTATCTTTTGTTCCCGTGCTATTTACCATCTCATTCCAGAAATAGGTGGTATTGGCAAAATCGGCGCATTGCTGCGGGTACCCAGAGGGATTATAACAATGCTGTCCCACGCCTGTTTCCGGCCATCGGTAGTAATACACCACCTGGGCCATAGCAGTTGCCACGCAGCCGGCATATACATGTCCGCCCGGACCGGACGGATCTGCAGGACAGAGAAAATTATAGGGATTTCCCTGATTCCAGGTGGAGGTGAGTAGAGGAGCCACATCCCGACCATCTGTGTTCAGATTTAATGTTGCCGGATCGGTCGCGGATAACCGGTCCCAGGCTGCACGAACCTCCTCGGTAGCTTCCAGGTTGTTCGTCCGTGAATAGGCTATTTGCCGGGCGTATCCTTCCATCCAGGCTGCAAACTGTGGGGGATGGTCACCTCGTTCGTACCTTCCCTCAAATGAGTAGGCCAGAATGGGTGTTACAGCATCTTCAGCTGCCACAAGGACCCATCCTCCGTCGCTGAAATTGAGCGCATAATATACCGCGTTGCTCTCCAGGGTTTCAGTATAGGTTCCCCGAACCTGAATTGCTTCATACGGGTAGATGCCGTTATGGTTGATCTGCTCATAAAAGAAGTTTTTCCCGGCCAGCATGGCCTTTTCAAGTTCAATATTCCCTGCAAGGCTCGTCAGGAGCAGGAGAGAAAAGAGTAACGATAGCAAGTGTTTCATAGACTGGGTTTTATTGGTTCATTAATGTTTAATGACTTTTTGGTTCAGGAGTTCCTGTTGGCTGCGGATTTGAATCAGGTAAATTCCGGACGGCACATCAAAGATATCGAATTCTTTGCGATTCCAACCGGTTGCAGACTGAAAACGGTGCTGGGAGACCATTCTGCCATCAATTTGCTGTAAAGACACAAGAATCTCCTCCCGGGTGTCTGAAGTAAATTCAATAGTCAGCTTTCCTGCTGATGGATTCGGGAAGATTCGCAGGTTGCGGATATGCTGTTTTTCCGTGATGCCGATATGTTGTCTCTTGGGGTAATAGAGTTTCCAGCCGTCAGCAGTAATGGAGCTATTGGAAGAGAAGATCAGAAACATCTTCCCGCTGGGAGAGGTGACTGAATCAGGAAGGATCCCGCCGGTGTAGTTTCCCGAGAGGCTTGCCAGGGTATCGCCGGACCCCAGGTCGTAGATGGTGAGGTAATCATGACCCTCTTCGGTATCGAAATAGTCGAACCAGATGGTCAGCGGGTCACCGGATTCGGTCTCCAACTTCCATTTGCACAGGGTGCTGTTGTAATAGTTGAATCCGTAACTTCCGTCTGAAATCTCAGCGGTGTCGGCTTTGATACTGGTAAGGCCGGTACACCAGACCGGCTGGTTCGCTTTGTAGTTGACCAGGAAGCCGTTGGCCGGAGGGTTACCGGAAGCGGTAAAGGTGACCAGCAACTGGTTCCCGGAGGAGATGATCTGGGCCGGGAGGGGTTCGCCCGAATAGCTTCCGATCATCGGATCGGAGGTTGTTCCCCCATCGTACACTTTCAGGAAATCAGTGGGATTGGTATCAAACCGGTCGAAGTTCAGGGTAATGCTGGTCACCGAATCGGTGGTGGACTGGGGATTGATCAGCCAGGTACAGGAGGCTGTCGGCAGGTAGTCATCAACCGGTCCGCTGCCATCTTCAAAGGAACCGACTAAGTTGGTAAGTTCCTGGCTGCCGGAGCACTGGACCGGGTAGGTGTAGTTGAGGGTATCAGGGATACAGTTGATCACCACTTCCTGGGCCAGGTTGAAATTATTCCCGCCGGGAGTCAGATCGGAGGTGTAAAAATAGCCATCGGAATTACCTCCCCACCCGAAGTTAAAGTGAAAGAAACAGGAATCCTGGTACCCGTCGCACACAAAGGCATGGCCATTGATGTTGGGAACCGACCAACCGGCATAGTACATCGGAATCTTCCGGTCGAGGTGGGCGATCAGTACACTGTCCCAGTTCAGGTTGGTTGAGTCGCGGAACAGGTACTGGGTCTCCGGGGCATATTTGAAGTAGGTGCGCAGCGAGTAGGCCGCTTTGTGGTTGTACATGCCCGATCCGGAAGGTCCGTACTGGAGATCACAGGATACACCCAGGTGGAAGATGAGCTCCGCGATTGCCAGGTTACTGCGGTTGATACTGTTGGTCATCTTATCCCAGGGATAGGTGGTCTCCCCGAAATTGGCGGAGAGCACACCGTAATTGGGTTCGGTGTAAGTATAGGAACCGGTACCGGTTTCCGGCCAGCGGAAATAGTACATGACCTGGGCCATGCATACGGGAACGCATCCGGCCACACAGTGTCCTCCCGGGCCGGCAGGATCTGCCGGACATAGTTCGTTGTACCAGGGACTCTGGTTCCAGTGCGATGTAATCAGCGGTTCGACGGAACGAAGGACGAGGGATGAGGAATTTTTATCGTATATCCCGTTTTGCGGATCGGTATACCTCTTCCACATTGTTTCAGTTCGGGAATAGGGCAGCACATTCTCCCGGATCGCATACCGGATCTGATCCTTGTACTGGTTCATCCAGGCGGTAAACTGGGGAGCCTGGTGCGATTCTTCGTATTGTCCTTCAAAAGAGTAGGCCAGGATGGGGAATACGGCATCATCGGCTGCAATGGCGATCCATCCTTCAGGTTTGAGGTTGAAAAGATAGTAGAGCGGCGTCTCCTGATCACGGATAATAAAGGTTTCGGAGACCTCCAGTCCGGCAAAACGTGAGGGAACGGCAGGAGAAATCCGTTCCGATATAAACCGTAAGGCAACACGGGAAGCCTCTTCGGGTAATACAGATCCGCAAAAGGCTGATAAACTCAGTAATGAAAGCGAGAAAAGAAGATGACTAATCCGTTTCATAGCATGATAAATTAAATAAAAAAACATACTGATCTTCCGTTTCCTTCCCTTCCCTGCGAGGGGCCGGGGAGGGGGTAGATCAGTATGCTAAATTACAAAAAGTTCTATGCAGAGGGTTATCTGACGATCACTTTTGTATTGGATATACCCTGGTCGCTGGTAATCCGGAGCATGTATACACCTTTAACCAGACCGGTGAGGTCAATCCTGTTTTCAACCTGTCCCTGTATCCCATTCATAACACCTGAGTAGACTTTTCTTCCCGTCATGGAGAAGAGATCCAGGTGAACGGTCCGCAGGGAAGGAGCATCGAACTTAACGATCAGGTAATCCCTGGCAGGATTTGGATAAACATACAGGTTTTCCACAGGTGCTGACTCCTCGGTACCAACGGTAATCGTGTAACTGGCATCCCAGCCTACGCCCCTGACTGTTTTATTTGAGCTCCACATCACCAGCATCTGACCGCTGGTGGCAGTAATGCCTGTTGGCGGATCTGACATATCTCCGGAATAAGTTCCCAGGAGTGTTCCTAATCCAAGGTCATAAACCTGGATTCTATCATTCGTTTCTTCGGTATTGAGGCTGTTGAAATCGAGGATGACCGTAGCCGCATTGGTAGGTTCGATATACCATTTGCATAAGGTGCTGTTCCTGTAGTCATAGTCTCCGCTGCCGTCGTTGATATCCCCGGAAGGATCGTACAGGTGGGTGCTGGATTCACAGAATTTTGTCAGGTTGCAATCGTATTCGGCCAGGAATCCCATGCCGGTTCCGGTTTCATTCGAAGTGAAAGTGATGAACATAGCCGGCCCGGTTGTAGTGATAGTCGGGGGAATTGTACTCCCTGTATAAGTGCCGATCAGTGTGGCGCCGGCGGAGTTTCCGTCATACACACTGACTTCATCACCGGAACCCAGGTCGAAATTCAGGAAGCTGAGGTCTACTGTCGCTACTCCGTCATCCGGAGCGATCAGCCAGGAGCAGTTGGCATTAGTCTCGTAATCGTGTAAGGGTCCACTGCCATCGTCCAGGGAACCGAAATCATAGTTGACCAGATCGGTTTGTCCGCTGCAATAAGCCGGGTACAGGGAAGCACTGGGTTGGATATGGAATACCGCAGCCTGCTGGCTGTTGAATGAGTATCCTCCGGGATTCAGTCCGTTGAGGTAGAAATACCCGTTAAAGGCTCCACCCCAGCCCCAGTTCATGTGATAGTAATCAGATCCCTGGTACCCGTCACATACCCAGGCATGACCCTCACCACCTCCCGATCCGGAATACTCGATGGGCAGTCCGGCATCCAGGTCCCCTTTGATCAGGTTGTTCCACTGGGCCGTGGAATAGCCGGACTTCTCGGCATAAAGTGCGCTCGAAGCATACTTGAAATAGTTTTTCAGCGCATTGGGCACTTTAGGGACAAAGGTCCCTGATCCGGTCGGTCCGTACTGCATATCCACAGAGATCCCGCAGTGCCAGGCTAAGGTGGCCACCGGATCGCACTCCTTGGTAGGATGATCGGTTATCCCTCCCCACTCGTACGTTGTTTGTCCGAAGTTGGCACATTGGGGACCGTACTCGGTCTGCTGAGGGGAAATGCAATGGGAACCCTGTCCGGTTTCCGGAAAGCGCCAGTAATGCATGATCTGGCTCATTGCCGTGGCAACGCAACCTACCGGGACCCGGCCTCCGTAAGAACCTCCTGAGCCAGCATCTTCCGGACACATGGCGTTGTACGGGAAATCCTGATTCCAGAGATCGGTGATCAGCGGTTCCACATCCAGCGGCATTGCATCCGGCAGGGTAACCTGAGTTTCTGAACTGTAACGTTGCCAGGCTTCGCTGATAGCATCGCTGGCCGGATATCCCTGATCCAGGGTTTCCAGAATGTCCTGCTTATACAAGTTCATCCAGAACTGTACATGGGCCGGCATGGCTTCATCCGTCCAGTTGGTCTCGAACGAATAACCGATTACCGGAAAGAGCTGATCATCAGCGGTTACTATAACGTAGCCGGTCTCTCCGATGTTGAAAATGTAGTAGACCGGTCGATCATTTTCCGACACGGTAACCGTTCCGGTGATGTTTATTGCATTAAAAGCAACCGGTTGGTTGCTGTTGATCCGCCCGAAGTAAAAGTTCTTGCCCACCTGCCGGGCCTGAGCAACATCTACTTTTTTCGCAACTACGGAGCATGTAATTCCCAAAAACAAAAGGGAAAAGAGAAAAGTGAATCTTTTCATTTGGTTTTGTTTTATGATTGAACTGATTTCGATACAGATTACAAAGATACAAAAAAAATATAATCAGGTTACCATGTGATTATTTGACTATGAGACCAACCAGTCCGGTACCCTGCATCAATGTCACAGCGAGCGGAGCGATGCTGCGGTATCGGGTATCAATTTTCCGTACTTTTGTATCATCTCTCAGAAAATACCGTTGCCATGAAACAGATTTTAATTGCCAACATCAAAGAGCTGATCAACATAGAAGAACACCCCCAACTTTCTGTCGCAGGGAAGGAGATGTCGCTGCTTAAAACCCTGAAAAACGCCTGGTTGCTGATAGAAGGCGACAGGATCAGGGATTATGGAACCGGGATACCGGATACGGGATATGGGATACGGGATACGGGTTCCGGGATCCAGGATCCAGCATCCAGCATCCAGGATCCGCTAACTGTGATTGATGCCACTGATCGCCTTGTCTTTCCCTCCTTCTGCGACGCCCACACACACCTTGTCTACGCCGGTAGCCGGGAGATCGAATATGTGGATAAGATCAGGGGATTAAGCTATGAAGAGATCGCAAAAAGGGGAGGTGGGATTCTGAACTCGGCGAAACTGCTTCATGAGACTTCCGAGGATGAACTGGTGGAACAGGCACTGGGTCGGTTGAATGAGATCATCAACCTGGGCACCGGAGCGGTGGAGATCAAGAGCGGATACGGACTTACCGTGGAAGATGAACTGAAGATGCTGAGGGTGATCCGCAAGCTGAAGGAAATCTCCCCGTTAACCATCGTCTCTACGTTTTTAGGAGCCCATGCCCTTCCTGCAGATTACAGGGGACGTCAGGGAGACTATGTCGACCTGGTGATCAACGAGATGATCCCCCAGGTAGCCTCCGAAGAGCTGGCCGATTACATCGATGTCTTCTGCGACCGGGGATTTTTTACGATGGAGGATACCGACCGGATCCTCAATGCCGGAATGAAATACGGCTTGCGTCCTAAGATCCATGCCAATGAGCTTGATTACTCAGGCGGCATACAGGTAGGTGTGAAATACAATGCCCTGTCGGTCGATCACCTGGAATACACTGGTAAGAAGGAAATAGCCTGCCTGATAAAATCAGAAGCCATGCCCGTTATCCTTCCGGGAGCAGCATTTTTCCTTAACATGACTTCAGCCCCGGCACGCAGGATGATAGATGCTGGATTGCCTGTTGCTTTTGCCAGTGATTTCAACCCCGGTTCAAGCCCATCAGGCAACATGCAGCTGATCCTTTCGATGGCCTGCATCACGTACCGGCTGCTTCCCGAAGAGGCCATCTTCGCCACCACCCTCAACGGCGCCTATGCCATGGGTGTGAGTGATGACCTGGGAAGTATCGCCAGAGGGAAAAAAGCCAACCTCTTTATCACCAAACCGATCTCCACTTATGAATTCATGCCCTATGCCTATGGAAGTAATAAGGTGGAACGGGTGATATTAAATGGTGAAATAGCGAGAAGCGAAATAGCGAAAAATTCGTAAATCGAAAATCGTCAATTCGTAATTTGAGCTAGTGCTTCCGTTGTTGCCTCCAGCAAAGGTTTGATCGAGATCTCATGGCCCACCGCCTGTTTCATCCAGCATTGTGGGATGATATCACCCTGGGCGTAGATCCGGAGCACTTCGTCGGCGAAGTTCTTCCCCTTCAGGTAGCCGTCAAGCTGAAAATCGATCAGGTGGCCTACCGGATAGTTGGAGAGGTAGAGCGGGTTGTCGATCATGTGGGAGTAGATTGCCAGGATGGGGGAATCAGTCACGCCGAACGCTGCTGCGAAGTATTTGTTCCACACCTCCCTGGCCGATGCGATCACGGTCTCTTTCAGCTGTGCGGCAGTGGCATCGGGGTGTTCATAGAGCCATTTCCATACGGCCATATCTACCAGCGATACGCCCATGATCTCGTAGGCGCCCCAGAATGTATCCAGCGCCTCCATGGCATCCTTGTTGGGATCCCGGTTGGGAAAGCCCAGCAACTCAAGATCGCGTTTCTGGAAAGTGAAAGCAAGGGCTTCCGTGAAAGCGGTGTTTGGAACGCCCTGAAGCATGTAATAATCCACGAAGTAGAGGGAGATGGTCTGCTCCACATTATGCCCCAGCTCATGGATCGCAATATTGTACCCTTTGTAGTCCATCCCTTCGGGTCCGATCCGTGTCCGCAGATGCGCTTTGTCGCCTTTCATCGAGGCGCCCCAGGCGTGTCCCGAACCTCTGGCTGGATCCACGGTGATGTGTGATGCGATCTCTTTGGCTTTGTCGGGTTTGAAACCCAGCTTCATCAGGATGTTAGGAATATCTTTCTCAAATGCCACGGTATTGGGGTACTTCGCCCGTGTCATATTCGTGAGCATATCCTGGTCGAGGCTGCTGCGGGCCTTGAAGCCGTCGTACCAGATATCGAATGGAGCCAGGTCGCGACCTAACCGTTTTTTTATCAGGTTTGCCACCTTTTTTACCTGTTCCGAAGAGCAAAGATCGGTGAATGCCTTCTCGACATCTGCCTGTGAGATTTCCATCCCCCCGTCAAATGCCCGTTGGATAAAAGTTGGATATTCAGGGGTGTAGGGGTCAACCAGCTTCATTGCATTGAAATTATTCAACAGGATTTGATAGCGCCTATCCGGTTCCGGGGTAGCTGTCTCTTCCTGTCCATCTTTGAAAACTTTATTTGAAGATGGATTCCACTGCAGGGTAGGATTATCGATAACAGTTTCAGGGATATCCTGGCTGATGATGCGGAGCATCACTTCATAGATCATCTGCTGTTTCAGCAACCCCTCATCGCCGCCATTATAGTTGGCTTTGAGTTCGTCACGAAGGTTCCAGTGGGAGAGCAGTTTCATATCCTTTGCAAAATGGGTCTGCATCTGGTCATCCACCAGGTTCCCGACCCAGATATTATATCCGGAGATGTAATTGTCAGAAGCCGACAAGGCTTCAGCAACTTTCTGATTGACCTCGGCAGGGACCCGGGCGATAAACATGTCTCCTATCCGGGCATAGCCCCACTCAATCCGGCTCCAGCGTTTGGCATAGTTGGCTTTCTCCTCGAGTGTGTAGTTCGGGAAGTTGAGAGCCGTGATGAAGGCGATTTTATTGGCAAAAAAGTCATCCGTGAAGTGCGATCCCGGCTCATAGGCGGCAAAGATCTCATCCACGTCAAGCATCTCATAAGTGGAGAGATGGACAGGCTCTTTCAATCGCAGGCTGACCATGTTGTTGTGGCCAAAAATGGTCTCAAAGTTTCCGGAAAGTCGGAGAAATAATTTTTGACGTGCCGTGGCATCAGTGAGATAATGCGTTTCACAAAAGGATTCAAAATCAGCTATAGTGCCGTCGCTCGCCCGCCAGAGGGAAGCAACCTGGTTCACGCCTTTCGAGACATAGAATATCTCCTCTTCATCGTAATTGGAAACAACCCGGTTGATCACAGAGTCAATGGCAGTCTGCGGGATAAACTGGACAGTCTGTTCTTTTTTAGCTTCCTGGCATCGGGTAAGAAGTAATATAGCCGGAAGCAGCAACAGGAAAAAATACTTTTTCATGGATCTGATTTATTGATGATTTGTCAAAAATACTGATTAATTGGGTAATGATGAAATAGGCGGATACAAGAGATTTCCTAATTTTGCCTGAAATAGTGAATGATTAATTTCGCTATTTCGCTATTTCGCTATTTCACTATTTAACATTATGAAACAACTCATCGAATGCGTCCCCAACTTTTCCGAAGGCCGTGATATGGCTATTATCAAGAAGATCACCGACGAGATAGAAAAAGTAGAGGGAGTGAAACTCCTCGATGTCGATCCTGGCAAGGCGACCAACCGGACAGTGGTCACCTTTGTGGGTACTCCCGATGCCGTGATCGAAGCTGCTTTTCAGGCTGTGAAAAAGGCCGGACAGGTGATCGATATGAGATAACACCATGGGGAGCATCCGCGGTTCGGGGCCACCGATGTTTGTCCCCTGGTACCGGTAGCTAATATCTCGATGGAAGAGACGGCGGATTACGCCCATACACTTGCCGGGCGGATTGGGAAGGAGCTGGAGATCCCTGTCTACTGCTATGAAAACGCTGCCTTCACGCCCGAACGCCGCAACCTGGCCAACTGCCGGGCAGGCGAATATGA
>QYQJ01000006.1 GCA_007280875.1 Bacteroidota bacterium
ATATATGAACGTTATCGCCAAGATATTTCTTGAACAATATAGCAAATATACGACGATTTTTCAAGATTTTTCTCTTTTCAAACGGGTGTTATCACTTTTTTAGTAACTGTAGGCAAAATCCGGGTAAGTGTAACTTTTTGCCCTCCAGTAAAGTCTGCGTTTAATAAAATTGTGCTATTTTTACCCAAAAATTAGCGAAAAGCGTTGCTTCTCTACGCTCGCAATGACATCGGTAAAAACCGGTAAAATATGTATACCATCTTCCTATGAAAAAATTAAACAAGTACCAGAAACTGATCCTGTTGATCGCCTTTATTATCTTCCTGCATCAATAGTTTCCCTCCCTGGCGGGCCGTGGCCAACCCGCCGGAGTATACCGTCACCCAATCCATCGGATATGCACCCTTTTTCAATCCTCCCAACAGTCCGCTGGGCTTTGAATCCTACGTGATAATTAACTATGGCCGGCTCTTCCTGGAGTGGGCCGGACTGGTGGTCCTGACAGGGGCTGCCATCTTGTTTACCGGAAAAAAATAGGGTGAAACCCGAAACACGAAACACGAAACCCGAAACCCGAAACACGAAACCCGAAACAAATATGGCAGAAAAATCATTGTACGACCAGGGTCTCCCGCACGAGGAGATCATGTACCGCGAGCATTACCAGCGAGGACAGGACTTTTGTAAAATCGAACTCTTCCGCTCGGCCCGGGAAGAGTTCCGGGCTGCTTTGCACTACAAGCCAGGAGACGAAGCGGCGAAAAAACTATTTGAAGAGTGCAAGTTACAGGTCAAATCAGACGCGAAAAAGGTCTACCTACTCGTTCCGATCGTCCTGGCTATCATAGCCGCCATCATCATCTTTGCCTAGCCCCCCATCCCGCATGCAGGAACGCAGGCTTAAACTGGTGAAGGAGGATCCCTGGCTGGAGCCGGTCGAACGGGAGATCAACGACCGGTACCGTCGTTTCCGGGAGCGGCTTCACTCCCTGGAGACCGATGCCGGGTCCCTCTCCCGTTTTGCCGACGGCTATCACTACTTCGGGATCACCTACGACCGGAAACAACAAGGATGGTTTTACCGGGAATGGGCTCCCCACGCCGAGGACCTGTACCTCTTCGGGGACTTCAACGACTGGCAACGATACGCCAACCGGCTGACCCGGCTGGAAGGCGGCATCTGGGAACTCTTTCTGCCTGAGGACAAATACCGGGACCGATTCACCCATCAGAGTAAGATCAAGGTACTGGTTCACTCCGACATGGGATGGGAAGAACGGATCCCTGCCTGGATCAGGCGTGTTGTTCAGGATCCGGGCACCCTCGATTATGCCGGGCAGGTATGGATGCCTCCCCATCCGTTCAACTGGGAAGGGGACCACTTCTCCATCGGAACCCTGAAGGAACTGATCATTTATGAAACCCATGTGGGGATGGCCCAGGAGCGGGCGGGGGTGGGCACCTTCGTGGAGTTTGCCGATTATCTCATCCACTACATCAAAAACGCCGGGTACAACACCATCCAGCTGATGGCCATTGCCGAACATCCCTACTACGGCTCGTTCGGGTATCACGTCACCAACTTCTTTGCTGTTTCCAGCCGTTTCGGAACCCCGGAAGAGCTGAAATACCTCATCAAGAAAGCCCACGAGCAGGATATTGCGGTCATCATGGACCTGGTCCACTCCCATGCCGCTAAAAACACTCTGGAAGGGATCAATAATTTCGACGGATCGGGCCACCAGTATTTCCATTCGGGAGAACGGGGAAATCACCCGCACTGGGATTCCAAAATTTTTGATTACGGAAAATGGGAAGTCCTCCGATTCCTCCTGTCGAACGTGAAATTCTGGCTGAAAGAGTTCCATTTTGACGGGTTCCGGTTCGACGGGATCACCAGCATGATTTACTTCGATCACGGATTCCGGGAGGTGTGGGACCTGGATGGCTACTTCCGGTCCACCGTCGAATGGGATGCCATCACCTACCTGCAGCTGGCCAATACCCTGGTGCACCGGATCAACCCGGAAGCGGTTACCATCTCCGAGGATGTCAGCGGCATGCCGGGGATGTGCCGTCAGGTGCGGGAAGGGGGAATCGGGTTTGATTACCGGCTGGGGATGGCGATCCCCGACTACTGGATCCGCATCCTTAAAGAGAAGCGGGACGAAGAATGGAACATCCACGAGCTATGGAGTGTTTTAAACGAACGCCTCTCCTCAGTCAAAACGATAGCCTATTGCGAATCCCACGACCAGGCGCTGGTCGGCGACCAGACGATCGCCTTCCGGCTGATGCAGGCTGAGATCTATTTCAAGATGTCGAAACGGGACCAGAGCGTGATCATCGACCGGGGGCTGGCTCTCCATAAAATGATCCGGCTCATCACCATCACCCTGGGCGGACAGGCTTACCTGAACTTCATGGGAAATGAGTTCGGCCACCCCGACTGGATCGATTTCCCCCGGGAGGGGAATAACTGGAGTTACCAGTATGCCCGCCGGCAGTGGTCGCTCAGGGAAAACCCTGATCTGAAATACCACTACCTGAGCGAATTTGACCGGCAGATGATCCGCCTGGTGAAATCGTTTGACATCCTATGTCAGTGTTACGGAAAGCAGCTCAACATGGATGAAGCGAACAAAACCATTGTGTTTGAAAAGCAGGGACTTATTTTCGTCTTCAACTTCCATCCTGACCGTTCCATACCGGGATACTCCTTTCAGGTACCCGAACCCGGGGATTACCTTTCCGTACTGAATACCGACGATCTTCGTTTTGGCGGTCTGGGCCGGATCGATCAGAACCAGAAGCACATCACCACCTACGATCCCAAAGCAAAAGCCCACTGGCTTTCCATTTACAATACCAACCGGACGGCACAGGTCTTCCGGAAGATTTAGTTTTCGTACATTTGCAGGAACCTAAATCCCGGAATCATGAACCAATCTGCCAGTAAACTAACCCTGCTCCTGCTCCTGTTTCTGCTGAGCCCGTTGTTGAAGCTCCATGCAGCGGACGGACCCAACGATACCACCTATCAGCTTCTCTTTGAACTCAATATGACCAAAGCCATCCAGGAGGGGATCTTTGATCCCGACTCCGGCCAGGTGTATGTCGATTTCGCGGAACCCATTCCGGACCTTCTCCTGATGAAGGGGGCCAACCGGGTTTTTAACGGCGTGATCCAGCAGGGGCTCGATTCAGGGGCCACCTATCACTTCCGGTTCCGGATCAACGACACGATCTATGATTCCATAGACCGGGAAGCAACAGCATTACCCGGGATCACAACGATCAGTACCTGGTGGAACGATGACTTCCTGAACACCACCACCTTCCGGATCGATCTCACCCACACCCCTTCGTATGTGTTCACGATTGGCCTGGATACACTGGAGATCCTGGGAGATATGACCGATTGGGAGCCGGTGCGGATTGAGCGGAATGGCTCCACCCTCTTTTACGACATAACCTATCACCTGGATCCCTCGCTCCTCTATGAATACATCTACCGCATCAGGCGGGACACCCTCATCTGGTACGAGAATTTCGGCGGACTGAACCGGATGTTTTTGCCTCCGGATACAACCATCATGGTGGTTCAGTACTTCAACAACCAGGACACCAGTAAGATCCTGTTGACGCTCCGTTGTCATATGACCATCCAGGAGGAGTTGGGGAACTTCGATCCGGAGACCGACTTTCTGGATGTGGCAGCCAGTTTCAACGACTGGGGGGCCTGGGATCTGCTATACGATCCGTATCATTCCGGGACCTACCAGGTATCCAAAATGCTGGACAAATCACTGATCGGCGGGCCACCTGTGGAATTCAGGTTCCGGATCAACGGGTCGTGGGCCACCGCGGAACTGGACAGCCTGGATCCCCGGTCCTATGTGCTGTTGCCGATCGATACCAACGGCAATCCCAATACCTATACCTGCTGGTATAATGATGTGGGACCGGTTCCCTCTTCGCCCTGGGTGACCGACCTCTTTATCCAGGGAGTGCTGGAGGTGAAGCAGATCCTCACCGGCTCTTACCTCTATCATAACCTGAGCGGCATCCCCGAAGGGAACTCCCTGTATAAATGGTACCGGGCCGACTCGGTCGGAGCCACCCTGGAGCCGATCGACAGCGCCTGGACCATCAATTATACCCTTGACAGTATTGCCGACCTCGGGAAATACATCGTGTTTGAGGTCACTCCGGTGGCAGCACACGGTCCCGACAGCATAGGTCTGCCGGCACAGGTTTATACTACGGGCCGGATCGGAGCCGTCGGCATTCCGGAGTATGCTCAAAACCAGCTGCACCTCTACCCGAATCCAGCCGGAAACTATATTATCTGTGAAGGAAAATACATAATCAACCGGTTCGAAATTTTCAACCTCAGCGGGATGCTGGTTTACAGTTCCGGAATCATGGAGGAGGAAAAGATCCGGACCGACGTTTCACAACTCTCTCCGGGTCTCTATTTCTTCAGAGCCTACACCGATGGTTTGATCCCGGTACATATGAGGTTTATAAAAAAGTAAGAAATACGAAATTAGGAAAGTAGGAAATAAATCGAAAATCGAAAATCGAATTATTCGGAGATCACTTCGACCCTCGACCCTCGACCCTGAACCTTCGCCCATGACCCACAAACCTCCCCTCTCCTTCTGGCAGATCTGGAACATGAGTTTTGGCTTCCTCGGCATTCAGTTTGGCTGGGGGCTCCAGATGGCCAATATGAGCGCCATTTACGAGTACCTCGGCGCGCAACCCAACGAGATCCCGTTACTCTGGCTTGCTGCGCCGCTTACCGGACTGATCGTGCAACCTGTCATCGGGAACCTGAGTGATCATACCTGGAACCGTCTGGGCCGCAGGCGCCCCTATTTTCTGGTCGGAGCGATCCTTTCTTCGCTGGCCCTGATCTTCATGCCCAATTCTTCCGCACTCTGGATGGCGGCCGGGCTCCTCTGGATCCTGGATGCTTCGATCAACATTTCCATGGAACCTTTCCGGGCTTTCGTGGCCGACAAACTTCCCGAAAACCAGCGTGCCCGCGGATTTGCCATGCAGAGTATCTTTATCGGCCTGGGGGCGATCATAGCCAGCGCCCTGCCCTGGCTTCTGACCAACCTCTTCGAAGTACAGGCCGGTTCAACCGGCGACAGCGCCATTCCCCTGACGGTAAAACTCTCCTTCTATATCGGAGCAGCCGCCTTCGTCGGCGCGGTGCTCTGGACCATCGTCCGAACCAAGGAGTATCCCCCGGCAGATCTGGCTGCGTTTCAAGCACAAAAAGCGGCTAAAAAGAGTCTGACCCGGTTCTTTGCTGAGATTTTCCGGGATATTATTCATATGCCGGCTGTAATGCGGAAGCTGGCCTGGGTTCAGATCTTCACCTGGCTGGGACTTTTTTGCATGTGGCTCTACTTCCCGGTTGCAGTGGCCCGGAATGTCTTTGGAGCACCCGATGAAACCTCCCCGGTTTACCAGGAAGGGGTCGAATGGGCCGGTATCTGTTTTGCCATGTACTCGCTGGTGTGTTTTGCCTACGCCTTTCTCATCCCGGTCATTGCCCGGACGATCGGGATGCGGTGGACGCACATCGTGAGCCTCGCCTGCGGAGCGGCCGGACTTATCTCGGTCATCCTGATCCATGAACCGTGGGTCCTGCTGCTTTCGATGACTGGTGTGGGTATTGCCTGGGCCAGTATTCTCTCGATGCCATATGCCATTCTCTCGGGGCACCTGCCTCCCGAGAAGACAGGAGTATACATGGGGATCTTCAACTTTTTCATCGTACTGCCGGAGATCGTTGCTTCGCTGGTCTTCGGATGGGTGATGCTGAACCTGCTGGATAACAACCGGCTGGCCGCGGTGGTGGCGGGGGGAGCCTGTTTGCTGATTGCGGCGGCGCTGATGCTGAGGGTGAAAGACGAGGAACGAACGACGTTAGACGTGAGACGTGAGACGTAAAAATATTTGTAATCAATTTCCTAATTTCCTAATTTCCTAATTTCGTATTTCGTATTTCTATATAACTATCCCCTATGATTAACGATCGCGCCTCCGGCATCTTACTTCACCCCACTTCGCTTCCCGGGAACTATGGGATCGGGACCCTGGGAAAAGCAGCCTTTGACTGCATCGATTTTCTGGCACTGAGCAAGCAGCGGTACTGGCAGATCCTGCCTCTCGGTCCTACCGGGTATGCCGATTCACCCTACCAGTGCTTTTCGGCTCATGCTGGAAATCCAAATCTTATTGACCTGGAACTGCTGGTGGATGAAGGGCTGCTGCAGGCAAAAGACCTGGCAACGTTCCCTTCCTTCGGCGAGGGGCCGGTTCAGTTCGACGAAGTCCAGAATGCCCGGAAGCCCCTGTTGCAAAAAGCGTATGAACAATTCAGCCGGCAGGCCGGTGAGACGGAAAAGCTCAAATACCGGAATTTCCTGAAGGAGCACTACAAATGGTTAAATGATTTTGCCCTCTTCATGGCGATCAAAAACAGCCTGAAACTGAAACCGTGGCTGCAATGGGACCGTGACATCCGGCACCGCGAACCGGATGCCCTGAAGAAATTCCAGGATGAGCTGAAGGAGGAGACAGCCTACTATAAGTTTCTTCAGTATCTGTTCTTCAGGCAATGGACCAGGGTCAAAGCCTATGCTCACCGGAAGAAGCTCCGGATCATCGGTGATATTCCCCTCTACGTGGCGCTCGACAGCGCCGATGCCTGGGCTAATTCCGGGCTGTTTGAATTTGATAAAGAGCTGAAACCTGTCCGGGTAGGGGGTGTGCCTCCCGACTATTTCTCCGAAACCGGTCAGCTCTGGGGGAATCCCCTCTTCCGCTGGACCGATCAGAAAGTGAATGTCTGCGCCTGGTGGAGAGAACGGATCGCGACTAACCTATTTTTATTCGACATAGTCCGCATCGACCACTTCCGTGGATTTGCCGCTTACTGGGTTGTTCCGTATGGCGAAAAAACTGCTGTGAACGGAAAATGGATCGACGGGCCGGGAAAGGAGTTCTTTGATGACATGCTGAACCATTTCGGCCAGCTTCCGATCATTGCAGAAGACCTCGGGGTGATCACCCCCGATGTGGAGGAGTTACGCGACTCCTATGGGTTTCCGGGGATGAAGATCCTGGAATTCGCCTTCGACTCGGAAGAGGCCAATGATTACATCCCGTATAACTTTTCAAAGAACTGTCTGGTCTACACAGGAACACATGATAATGATACGGTACGGGGATGGTTTGCGTCACTGAAACCGGCTGACAAGGAGTTTCTGCTGGAGTATCTGAATACACCGGGGACCGATATCAACTGGGATTTGATCCGGCTGGCCTGGAGTTCCGTCGCCAATACGGCCATTGTCCCGATGCAGGATCTCATCGGGTTGGATTCTTCCGGCAGGATGAATGTTCCCGGAACCACAACCAGTAACTGGCGCTGGCGGGCAAAATCGTCATATTTTACCCCGGAACTGGCGGAACGACTGGCTAAACTGACGATCCTCTACGGGCGAGCCACCCGGAAAAAATAAATCTGTGATCATCCGCAAAAATCAGTGTGATCTGTGTTCCATATTTTCTTAAATTCACGGCTCTAACGATAGACGAAAATGCGCCCTCTTGTTATTCTGCTCACGTTCCTGATCCTGAGCCTGAACCTGCCTGCCCAGGAGAACCAGGAGCTGCGAATAGAACCCCCGTTCTGGTGGACCGGCTTCAACCATACCGAACTTCAGTTACTGGTGCACGGGAAAGCCATTTCCGCCACCTCCGTGCACATCCGGTATCCGGGAGTTGAACTGGTCTCGGTCGATACGGTCCCAAATCCGAACTACCTCTTCATCAACATGAAGATCTCTCCGGAAACCCAACCCGGATCGTTCCCTATCCGCTTCATGAAAGAGAAAGCCGTGGTGGCCGAGGTGCGTTATGAACTCCTCCGGCGGAAAGATCCTTCCAACCGTTTTCAGGGTTTTGATGCGTCGGATGTGATCTACCTGCTGATGCCCGACCGCTTTGCCAATGGAGATACCCTCAATGATAACCTCCCCGGAATGAGGCAACTTGCCGACCGGTCCAATCCCGATGGACGGCATGGCGGAGATATCCGTGGGATTACAGACCACCTGGATTACATCATGGACCTGGGGGTAACGGCTTTATGGATCAATCCTTTACTGGAGAACAACCAGGAGATCTACTCCTATCACGGCTATTCCGCCACCGATTACTACCTGATCGATCCGCGCTTTGGAACCAATGAGGATTACCTGGAGCTATCCGATAACATCCATCAACGCGGGATGAAACTGATCATGGACATGGTATTCAACCATTGCGGAAGCTTCCACTGGTGGATGGAAGACCTCCCGTCCCCCGACTGGATCAACCAATGGCCAGAGTTCACCCGTTCCTCTTACCGGGGAGGTACCGTCAGCGACCCCTATGCAACCCCTTCCGACAGCATAAAATTCGTCAAGGGGTGGTTCGATAAAACCATGCCCGACCTGAACCAGCACAACCCTTTCCTGAAAAACTACCTGATCCAGAACAGCCTCTGGTGGATCGAATACGCCAGCCTGGATGGAATCCGCCAGGATACCCATCCTTACCCGGTCAAGGATATGATGGCTGAATGGGGAAAACGTGTACTGGATGAATACCCCGACTTTAACATTGTCGGGGAGTGCTGGTTGGCCTATCCTCCGGCAGTGGCTTACTGGCAAAAAGATGCAGGTGACCGGGACGGGTACAATTCCAATATCCCCTCAGTGTTTGATTTTCCACTTTATGACGCGCTGAAGGTGGCCTTCAACGAAGCAGAGGGATGGAGTTCTGGAATCGTGAGGCTGTACGATGTGCTTTCCCAGGATTTCGTCTACCCCGATCCTTCAAACCTGGTTATTTTTGCCGACAACCACGATATCAACCGTTACCTGGACACCCAGGAAGACGACATCAGAAAACTGAAGATGGCGATGGCCTTTATCCTCACCACCCGGGGAATCCCGCAGCTTTATTACGGAACGGAACTGCTGATGACCACCGGCGAGGATAAAGGGCACGGATCGATCCGGAAGGATGTGATGGGCGGATGGCCATCAGATCCCCGGAATACTTTCAGTATAGAGGGACGAACGCCGGAAGAGCAGGACATGTACACCTATCTCCGGACGATCCTCCGGTGGCGGCAAAACACACCGGTCATCCACACGGGACGACTGAGGCACTTCATCCCGCAGGACGGAGTCTACGTCTATTTCCGGTTCAATGAAACAGACACGGTGATGGTGGTGATGAATAATAACGAGGAGGAGACGGTACTTGAAACCGGGAGGTTTAGTGAGTTCCTGAATCCGGGAACCACCGGCACGGAGATCATCAGCGGGGTAAGCATCTATCCTCTGCGCAACCTCGTTATTCCTGGGAAAACAGCCATGATCATAGAACTTTCCCAATAGGTCATTTCACCACGAAGACACAAAGACACAAAGGACACCAAATCATCTAAAACCATTTACTCGTCTTCGTATGCCTTCTCTCATAACGGGAACATTGAAGTTTAGAAGAAATCCAAGCCATTTACCAGAGAGTCGAAGATACGATAATAATTGGGCTTCATGAATTGGTGCAATTCCATCAACCGACTTTACCTCAATAATAATCTCCTCTTCAATTAATAAATCTATTCTGAAGTCTTTATTCAACAACCTCCCTCGATACGTTAAAGGTAGAAACACCTCACTCCGAACCATTAATCCTCGTAGTTTTAGTTCTTCTGCCAGACAAAACTGGTATACAGATTCCAATAGTCCTGGCCCGAGTTCACGATGAACCCGGATCGATGCATCAATAACTTCTTTTGCAATAATTTCAATTTTATCTCTTTTCATACTTTTTTTTATACATTAATCAGCTTTCTATTAAAAAGGTTATATGTTTTTCTGAATAAATTTGTGACCTTCGTGTCTTCGTGTCTTAGTGTTGAAGTATGCTAAAAATCCAGAAAAACCTCACCCGCACATTTTACGTCATCCTCGGCCTGCCTTCCACAGCCATGGGATTTGCCCTTTCGATCCAGATCGCTGTGTTGAGCTGGATCCTTCGAACCCGGTATGGCCTGGAGATCCACGAGATCGGCTTCGTGTGGGCGGCCGGTCCCATTGCAGGGATCATCGGCCAGCCCCTTATCGGGCTGATCAGCGACAAGATCTGGTTCTGGGGCGGACGACGCCGGCCCTTCATCATCATCGGCGGGATCCTTGCTGCCCTTTCGATCATGGCGCTGCCATTCCTCGGCCGGATCAACGACTTCTTCGGGATCGGCAGCCTGATGGCCGTGGCGATCACCGTGGCCCTGACCCTTGATCTGTCGATCAACATCAGTTTCAATCCCACCCGGTCCATCATTGCGGATGTCACCCCCGACGGGCAGCCCCGTACCAAAGGATATACCTGGATGCAGTCGATCTCCAACCTGTTCGGCAGCCTGGCCTATCTCACAGGCGCCCTCCTGGGTAATTACATCCTCATATTCTCAGGCGCCGTGATTGTTTTCATCTTCTCCATCGGTCCGCTTTTTTTCATCCGGGAGCCAAGGGAACTTATCCCCGAAAAGAAAGAGGACAACGGGGCAGTCAAGGCCACCCATACAGAATGGGGAGAGCTGTTCAAACTCTATTTTGCGCACGCCTTCTCCTGGCTCGGGATCCAGACGATGTTCATCTACATCATCGCCTTCATCGAACAGAAGATCCACCCGGAGACCGATATCCAGATCGGGCAGATGATCGGGTGGTCCTTTTTTATCCTGAATGCGGTCGGGTTTATCTGGCCTGCCTTTCTGCTGGAACCGTTAAGCAAACGGATCGGCCGGATCAGAACCCATTTCCTCTGCCTGGTTTCCATGTCGTTCGGCTATTTCGGGATCGTGCTCTGGGCGCATGACGCTATCCTGCTCTACACCATGATGGGTGTTCTTACCTTCGGATGGGCGGCCGTGGTCAGCCTGCCCTTTGCCATCATGTCGGAGAAGGTGAATAAAGCCCGGATGGGGTTCTTTATGGGGATCTTCAACCTCTCGGTAGTGATCCCGCAACTCGTTTCCAGCTTCGTGATCGGTGGCGTGATCAACCGGGCCGCAAATAAAAATATCATCTTTATCATCAGCGGAGTCTCCCTGGCCATCTCGGCGCTTCTCTGGCTGTTTGTGAAAGAAAAACGAAAGAACAATCCGGTATAACCTGTAAAATTCATCCGCATGACGAACTATACTATCCTCTGGATCAGTCTGATTATATGCGCTCTTCCTGCTCATTCCCAGACCTATCCCTATTTTGCAAACGACTCAACAGTCTATTTCATTTACACCGGCAATGCCGGTAAGGTGGCCCTGGCAGGCGATGCAACCAGCTGGAAACCCACCATTCCGTTCAGTAACGTAGCCGGAACCCCCCTCTGGTATCTTACCAGAATCTACGAACCCCAGGCGAGACTGGATTATAAAATCGTGGTAGACGATACCACCTGGATCCTGGATCCATTGAATACGGATACCTGTATGAGTGGATTCGGGCCAAATTCCGAGCTCCGGATGCCAGGCTATCAGACCCCGCCTGAAGTCGCATTTTATCCTGATATTCCTCACGGAATCC
This sequence comes from Bacteroidota bacterium, assembly GCA_007280875.1. Classification (GTDB taxonomy): domain Bacteria; phylum Bacteroidota; class Bacteroidia; order Bacteroidales; family FEN-979; genus QYOJ01. The sequence goes on from QYQJ01000006.1 coordinate 11,676, forward strand.
TCCTGGATATAAACAGTACCAGTACAATACTTGGGAATTCAAGAACCGTTACCATATACCTTCCCGCCGGGTACGGGAGCAGTGACGGGGATTATCCTGTGGTGTTGTTCCATGATGGACTCGAATTCCTGAAGCTGGCGAATGCAAAAAACATCCTCGATTACCTGATCGCCCACCGGATGATTACTCCCCTGATCGGGATTTTTGTACCGCCGGTACTGCGGGATCAGGAGTACACAGGACCTACCAAAGACTCCTTCCGGCAGTTTCTGGTGGAAGAGCTGATGCCGGTTATTGATGAGCAATTCCGCACCCGTAAGGATCCCGGGGACCGGGCCATGGTCGGTATCTCCAACGGAGGGAATATCGCCCTCTATATCGGGATCACGAATCCTGAACTCTTCGGGAAGGTGGCTGCCATGTCGAGCAATTATGAAGAGGATCTGTTCACCGCTTTTCAAAAGAAGAAAACCGATCTGGAGCTTTACCTGGATATGGGAACATACGATATTCCCCTGCTGGAAGAGCTGGCAAGTGAGTTTACGGAGGTTCTTGAAAAAAAGGGTTACACGTTCATCTTTCATACGTTTCCCGAAGGACACAGCTGGGGGAACTGGGAGGGGCACCTGCGACTGCCCCTGATGCAGTTCTTCCCTGTCAGGGAGGCTGAATAACAGGAAACAGGATGAATATCCTTACCTTTGGGAAGCATTAATACCACTTCGATGAAATTATCCTGTATTATCCCGGAACTGATGCTTCTGGCATTGCTTGGTACCGGATGCGATCAACCTGAACGGCTAAGGGTCCCCGACCACCCGCTGCTGCATAAACTGGCTCCTCCGATCACCCTGAGGTATGATTCGACGATAATTCTGCTGGCCGATTATTTCGGGAGACCTGACCGCGTCGATTCGATTGTCGCTGCTCTATCGCTCCGCCTTATTTTTTCGGCAGATTCATCCATCCTGATACTGAAACCGATCACTCAGGATATCCCCTTTCTTTCTACTCTTCGGGTTTGGTCCGGCGGATTTTCGTACGACCTGGTTCTGACCCGGTCGCCCGAAGTCTCTGTGAAGGTGACCTATGATCCGGGCCGCAAGCGTTGCAGGAAGGTGGAACTGGCTGGTCAGATCAACGACTGGACCCCATCCCGGACACCCCTGCAATTCCATGACGGAATCTGGGAAACTACTCTGCTGCTTTTCCCCGGCAACTATCAGTATCAGGTAGTGGCCGACGGAACCTGGATGCTTGATCCGGCCAATCCCGATTCGGCCAGCAACGGGATCGGCGGTTACAACAGCGTGCTTCGGGCAGGTACCCTGAGTGAGTTGAGTTCACAGGGAATCTACACAGAAGAAAGAACAGGCGGCAAGATCGTTATAGGAGGGACCGGAGCAGGATCAGCAACCATGGCACTGTGGCAGAATTACCGGATTCCGGAGCAGTTGCTGCACTTCGACACCACCGGCCTCACGATAGAGATCCCGGAGAATGCCAGGCTGCAGGAACGGAGTTTTATCCGGATCTGGGCTGCAGGACCCGGTTCTGTAACAAACGATCTGCTTATTCCGCTCCAGCGCGGGAAGGTCATCACCCATCCTGCCGAACTTACCCGAACCGATAAAGAGACCATGATCTTCTATTTTATGCTGGTCGATCGTTTCTATGATGGAAATCCCGGTAATGATAAACGGGTTAATGATCCGGAGGTGGCCCCCAAAGTGAATTACATGGGTGGGGATCTGGAAGGAATCCTGGAAAAACTGCGCGAGGGATATTTCACCAGTCTGGGCGTCAATACCCTCTGGATATCTCCCATCACCCAGAATCCATGGACCGCTTACCATGAATTTCCGCCTCCCCACCGCAAATTTTCGGGATACCACGGGTACTGGCCGGTTTCACTGACCTCCATCGATCCACGCTTTGGTTCTCCGGAGGTATTGAAAGAGCTGGTGGCAGAATCGCACCGCGACGGGATCAATGTGGTTCTCGATTTTGTAGCACACCATGTGCATCAGGACTACCCCCTGCTGGCCAGCCATCCCGACTGGATCACGCAGGTAGACCTGCCGGATGGCCGGAAAAATATACGGATCTGGGACGAATGCAGGCTAACCACCTGGTTCGATAGTTTCCTGCCAACCCTGGATCTGTCCAAACCTGAGGTCTATGAGCTGGTATCCGATTCAGCGACTTACTGGGTCAGTGAATATGAACTGGATGGGTTCCGGCACGATGCCGCCAAACATGTACCGGAGGTATTCTGGCGGACCCTCACCCGTAAACTTGATTCCGTGCTGCAGCGACAGAACCGGGAATTTTACCAGATCGGAGAGACCTTCGGCAGCCGGGAACTGATCAAAAGCTATATCAATCCGGGAATGATGGATGCCCAATTCGATTTCAATCTTTACTGGGAGGTCCGGAATGCATTTGCTTTCGACAACGGGTCCTTTGAAGATCTGAACACGGCTCTGTTGCAATCCCTTGCCTTTTTCGGCTCGCATCACCTGATGGGCAACATCACCGGAAACCAGGATATGGCCCGGTTTATCTCCTATGCCGATGGATCGCTATCGACCGGAGAGGAGGACCGGGAGGCAGGATGGGTTCGCACAATTGAAGTCAGGGATCCGGTCGGATACAGGCGGCTTGCCTCCCTCATGGCCTTCAACATGACCATCCCGGGGGTACCGGTGATCTATTACGGGGATGAGTTCGGATTACCCGGTGCCAATGATCCGGATAACAGGCGCATGATGAAGTTCGACGGACTGACCGAAAATGAACTGCTGACCCTGGAGCAAACCCGGGCTCTGACCCGGCTCCGTAGTGATCACATGGCCCTGTTGTATGGTGATTTTCAACCGTTGCTGGTCAGCCGTGATCAGTATGTCTACCTGCGATCCTATTTCGATGATGTAGTGATCATTGCCTTCAATAAAGCCAGGGAGGACACAACGGTCGCAGTGCCACTCCCCTCCAGGGTGCAGGCCGGAACCTTGAAACCAGCGTTCGGCTCAATAGTAGAAATAGCTGATAATCAGATACAAATCAACCTTAAAGCCAATTCTTTTGAAATCTTAGTTCATTAACTCATACAATTTTAATGGAACACAGAATACACAGAAATGCATTGATTTCCAAAACATAAAAAATGAAAATAAAAAAGGAAACCGTTTTAATCAGTAGTGTAATTTTAGCAACTATGCTGTTTCCGCTGTTTTCCTGCAAACAAAAAGCGGTCACCCCCTTCGATCATCCCGAATGGAGCCGGAATGCCACTATCTATGAAGTGAACGTCCGGCAGTTCACCCCCGAGGGGACCTTCCGGGCTTTTGAGGAGCATTTGCCCCGGCTTCAGCAGATGGGAGTGAAGATCCTCTGGCTGATGCCCATCAATCCGATTGGAGAGGAAAACCGGAAAGGGACCCTGGGCAGCTACTACGCCGTGAAAGATTACCTGGAAGTGAACCCCGCGTATGGCACGAAAAAGGATTTCCGCCATCTGGTAGAGAAGATCCACGAACTGGGCATGTATGTCATCATCGACTGGGTGGCCAACCATACCGCCTGGGACAATCCGCTTCTGGTGGAACATCCCGAATGGTATCTGAAGGATTCGACGGGAGCTATTATTCCACCCGTTGCTGACTGGAGCGACGTGGCCGGTCTGGATTATTCCAATCCTGCATTGTGGGGCTACATGTCGGATGCCTTACAGTACTGGGTCAGGGAGTTCAATATCGATGGGTACCGGTGTGATGTGGCCGGTATGCTTCCGGTCGGTTTCTGGAACCGTGCCGTCCCGGAAATTAAAAAACTCAAACCTATTTTCATGCTAGCCGAATGGGAGACACCTGATATGCACGACACCGCATTCGATGCCACTTACTCCTGGGACTTCTACCACCTGATGAACGAGCTTGCAAAAGAGGAAAAACCACTCCGGGACATCGATACCTTACTAAAAAAGGAACGGAAGAGTTATCCCTCCCATGCATTCCGGATGCGGTTCACATCCAATCATGACGAGAACAGCTGGAACGGGACCGAGTATGAGCGACTGGGAGAAGCTGCGCAGGCATTTGCCTTACTGACCTTCACCTTTCCCGGGATCCCGCTGATCTATACCGGGCAGGAGTCGGCTATGAATAAACGTCTCTCGTTCTTTGACAAGGACACGGTTCCCTGGCTGGATTACCCGCTGGGACCCTTCTATACCAGACTTGTAAAGCTGAAACTGGATCATCCTGTGCTGGATGCAGGCGAAACCGGGGGCACCTACCAGCGGGTGCACTCCACCAACGACTCAGCCGTACTGGCCTTTGTCAGGAAGAATCCCGAAGAGCAGATCCTGGTGGTACTGAACCTCTCGCCAAAAGAACAGGAGGTCGGACTGAAGGGAAAAGACTTCTCCGGAGCGTATACGGAGATTTTCACGCAGGCCAATGTCACCCTTGGGAAAGGGAAAACACTGACCCTTGAACCATGGGGGTACAGGGTTTATGTGATTTCCGATTGATTCGATTAATGTCATTGCGATCCCGAGTACTCGGGAGAAGCAATTCGATTTACGATTTATTCCATCACTTCATGACCTTCATCACCCTCATCACCATCATTACTTTCTGAACCAATGACCAATGAAAAAAACAGTACCACTGCTAATCATTCTGTGCATGGCCGGATGTGCTCCAAAACATAAACCGACCCCGTTGAATGAGCCGCCTGCCTGGGCTAAGGATGCGGTCTGGTACCAGGTCTTCGTCGAACGGTTTCACAATGGTGACCCGTCAAATGATCCGACCCCGGCCACGATCAGCATTCCGCCTATGGGACAGCTTGCGCCAGCCGGATGGTCGGTTACCCCCTGGGGCCACGACTGGTATGCCAAGGAATCGTGGGCAGAACGAACCGGGAAACCCTTTTACGACAACCTGCAGTACCGGCGGTACGGGGGCGACCTGCAGGGGGTACTGGACAAACTGGATTACCTGCAGGATCTGGGCATCACGGCTATTTACCTGAATCCCATCAACGACGCTCCTTCGCTGCATAAATACGATGCCCGGAACTACCATCACGTGGATATCAATTTCGGGCCCGATCCGGAGGGAGATCTCCGGATCATGGAATCGGAAGATCCCGCCGATCCCTCCACCTGGCAGTGGACTTCGGCTGATAAGCTGTTTCTCAGGGTGGTGGAAGAAGCTCACAGACGCGGGATGCAGGTGATCATGGATTACTCGTGGAACCATACCGGGGTGCTCTTCTGGGCGTGGCAGGATATCCTGAAGAACCAGTCAAAATCGAAGGTTAAAGAGTGGTATGAGATCCTTTCGTTCGATGACTCCACCACCGCCGTGAACGAGTTTACCTACAAAGGGTGGCTGGATATTAAAAACCTGCCCGAACTGAGAAAAGTGGATGTCGCGGCACCCCGTGAGAATGGTCGTCCCTACGAAGGGGACATAAATCCGGCTGCCAAAGCGCATATTTTTGATGTCACGCGCCGGTGGCTGGCTCCTGATGGTGATACCGCCAGAGGCATCGACGGGTTCCGCCTGGATGTGGCTGATCAGATCGGGCTGAAGTTCTGGCGAGACTACCGGAAGTTTGTCCGGTCGATCCAGCCGGAGGCTTACCTGGTGGGAGAGATCTGGTGGGAGGATTATCCCGAAACTCTGATGGATCCGGTCCCCTATGTGAACGGTGATGTGTTTGACGCGGTGATGTTCTACCAGGTCTACCGGCCGGCACGGTATTTCTTTGCGAAAACCGGAACACCGATTGATGCAAAGCAGCTGAAGGACAGCCTCGAACTTCAGTGGAACCGGATGAAGCCTGCGACCCTGCATGCCATGATGAACGTCTCTTCAACACACGATGCCCCGAGACTACTGACCAGCTTCTACAATCCACACAAGTACAAATACCAGGCAAATCCGCGGGATAACGCGAAATTCAAAACCGGGAAGCCGGATGCAGAGACCTATCAACGGCTCCGGCTCTATCTGGTCCACCTCTTCACCATCCCTGGAGCTCCGCATATCTGGAATGGCGAAGAGATGGGCATGTGGGGAGCCGATGATCCCGATTGCCGGAAACCCCTCTGGTGGGAGGGTATGGCATTTGATCCCGAGACCCGGACCAATATCCGGAAAGGGAAAAAACTTTATGATTCCGTTGGCTTTGACAGGGAGCAGTTTGAATTCTATAAAAAGCTGATCGACATCCGGAAGAGTAATCCCGTTCTTGCCATCGGGCAAGTGGAGTTCCTGATCGCTGAGGGGAATAAACTGGGCTACCGGAGATATGACGGCCGGAACGAAATCCTGGTCCTGTTCAATCTTGAACCCCGCCCGGTGTCATTTGATCTACCTGGAAATACCGGCTATACTGACCTGCTTCATGGAGGGATCATATCCGGCGATTCTGTAGGGCTAAATCCCCTCAGTGCACTGGTATTAAAAAGGGAACACTAACACGCAGGATAGCCTCTGCAAACCTTCTCAAAAAAAGACCCCTCCCTGGCCCTCCCCTTGAAGGGGAGGGGATGGGGAGGGGTCCTCAGAAATCCCCGAAAAGGTTAATTCGCCTTCAGTTTGTACTTGTAGATCGGTTTATTCAGCTCAAGCGTGATGGTGTAGTTACCAGCGGCAGGTACCGGGATATTGGCGCCATCCTGCTGCAGGATTCCATTGCCCAGGTTGTCTCCGTAATTAAGATCCCAGGCATCGTTGGCGCGGAACTTGAACTCGTCGGCTGTCAGATCCATAGTAACCGTCCAGTGCTGGGTCTCTACATCATAGGTCATCGGGGTAGAGGCGTCCCAGCCTCCGGGTGTCGCGCTTCCTATAACACCCCATTCTGTTCGGAGGGCAGAATGCGTCAGTGCAATGAGATCGGCATTCAGCTTGTAATAACCGGCGACCGCGGCGATAATGTTAGCGCCACCGGGGTCCAGGGTGCCATCGGCGTTATCATCCCCCCAGTTCTCATCCCAGCTGCCTTTGGCAAACTTATATTCGGTGTTATCGTCTGCGAACCAGAGGAATCCTTCATACAGGTCGTTCGACTTCAGAGATGCGATGGCGGTATTGGAGTCGGCCGGATTCCATCCCTGGTAGCTTCCGGGTACGTTGAGGATCGGATAGACCACCGGGACATAATAGGGTGTGATGGTTTGCTTGATCACTGCAGAGTAGAGTGGATTTACATTGGGGTTGACAGCCGTCTTCACCCTGAACTCCAGCGCAATGGGTTCCGGAACTGCCGGATCGGGAAGATAGGGTAACAGCTTGTTGTTAAAGTCACTGGTCACAATGGTCAGCTCTTTTGCATGGGTAACTGCTCCAACGGCCACGGCATCAGCGAAGTTATTCCCCTGTTTGTCCATCTGCAGGGTGTAGGTTACCACCAGTTGAGGACCATAGTTGGCTGTATCCCATTGAAAAATGATCGGGACATTTTGATTCTCAAGCAGAAGAACGATCACAGCGCCATCCTGCAACTTCAACACCGCTGCATTCGGCTTGGAGCTGAGTTCGGTTTTGTCCACCTTCTTACATCCTGCAAGAGTGAACAAACCCACAATTATCAGAAAAAATGTTATCTTTTTCATAGACATCGGTTTTACAGGTTAATATCCAGGATTTTGTTTCAGGTTTGGATTGGCTGAAACATCGGAAGCCGGGAGCGGGAAGATGTTGTAGATGGAACTTGTTGAGCTACCTGCCTGCGTTCCGCCTTTCCATTGCCATATATAGTCACCTCCCGTAAATTTACCATACCTGACCAGGTCGGTCCGGCGCGTAGCTTCCCAGTAAAGTTCGCGGGCACGCTCATCCAGGATGAAGTCTAGCGTGAGATCAGCCTGTGTGATATTGCCTAATTCATCTCCATAGGCCCGTGTTCTCACGTCATTGACATATTGCAATGCCTGGGCTTCAGAGCCTCCGCCACCCCGCAGTACGGCTTCAGCGTACATGAGGTATACATCGGCCAACCGGAAGAGGATGAAGTCGTTATCTACAAAGGTCTGATCCGAACCCGGCTGACCCGTACTGGTCACGTTTTTGAATTTGGCAATGGCATATCCGTCGGTAAACGTACCTATATCATTGATATCCAGCGACTGACCATCGGTCCAGAACATCGCCCGCTTATCGTAGCTGTTCCTGACAACGGAATAGGTATAATCAGGGATACCCAGTTTCATGGTGATCACATAGGTTCCGGCTTCCGGAATGGCTATGTTGGCGCCATTCTGCTCCAAAATCCCGTTTGCGCCGTCGTCGCCGTAGTTGAGATCCCAGCTATCGTTTGCACGGAACTTGATCTCCCCTACAGTCAGGTCCAGGGTGGCCACCCATACTCCGCCAGTGGCGTCGTAATCCATATTCTGGTCACTATCCCAACCCCCAGCTGTGGCTGAGCCAATCACGCCCCAGGTTGTGTTCATCTTGGTGTAGGTGAGGTTGTTGAGATCCACGTTTACCTTGTAATAGCCTGCGTCGGCAGCGACAATATTCGCTCCGTTCTGTTCCAGTGTCCCGTCTCCGTTATCGTCTCCGTAATTCAGATCCCAGTTTGGATTCACACAGAACTTGAACTCCGTATTGGCGTCGGGGAAGTATAGATAGCCTTCAAAATTCCCGTCATTCAACGCCGAAGCCAAAACAGTGGTGGTGTTGGTCGGATCCCATCCCTGGTAAGAGCCGGGACAGTACAACAACGTGTAGGCCGCTGCACTCTTCGGGGGAATGGGAGAATGGTAGAGACCGTTCTTGATTTCCGGGTAGAACTTCTGAACGAGCGACTTGGTTGTCCGGGTTCCTCCCCATCCGCCACCTACGCCGAAATCGGCCGGTACCATACTTCCGCCAATCGCAGCATGAATGATGAAGGTGGTACCACCCCAGGTCTGGGTGCGCAGCCCATCAAAATTGATCGTGAAAATAGACTCGGGGGTATTGTGGTTATCAGCCAGGAAAAGATTCTGGTACTCGGGATCCAGGGAATAACCCGCATTGATGATCTTCACGCAGTTGTTCACGCAATCGGTATACCGGTTGGAGCCTTTGTAGACCTCGGCATTCAGGTACAGTTTTGCAAGAAGCGCCCATACCGCTGCTTTATCGGCCCGGCCGTACTCATTTTGCCGGGCATCGATCAGTAATGGTTCGATGGCGTTCAACTCTGCGTCGAGGTAATCAAACAGGCTTGCCCTCATGATTTGCTGAGGAAAGAATTTTCCTACCGGGTCGGCATCGGTCACAAACGGAACATTGCCGAAGAGATCGAGAGCGTGGTAATAACTCAGCGCCCGCAGGAACCTGGCTTCTGCCCGGTAATGGGCAATATCGGTCAGGATCGGACCGGTAATGCCGCGTTCGCTAAGCTTTTCAGGAGTCGTTTCCCGGATGAATTCATTGCACAGACAGATCTGGTAATAGATCCGGTAGTACATAGCAGAGATAAAGACATCACTGGAACCCCAGTTCTGGGAGTGAAAGTCCTTAATGGTCTGGTCGTTCCAGCCGATGACCGCTTCATCGGTGCTTAGCTCCTGGTGATACCAGTAGCCACGGAGGTACTCCCCGAACCCTTCATCGATACCAGCGATATCCGGATTCCCTGCCGGTCCCTGCTGTCCCGAAAGGGCCAATCCGGCATACAACTTGGCAAGCACCAGGATGTAGTTATTGGCGTCTTTGTACACGTCCTCTGACGTCAATTCAAGTGGATTTAATGGCTTGGTATTCAGATCCTTGACGCAGGAACCAAGAACCATTGCTAAAGCCATAAACAGGATTGCTATTTTATAATTTCGTTTCATTGCTTTTCGGTTTTATACGTTAAAAGGAAAGATTTACGCCCAAAACAAATGCCCTGGAACGGGGATACATATTGTTGTCGATCCCTCTCGTAGTTCCCAGGTTGACTTCCGGGTCAATACCCTTGTACTGGGTTATGGTGAACAGGTTGTTCACGGTGAAGGAGAGGCGCAGATGAGCCGTATTCTTCGCCAGGTTCCCGAAGTCATATCCCAGGGTCAGGTAATCGAGTTTGAAGAAAGAGGCGTCCTGGACATAATAATCCGAAAGATACTGCTGATTGACGAAATTGATGTCGTACACATCGGTAGTCACGTTACCGAGATAAGGGCCTTCCGGACGGAAGAGGTTGTTGTAAACCCCCCGGTTGGCCTGCACGTTGTTGTAAACATAATTTCCGATCATCGCATGGCCTGCTGCAGCCAGACTCCATTTCTTATAACGGAGCGAAGTGGAGATCCCTAAGGTAAAATCGGGACTCGGATTTTTGTAGTGGTACCGGTCGGCATCCGTGATCTTTCCATCGTTGTTCCGGTCTACATACAACCCTTCTATCGGGTTTCCGGCATCATCATAAACCTGCTGATAAACGAAGAAATCGAACGGAGCATATCCTACGCTGAGAATCTGCACCGTATTCCCGACACCGCCGCTGATCCCTCCGATGAAATATCCGAGGTAGTTTGGATCCTCGTACAGGGTCAGTTTCGTGATCTCATTGTGATTGTAAGCCGTGTTGAAACCAATCTCCCACTTCCAGTCGTTGGTCACCACCGGTTTGGCGTTGATAGCAAACTCCACCCCGTTGTTTACCATGTCACCCACGTTGGTCCAGATGTAGTTCTGGAGGTTTGTCCCTGCGGGGACAGGTACATAGTTCAACAGGTCGGAGGTATATCGCAGATAGTAATCGATGCTACCGTAGATCCTGTCTTCCAGGAATCCAAAATCAAGGCCGGCATTCCAGGTAGTAGTTTTCTCCCATTTGATACCGGCATCATAGCCGTTTGGACGCAGCGTAACATAATAAACATTTCCGAATTCGTACATCGCAAACTGGTTGCTTTCAACATAAAGCGGCAGGGAGGGGTACCAGTTATCACCGATATCCTGCTGACCGGTCTGGCCAAAGCCCAGTCTGAGTTTCAGCTGGGAGACCACTTTTGAATCCCGCAGGAACTTCTCATCGTTGATTTTCCATGCCAGCGCCAACGACGGGAAGAGGCCCCAGCGGTCGTCTTTGGCAAATTTTGACGAACCGTCATTACGTAAGGTAAAGGTCAGCAGATAGCGATCCATCAGTGTATAATTGAACCGTCCGTAAAAAGAGAGCAGGACATACTCCTTTTTTATGGGTAACCATTCGTAGTAAGAGGTATCGTGCGGGATATTGTTATTGTACGTGTTTGCTTCAACAAAAAAGCGCTGGTAGGAATATCCTGCCATGACATCAAATTTGCTCTTGATCGATTTGACATCCTTGACGTAGTTGAGATAAAAATCGAGCAGCCGGTTATCCTTTTTCTGGTCGTATTTGGTATCCCATCCTTTCCGGAAGAAAGCCCAGGAAGCATATTCCGGTATCACACGGGTGCCGCTGGTGGATATGTAATCCAGACCGAGGTTCAGGACTGCCCGCAAATCCGGGAAGAAATGGAGTTTATAATCAATTTGTACATTCCCCAGAAACCGGTTTGCAACTGACTTATCCTTGCGGAGATTCAGAAGGGCAAGTGGATTTGTAGTTGCCTGATCAACCGGAAGTGTACCTCCGGGTTGCAGCCAGGCCCAGTAACCTCCGAATTTGTTATCTGCCATGACCGGTTTTGTAGGGTCAAATGCAATGGCAGCGCCAATCGCACCCTGATCGGCAAAATAGTTTGATTCACGGAAATATTTTGCATTTACCGTTACTTTCAGATAGTTGTCAAAAAAAGCGGGACTCAGGTTTAGCCCTGCCGAGAACCTCTGAAAGTTATCAGTTTTTATTGTTCCATCCTGGAACAGATACCCGACAGAGACCCGGTAGGGCATCGTGCTTATGGAGCCGGTAAAGGCCAGGTTATGATCGGTCATAATGGCCGACCGGTAGATCTCCTTCTGCCAGTTGGTGCTCTGGGTTCCCAGCAGGGTGTCCACATCAGGCCGGTTGGGATAACGCTCCTTCACCAGTGCTCTGAATTCATCCCCGTCAAGCACCGAATAAATCTTTGGCACGGTGGAAAGACCTATTTTCCCTGAATACTCCAAACCGAATTTCTTGGATCCGGGGACTCCTTTCTTGGTAGTGATGATGATAACCCCGTTGGAAGCCCGTGAACCATAGATGGCTGTTGCCGAAGCATCCTTCAGTACCGTATAGCTCTCAATCTCATCCGGATTAATCATGCTGAGGGTCCCACGGGCCCCCGATGTAGCTGTATTATCGATAGGAACCCCGTCGATGACCATAAGGGGATCGTTGGAGGCATGCAGTGAAGAGCCGCCACGGATCCGGATAGAAGCATTTCCACCGGGCGCACCTCCAAGGGTGGTTACAGTAACACCAGGGATTTTCCCGATGATCTGCTCCTGAGGAGAAATGACATTCCCCCGGTTGAAACTTTGATCATCAATAACAGATACAGAACCGGTTGCATCCTGCTTCTTGACCGTACCATAGCCGATCACAACCAATTCGTTCAGGAATTTTACGGCTGTTTTCAAGCCGATCACAAGGTTGGTCTGGTCTGTAATCGTTATCTCCTGGGGCTCATACCCGACAAAAGAGAAGACCAGCACATCGCCAGGCTTTGCCTGCAGCGAAAAATTCCCACTGATATCCGTGGCTACACCAACGGTTGATCCTTTGATCATCACCGTTACGCCCGGCAGAGAACTTCCATCTGCTGCATCCGTTACAATCCCTTTAACCGTCATTTCTTGCCCGTAAAGAAGGGATACGGACAGGAAGGAAAAGAGAAGAAACAGATTACGTAACCATAGTACACTTTTCTTCATAAAAGGTTTTTGTTAAAAGTTAAACATCCGTTATTTAATTGTACACATTATTATATGCCAGTTTGAACCTATTTCACATCCTGATAATGAAATATTTAGATACGTTAAATTGGGTTTTTCACGAAAACATGCAAATATAATAAGAATAAGATTCGATGTAACAAATTTTTAAAATGATGCCGGCATTTGCAAATATTCTATTGAAATCAGCGTACGACCCTGGAAATCAAACAGGGAGCAGTTATCCCAGGCCGATCCGGTGCCCCAATTATCCTTCATGGAAGAGGTAATCCAGGCCGGTTCCCAGTACATACAACCGGTTGCGCCGCCATCCAGTACAGCCCGGGTCAATGCGTTCAGGTAGTTCATCTGTCCTTCAGGGGTTAACGGATACCCGGCTATACTGTCGGAAGGTCCGAAGATATTGGGGTACTGATCGGCATCCTCTCCGGTCCAGGGGCAGGCTGTTTCCACTACCATCACCCGTTTGCCAAAGCTGGTCCTGATCTCTCTGGTTATGGCGGTGATCTGGGAGAGCTGTGAAATAGTTGACCATTTTGCATAATGGGAGATCCCCAGGATATCGAAATCAGTGACCTTCCCTGCATGGATCACCTGATCGATCCACCACCGGGAGTTTTGAAATTGCGCCACATGCAGGATGATCAGGGGTTTTATCTTCGCGTTGACGGAGAAATCCCGGACCGCCTTGATACCGGCGTTAAGTAACGTACCAAAAGGGATCCAGTTATCGTTTTCGACCTTCCCAACCGGATAAAGCATCCCGCTGTTGGTTTCATTCCCTATCTGCACCATTTCTGGTGTAAGCCCTTTCATTGCCAGGTGCTGCAGGACAGCCAGGGTGTAATTATAAACGGAATCGCAAAGGGTTTCCAGTGCCAGCCCGTTCCAGGCTTCCGGAGTTTCCTGATGGGAAGGATCGGCCCAGGTGTCGGAATAGTGTATATCCAGGTTCACCGCCATCCCCAGCGCTTTTGCCCGGGTGATGGTCTTCTCCACATCCGCCAGGTCACTGTACAGCGCTCCGCCGGTCAGTTCCCCGACCCATTGCGGATTATGCCACAAACGGACCCGAACCGTGTTGGCTCCATGATCATGAAAAATCCGGAAGGGATCCCGCACCTCTCCCGAGTCGGAATATACTCCACCAAAATCCTCAATCTCATTTACATAGGATAGATCCACCCCTTTGCTGAAAGTTTTCCAGGAAGGCGTCTCGGGTTGGATCTGATCAGGCTCCTGCGGGTTGCTATCCTTGCAGGAGGACAATACCAGAAAAACTCCGGCAAGAACTATACGTATCAACCGTTCCATAGTAATCAGGATATCCGTACGAAAATAGGAATAAAACTGCTTGCTGTCAACGAATCTGAAGTTTTTTTTACCTTTGGAGAAACCATCTGAAATTCCATGAACAAACTTGTCCTGCAATTTACTGCTCTGTTGTTGCTGATCCTGTCAGCCGGATTCTCTCCGGCACAGGTTGTGGTAACCGAACCTGAATTTCCGACCGATCTTGATTCCTGCGTTGTATTCTTTGATGCTACCCAGGGAAATGGCGGACTGGCCGATGTCCCTCCGCCCCTCTATGCGCACACAGGAGTCATTACGAACCTCAGCACCAGCCCCACTGACTGGAAGTATGTGGTCGCTGCCTGGAATGAAAACATACTTAAAGCGCAGCTTATCCCCCTGGGAGATAATCTCTGGGAACTCAGGATAATCCCTTCGATCCGTGAATATTATGGGGTTCCGGCAGGGGAAGTGATCCAGCAGCTGGCCTTTGTGTTTCGTAACGCCGACGGGTCCCGGTCCGGCCGGAATGAGGATGGGAGTGACATCTTCGCAGATGTCTATCCGGCAACGCTGAGCGTGAATATCATCCTTCCTGATCAAAAAGAACTGCTACTGCTTCCCGGCGATTCCATCCCTGTACTGGCCAAAAGCCCCCTGGCCGACTCCCTTCTCCTATACAGAAATGACACCCTGCTGAAATCGGTCGCCGGTACTGTGATCTCCGATACCCTTCCGGCTACAACCAGCTCGTTCTGGACCGAAGAGTGGATCAGGATTGTGGCAAAAAACGATACCGGCTCTGTTGCCGACTCCTTTTCTTACCGGGTGATCCCCCCTCCACCCGTAGCGGAGCTTCCGGCAGGAGTCATCGACGGAATCAACTATGTTGATCCGGAAACAGCCATTCTCTCGCTGTATGCCCCGGAGAAGTCATACTGCTTTGCCATCGGCGATTTTACCAACTGGAAAGCAGACTCTCTTTTTTACATGAACCTGACGCCGGATGGAACCCGTTACTGGATCCGGTTGAACAACCTGACGCCACTCCAGGAGTACCGGTTCCAGTATTTCGTTGACGGTACATTACGGGTGGGCGATCCTTACGCCGATAAGGTGAGCGATCCAAACGATATCTATATCACATCCGCTACCTATCCCAACCTGATCCCCTACCCCACCGGACTGACTACCGGCATTGCGACCATTCTGCAAACAGGTCAGAAACCTTATCCATGGGATACGGCTTCGTTTGATCCACCGGATGTAAGCGACCTGGTGATTTATGAACTGTTGCTCCGTGACTTTACGGCCGCCCACACCTTCAACTCCCTGGCAGATACCCTGGACTACCTCTCCCGGCTGGGAGTGAATGCCATTGAACTGATGCCGATCATGGAGTTTGAAGGGAACAGCTCGTGGGGGTATAATCCCGATTTCTCCTATGCAGTTGATAAATATTACGGCCCGAAAAACACCTTCAAACAACTGGTTGATGCAGCTCACGAAAAAGGAATTGCTGTTATTCTCGACATTGTGTGCAACCACCAGTTCGGCCAGTCCCCACTGGTCATGTTATACTGGGATCCGATATTCCAGCGACCGGCTGCCAACAACCCCTGGTTCAACCAGATACCAAAACACCCCTTCAATGTAGGCTATGATTTCAACCATGAAAGCGGGGAGACGCGACAGTATATGGACCGGCTGATCCGGTACTGGCTGGAGGAGTATCATGTGGACGGTTACCGGTTCGACCTATCCAAAGGATTCACCCAAAAGGATTCTTACCCCAATAATGTTTCACTCTGGGGCCAGTACGATGCCTCCCGGATCGCAATCCTGAACCATTACGACTCCGTGATCCGGTCGGTGAACCCCCTTGCATACAACATCCTCGAGCATTTCGCCGATAACAGCGAGGAGAAGGTGCTGGCTGCCTCAGGCATGATGCTCTGGGGAAACATGACCGGGCCTTACGCTGAGGGTGCCATGGGCTGGAACCAGAGCGGTAAATCCGACTTCTCCTGGGCTTCTTACCAGGCACGCGGATGGGCCTCACCGCATTTGGTCGCCTATATGGAGAGTCACGATGAAGAACGGATGATGTTCAAGAACATCTCTTACGGCAATGCCACCCTTCCGCCATACAATGTCAAAGATACCTTCACAGCCCTCAAACGGGTGGAACTGGCAGCCAATTTTTACTTTACCATTCCGGGGCCGAAAATGATCTGGGAGTTCGGGGAGCTGGGGTATGATTTCTCGATCAATTACCCCACCGGTACGGCCGAATCCCGTCTGGCGCCCAAACCCATCCGATGGGATTATTACACCGAATGGAGAAGACGGTATCTGTACAATGTCTTTTCTTCCCTGATTGCCCTGAAAAAGGAGGAGCCTGCTTTTGTCACAGATGATTTTACGCTGCATGTCGCTGCCTCCATGAAATCCGTCATCCTCCGGCATGCGGACATGGATGTGGTGGTTCTGGGAAATTTTGATGTAGAGGAAAACGGGATCATTCCAAATTTTACAAAACCGGGAATCTGGTATGAATACTGGACCGGGGATTCCCTCTCGGTATCCGATCCCGCTGACCCCCTGCAGCTTCAACCGGGTGAATACCGGCTGTACACTACAAAAAAGTTTGTAAAACCGCCTTTTACAGGGATCCGGGATCCGGGATCCGGCAACCTGCCCGAACCCCCGGCCGTGTTGTTTTATCCAAATCCGACATCGGGAAGGATCACCATCGAATCACAGGAAAAAGAGTTGGATGTCACCATCGTGGAGCCGGGGGGACGTACCGTCCTGTATAAGCACCGGGCCGGGACCGGGACCGGGATCAGTACACTCGATATCAGCCGGCTCTCACCGGGTATCTATTTCATCCGGTTTGAAGCACCGGGGAAGAAGCCTATAGTGGAGAAGATCATCAAGTACTGATCTCCGATTTTCAGATTTTTTTAGGGATTCAACAGAAACCCCAGATCCTCCCCGGCATGCAGTTCCCGGGTCTCTTCGCCATATTTGAATATCCGCAGCGGGCGGCTCCCGACCAGTTCCATTTTATCACCGGTCACCTTCAGCAGACACCCTTCACGCAACCCTGCTACATACATGTCGCGGTTGACCGTCAGGAATTCCAGGATCCGCTGTTCACGTGTCTCTCCGGCATGTCCGGCCGGATTGGCGTCCAGGTAATGCGGATTGATCTGGAAGGGGATCAGGTTCAGGCAGCTGAAGGAGGGTGGTTCGCTGATGGGCATGTCGTTGGTGGTCTTCATAGTGGGACAGGCTACATTGGATCCGGCACTCCAGCCGGCATAGGGGATGCCCTGCAAAACCCGGTCCCTGATGGCCTGCATACTCCCTGTTTCGTGCATCATTTTTACCAGGTGGAAGGTGTTTCCACCTCCTACTGCGATGGCTTCGGCATTTCGGACCGCTGCAACAGGGTCGGCTTCCCGGTGAATGGAATGGAGTCCGAGTCCGAGTTCGCCGAACACCGCCGCCACCCTCTTTTCATAAACATCGAACGATTTTTCCACGCTCTGGGGAGCGAGGTTTACCCCGGCATACGGAACGAAAAGTATATCTTTCACACCGTATCCATGATAAAATGACCGGAGATGGGGTCCCGGCCATGCCAGGTAATCCTCTCCGGCATTGGTTGAGTTGCTTATCAACAGAAGGTTTCGGTTCATGGTTTCACGGTGTTTTGAGGGATTTTTCCGTTTGTAACTGGCTCCATCGATCGGTATAAGCCGATGCAAATTTAGCAAACCAGCGGTTGCCACCGGTAAAGATTCTGACTCGTTCATCGGGATTTCCTCCGGGGAATTGGGTAAAATCCCTCGACGCCATCACGCTGCCTATGCTCTCCTGATACTCCCTGACATCCTTTGCCTCCACATTCTCACTCCGCAGCCAGGTCAGGCAGTTCCATGCAGCTGAGATATCGTTCCCCTGCAGAAAAAACCGGATAGCCTCCAGGAAAAGGGGAACACGGGAGGATTCAACTACAAAATCAAGCGGAGAACTAAAGGGAACACCAAACTGCTCAAGTCCTTTATGGCGATAGAACCGCTCATTATCGCTGACCAGCTGCAACGCTTCCGGGTAATTCCCCAGAGCTACCTGGTGCCGGGCCTCCTGCTGTTTTTCCTGGTAAAATGCTGCCGAGAGGTATCTTCTGATTGTCTCTTCAATGGCAAGGAGATCAATCCCGCATTCGGGATGCTGCCTTACCAGTTGCCTGGCTTCACCCAGCTGTTTGACGGCCAGATCAAACTGCTTCAGTTCGATGTTCCTCCGTGCCCGGATCGACAGCATCTCTGATTCCTCCTTCAGGTTCAGGCAAACCTTCAGATCGATCTTCTGCCGGTAATTCCGGAGAGCCGCCTGAAGATCCGGATCGGTCTCGAGGTTATATAGATCCATCACACTCTCCACTTCACGGGCATATTCTCTCGCCTGGTCGAATTCATCCTTCCAGATCATCCCCGTAGCCATGGAGATCTCATTAAGCATATGGTGTTTGTAACACTCCATGTACATGTTCCCGATGACCGTGTCCAACGGGATCCCCAGTATCTCACCCACATCCTTTAACCGGTTGAAGGTTTGGAATGCCTCTTCGTGGTTGTAGGTAAGATAGAGGTATTTCCCCCGGTCGGCCAGCTGACTGTACCGGACCGGCAACATCCGGCTATCCAGATCTGCCCTGGCCGATGTGACCTCCTGATCCGACCGGATCATATCCGAATACCTGCAGGCTTGATCATAAAGTACCAGAGCACTGTCGGGTTCCCGTTGTCGCATCAGCTCCAAAATGCGGCTCCGCTCCTCCAGAAACAGACCCTTGACCGCCAGCTGCTTCCGCGATGCCAGATGCTCCTCCACATAGGCGACCATGGTAGGAGGATAGCTCTCCATAAAGTACTGGTAACAATCATATGCATCCTGGAACCGCTTCTCAGCAAGAATGCCGTCACATCCTTCCAGCCGGCGGTTAAACAGCTTACCGGATACCCGCTGAAACATGGTGTCGGCCGGGATCACCCCCTCAAACTCTGTCAGGTACTCTTCCGCCCGGCGGATATACGTATCGGCCATCTGCCATTTCTGCTGCTCAATACAGCTCTCCGCAATACCCAGGTAAGAGGCATAGATCCCTTTGACTGCTTCTACCAGCATGGGTCCGGGATCCGGCAATTCCTTCCCGGAGGGGTTATGGTCCCGGAAAGAGCCGGTGACCTGCAGGAGCAGGATCGCAGCAGCATAATCGGATTCGCTGATGAGCCGGAGGGCTGAACGGAACGAGGCATCACACACCGATCGGGATATCCGGGAGATCGCTGCAGCCGGATCCTCGGCCGGATACATTTTCTGAACCAGACTCGAAAAGATTTTCGCCTCCTGATCAAATCCATGGATCTGAAACCAGGTATCAAGGTACTCGCGGTAGATCCCTCCCCGCTCTCTGTTCAGTAGCATGGACTTGCGGATATAGGCTATAAGATGTAAGACATAAGTTTCGGAAAGTTCCTTCAACGATCCGGTCCACTCCAGCGGTGAGGGATCCGCAAGTTGCTCTTCAACTGTCATCGTTGCGCTGCGAGAGAATTTATCCAGCTTCAGAAACTTCTCCGAAAGGTGTTCCGGATCGTTTTCCCCGAGCGATAGCTGCTCCCCGAAGCGGTGGTTCCCGATTAACCGGACCACCCGGTTGATCTCCATCAGCCGGATGTACTTCGCAGGGAGGTCTTTTGTCGATACCGGATCCCATTGGTCAGTCAGGCGTAACAGGGAATCAGTCAACGAAGTGGCAGCATAGTAGTCATGGATCAACCTGATCCGCTCATGAAATTTTTCCAGGGCCCTGTCGCTGAAGTGAAATGTGACATCACTCAGGGTAACTGAGAGTTTCCCCGGTTGTACAATGGGTATTTCGTGGCTTGTATATCCGTAAGCAAGCTGGCCGATCTCCAGGTTGGTCAGCAAGAATTGCCTCAGGATATTACTGTCGGGCAGATCAATCAGGTTCAGGTGGCAGTTTACCAGATCGGGTGTGAGTACTTCCCTCATAGAGAAGCTCCGGTAGAGAGGAGCCTGAAACGGGTCAACATCAGTTATCCGAATTAATACATCCGGGTTCTTCATGGCAGAACTATGAACCTCGAGTATCTGCTCAAACGAAATACGGATCCGTACCTGGAAGGGGCTCTTATCCATGGCCGCAGCTAATTGCATAAGAATGGCATTGCTGTTGGCCTGTGTGGCGGATTCAGATTCTTGAAATAGTATGGAAGCATGCTGCAATACCCGTTCACTACACACCGTATCCTGGGCCGACACAATCAGCGGAAACCAGACAAATAACAATAAAAAAGTTGTTTTGAAATCCATTCTGAAACCAATCCTGAAAAACGAAGAAATCCGGTGAGCGAGCAAAAATAACCATTATTCATCAGATATTTTTTTACTTTTGGCCTAAATAATTTCCCTGTCATATGAATTACAAAGCAGTATTCTCCTTACTCTTCATGGCATCATCAGGAGTTCTGATGGTTGGACTTTCCGGCTGTAAACAGGACAACAAGAACATCCAGCAACCCCCTTCCTTCAGCGTCATGACCGTTACAGGAACCAGTGTCCCGGTTTACCTGGAAATGGTGGGACAGGCTGAAGGAATTCCGACTGTTGAAATCCGTGCGCGTGTGGAAGGATACCTGGAAAACTGGTCTTTCCAGGAGGGTTCAATTGTTCGGAAAGGGCAGGTCCTCTTTACGATTGAAAAAGACCAGTACATCAATAATGTCAATTTTTCGCAGGCCGATCTTGCCAACAAGGAGGCTGCCTGGGAGTATTCAAAACTCAACGTGGAGAGGTTGAGACCTCTTGTTGCTACCAGCGCCATCAGCCAGAATGACTTCGATGTCGCCGTAACGCAGGAGAAACAGGCAAAGGCAGCCGTCGAAAGTGCCAAAGCCGACCTCCGGCAGTCCAATCTCAATCTCTCCTACACCACCATCATCAGTCCGATTACCGGGTATATCGGAGCGGTTGATGTGCGTCCCGGTAACCTGGTCGGACGGGGGGAGAGCACCCTGCTCGCAACGGTCTCAGCGGTTGATCCGATCTATATCAATTTCCAGATGAATGAAACTGACTACCTCCGGATCGTCCGATGGATAGCGGAAAACGAACAGGTAATCGAAAAGCGGGGGGAGGCTCCCATCAAGGTCTATCTGACGCTATCCGATAATAAAGAGTATTCACTCGCAGGAGAAGTAGATTTTATAGGAAGAACCATCGATCCTGCTACGGGAGCAATTGCGATGCGGGCTGTATTCTCCAATCCGAAGGGGATCATCAAGCCGGGAACGTTCGCCAGGGTAAAACTGATCCTGAACGAAAAAGAGGATGCCGTGGTAATCCCGCAAAGCACCATCCAGCAGATCCAGGACAAGTACTTTGTTTTCATCCTGGATACAGCCAATAAAGTGACCCGGGTTCCGGTCATCCTCGGGCAGTACATCGGGAACACGGTGGTTGTTTCTAAAGGGTTGGATCCCGGTGCCCGCATCCTGCTGGAAGGATACCAGAAGATCAGGGAAGGCATGCCGGTGACCCCGGTGGAAGTAAAGGATACATTGACTGTACCTGCGCCAGGAGAATAATTCAAAATGCAGAAATGCAGGAAAGCAGAAATGCAGGAAAGCAGGAAAGCAGGAAAGAAAGAAAAATCGTAAATCGTAAATCGAACTGCGAAGCATTCATGAACACCAATGAAAATGAATGATTTCGTGAATAATCAATCGTAAATCGTAAGCCTTTATGCTTCAAACCTTTATACAACGTCCGGTACTTTCGTTCGTCATCACCATCCTGATCACACTGGTTGGAATTCTCAGCATGATGAATCTCCCGATCGCACAGTATCCTAATGTGGTTCCTCCAACGGTTTCAGTATCTGCTTACTACCCCGGAGCCAATGCAGAGACCGTTCAGAAAACCGTTGCGATCCCGCTCGAGGAGCAGATCAATGGGGTTGACAACATGATGTACATGACCTCTCAGTGTGCCAATGACGGATCGTGCACCATCACGGTCTATTTCGAAGTAGGGACAGATCCTGATATGGCAACGGTCAATACCCAGAACCGGGCGCAGCGCGCTTTTAATGTTCTTCCCCAGGAGGTGGTTCAGGGGGGTGTGATCGTCATGAAAAGGAATCCCAGCATCCTGATGCTTTATGCCCTGGTTTCGGAAGACACCTCCTACGGATACAAATTTCTCAGCAATTATGCCCAAATCAACATCGTCAGTGTATTAAAGCGGTTGAACGGCGTCGGCGATGTTTCGTTGCTTGGTGGTGATGACTACTCCATGCGCATCTGGCTGAATCCTCAACGTATGGCTGGATTTGGGATCACGACCGACGATGTTCAAAACGCAATCCGGGACCAGAACCTGGAAGCTGCTGCTGGAGGGATTGGAAAAAATCCGGCTGTCAGGGGTCAGGAACTGACCTATACGATCCGCGCGGAAGGGAGGCTTCAGACAGTTGAAGAGTTTGAAAATATCATCGTCAAATCCAAGCCCGACGGCTCCATGGTCAGGATGAAGGAAATAGCACGTGTGGAACTGGGCCTGAAAAGCTATGACGTCACTTCCCGGTTCAACAGGAAAACATCCCCGTTTATTGCCGTCTATCAATCGCCGGGTTCCAATGCAGTCCAGGTCAGGAAGGAGAGCGACGCTACCATGCAGGAGCTGGCGGCACAGTTTCCTCCCGGGATGTCCTATCAGGTAGCACTGGACACCGTTGAATTCGTGGACGCTTCTGTGGAGGAGGTTTTAAAAACCCTGCTTGAAGCCTTCATCCTGGTGTTTATCGTGGTATTTATCTTTCTTCAGGACTGGCGTGCCACCCTGATCCCGGCTGTCACAGTTCCCGTTTCCCTGATCGGAGCGCTGGCTGCGTTCCAGCTTTTTGGTTTTTCCATCAATATGTTAACCCTCTTTGGCCTTGTACTGGCAATCGGAATTGTGGTGGATGATGCAATCGTGGTCCTGGAAGCAGTTCAGGAGAAGATCGATGAGCACGGCATGACCCCGCTCGAAGCTACCAAAGCCACGATGCACGAGATCACCGGGGCGATCTTCACCATTACCCTGGTCTTATCTGCCGTGTTTATCCCGGTTACTTTCCTGGGAGGAACCACAGGCCAGATGTATAAACAGTTTGCACTTACCCTCACCTCCTCCATTCTGATCTCTGCCCTGCTGGCTGTTACGCTGAGTCCGGCGATGTGTGTCCTGCTTTTAAAACCAAAACAAAAGAGGAGAGGATTACTGGGGAAATTCTTTACCGGATTTGATAAGGGTTTTGATACAACCACCCGTAAATACCTGGGAATTGTAAACAAC